>DATMTQ010000118.1:0-1921 GCA_035564095.1 Microbacterium sp. | reverse complement strand
GACCATGGTCGAGCGGGTGTTCGTTCCGCCGGGTCGCGGGCTCTTCGCGCGCGAGCTGCGCGCCACTCGCGCACTCGGGTCCGAACTCGAGGCGATCGCCTGCCCGGTCGTGCTGCTGTGGGGCTCACACGATCCGCTCGGCGCCCCCGACGTGGGCCGGGCGCTCGCCGAGCGGATGCCGGATGCGCGCGTGATCGAGGTTCCGGACGCCGGTCACCTTCCGTGGATCGACCAGCCGGACATGTGCGCCGATGCCGTCCGGGAAGTCCTCGCCGGCTGAGTCCCGGCATCCGGCTCCCCTCGCCTCAGCGGGAGGACGCCCTCGCGGCCCTGTTCGCGCGTCATGCCTGACGGGCCTGGACGCGGGCAGGCCCGAGGCGGATGCTGGTCGCATGACCGCATTCGACACCTCCGCCGCGTTCTCCGGGTTCAGCGTCGACGACATCGAGGCCGCGCGAACCTTCTACGGCGACACCCTGGGGCTGCAGGTGACCTCCGACTCGATGGGATTCCTCGACATCCACCTGCCGCAGGGCGGGATGATCCTCGTCTACGCGAAGCCCGATCACACACCGGCGAGCTTCACCATCCTGAACTTCCCGGTCGCCGACGTCGAGGCAGCCGTCGACGACCTCAACGCCCGGGGCGTCGTCACGAAGATCTACGCCGACCCCGACTTCGGCACCGACGAGAAGGGCATCGCGCACGGCGGGCCGGGCCGCGGACCCGACATCGCGTGGTTCACCGACCCGGCCGGCAACGTGCTGTCGGTGCTCGCGACGAGGTGATCCGACCCGATCCGAGACGATCCCGGCACCGCCGACACTGACCTGGTGAGAGACGAAGAACTCCGCGGGAGAGACGGATGGGCGAGCGCACCGAGGACGACGCCACGCTGGCGGCGCAGGCCGCCGGCGGAAGCGAGAGTGCGTTCCGCGCGCTCTACCGGGCGTACGTGCGCCCGGTGTACTGGCTCGCGCACGGGCTGGTGGGAAACGCCTCCGACGCGGAGGACGTGACCCAGGAGACCTTCATGGCGGCATGGCGCAAGCTCCCCGGGCTGCAGCTCGAGAGCGACTCCCTGCTGCCTTGGCTCGCGACGATCTGCCGCTATCAGGCGGCGAACCGCATCCGCCGCCTGCGGCGCGACCGCGAGCACACCGCGGCCGCCGTCGACGAGATGCTGCCCGACACGGTCGACGTGGAGCGGCAGGTGGTCGCATCCCTGCTCGTCGAGCAGATCCTCGACGCCGTCCACGGGCTCAGCGACCTCGACCAGCAGATCTTCCGGCTGTGCGCGGCCGAAGGCTACGCCTACCAGGCGGCCGCCGAGCAGCTCGGGGTGTCGCACGGAGTCGTGCGCAATCGTCTCTCGCGCATCCGCACGCAACTGCGGACCACGACCGGGACGGAGAGGGCATGAGCGAGCAGCAGGCGGAGCGTCCGCCGCTTCCCGAACTGAGCGACGAGCGCATCGACGAGATGGAACGAGCGCTGCTGGCGGGCATCGACCGCGAGCGGCGAGCGGTGTGGCAGACCCAGTCGCAGCACACCGATCGGCGACGGCGGACGCGTCGCCGGATCATCGGGTGGGGCTCCGCCGCGGCGATCGTGGTGATCGCTGCGGTGGCGATCGGTCCCGTGGTCGCGAGCGGCCTGCGGGGCGGCGCGACCAGTGGCACCTCGACGAGCGTCGGCGTGTCTCCGGGCTTCGTGCAGGGCGTGCCGGCGCCCGCTCCGGGCACCGATTCGAGCGGGTCCAGCCCGGGCGGGTCCGGTGCGAAGTCGGGCGCCGGCTCCGGGCGCGAGATCGTCGCGACGGCCCAGGCCACCGTGCAGGTCGACGACGTCGCGGCCGCGGCGCGGACGATCGCCACGGCCGCGCAGAAGTGGGGCGGATACGTCGAGTCGATGAGCATCG
>DATMTQ010000117.1:0-14250 GCA_035564095.1 Microbacterium sp. | reverse complement strand
GCGAGGTCCTCGAACTCCTCCCAGAAGTCGACCTGATACCGGCTGACGCGGATCGTGTCGACCTCCCATTCGACGAGCTCGCCCGCTTCGTCGATGAGGTCGCGCAGCTGCTGCAGCGCCGGATGCGCCAGCGAGAAGTAGCCGCCGTCGGCGAGCAGCATGTTCTTGCGCCGCAGCGACAGCGCCGTGAACAGCGCGCCGAACGGGATGCGGCGCCCGTCGATCGTGACGATGACGCCGAGGTCGAACCAGTCCCGGTCGGTGGACTCGACGGTCGACACGGTGATGTGCGGCGGGTCGGTGAGCTCGCGGTAGTCGGGTGCGATCCCGGTCGTGACGACGGCGATTCCGTCCACCGCCTGCAGAGCCGGCACGACGTCCACGGCGAACCGGGCGGCATCCACGTCGTGGAGCAGACCGGATGCCGCGAACGGCAGGTCGCTCGCCGCCGACCAGGCGGCCTCGGCGGCGGCACGCAACGCCGATTCGGCCGCCGGGTCGCGCAGGTCGTCGGCCGGATCGGACGCATACGGGGCGCTGCGCGTTCCGTAGCGCCAGCGCAGCAGGTGCTCGAGGGTGTGGCCGGGCAGGTGGCTCACTTCGAGGACGAGGTGCGGCGGCTGCGGGGTCGGCAGCTCGAACCCCGGCCCTGCCGTCACGCCGCCGGTGCGCTGCAGGCGCGGCAGCGCGGTGCGCACGAACTCGTCGACGTCGGCATCGGGCACCTCTACGCCGCGTCCGGCCGCGAGCAGCGACGCGGCGGTCGGGTTGAGCGGCGCCGGGGCCAGCGTCAGTGTGAGGTGCGGCCGGTCCGGCGTGAACGCATACACCCCCGTGCGCCCGACCGGGCGTACGTGGGACGCATCCCGCTCCGCGCCGTCGATCCGCACCCGCGGGGCGAGACGCAGCCCGCCGTCGGTGCCGCGGCCGACCTCGAGCGTGACCGACGCATCGTCGGCGAGGACCACCGTGGTGTCCTTGCGCGTGCTCACGACCGGCAGACCGATGTCCCGCGCGGACAGCAGGTGCGGCCACAGCAGCGCGGATTCCGCGCTGTCCAGCGTCAGCCAGTCCGACACGTCGACGTACACGGCGCCCGCGCGCACGTCGCGCGCGATGCTGTGGAGCTCGGCCATCCACCGCGCGTGCACGTCGTCGAACGGCCCGCCCGGGCGGCGGACGGCGTCCCACGAGACCTGCCCCTGGATCCAGCGCCGGGTGCTGGGGCTGCGCATCAGGGGGCGCAGCCCCACCAGCACACCGCCCGCGTCCGCGGCCAGGGCCCGCGGTGAGACGGGTTCGACGGTCGGCGGAGCCCAGCTGCGGGTGGAGTGCTGCACGCGATGCCGCAGCTCCACCCCGAGCGCGAGCGGATGCTTCGGCAGGCTGCCCGCTCGTGCGGGGGCGGCCGGCACCAGATCGCGCCAGGTCAGCTGCTTCGGTGCTGCGGACGCGCCGACCGGGCGGGTCGGCCGCATCTCGGTGACGCCGTCAGGCGCCGGGGGCGCGGACGCGCGCATCCCGAGCCGCTGCGCGTTGCCGGCGAGCAGCGTCGCCACGACGTGCTTGCAGTCCGCCTCCATCGGGCAGGTACAGCGCGTGAAGTCGATTCCGTCGCGGTTCGCGAGCAGCCTGACGACGCAGCGGTATCGCTGCGCGCGGCTGCCCGCGACGTCGCCCGTGATGGTGCGGGAGGCGGCATCCCACTCGACGCGGCGCACCGCACCGTCGTGGAAGTACTGCGTGCCGCGCGTGAACGCGCCGCCCCAGGCCTGACGCCGGATGGCGTCGGGCTCGATGAACGGCAGGTCCACGGCGACGACTCGTGCGGCCCCGGGGTCAGTTCGAGCGCGCGACGCGGGCCAGCACGCCGTGCACGAACGAGGCGGACTCGTCGGTGGAGAACTCCTTGGCGAGCTCCACGGCCTCGTCGATCGCGACCGCCGTCGGGACCTGCTCGTTGTACAGGATCTCCCACACGCCGATGCGCAGCAGTGCCCGGTCGACCGTGGGCATGCGCGCCATCGACCAGTCCTTGGCGGCGAGCGTGATCTGCTCGTCGATCGCGTCCGCGTTGTCGATGATGCCGTCCACGATGTCGCGCGCGTACAGCCACGACGCTTCGCGGGCCGGCTCGGCCGCAGCACGCTTCGCCTCGACGGCGAGCATCACCGGGATCTCCTCGCCGCGGACGTCCGCCTGGAAGAGGATGTCGAGGGCGCGCTTGCGCGCCTTGGTCCGAGCGCTCACGCGCGGCTTACTTCTCGCGGCCGAGGTAGTCGCCGCTGCGGGTGTCGACCTTGACGCGGGTGCCGGTCTCGAGGAACAGCGGCACCTGGATCTCGTAGCCGGTCTCGAGGGTGGCGGGCTTGGTGCCGGCCGAGGAGCGGTCGCCCTGCAGGCCGGGCTCCGTGTAGGTGATCTCGAGCACGACCGACGCGGGCAGCTCGACGTACAGCGCGTTGCCGTTGTTCAGGGCGATGGTGACCATCTGGTTCTCGAGCAGGAAGTGCGCGGCATCCCCCACTGTGGCCGCGGAGACGTGGATCTGGTCGTAGTCGCTCGTGTCCATGAACACGAAGCTGTCGCCGTCGTTGTACAGGTACTGGTAGTCACGACGGTCGACGTTCTCGATCTCGATCTTGGCGCCCGCGTTGAAGGTCTTGTCGACGACCTTGCCGGAGAGCACGTTCTTCATCTTGGTGCGCACGAACGCACCGCCCTTGCCCGGCTTGACGTGCTGGAACTCCACGATGCTCCAGAGCTGACCGTCGATGTTGAGGACGACGCCGTTCTTGATGTCTGCGGTGGATGCCATGGGTCTTGTGTTCCGTTTCGTCAAGTTCGCGGGCGAGAAGGCGCCCAACGTCCCATTCTACGGGACGACCCCGTCAGGCCTGGAAGCGGGCTGGATGCCTCAGCCGTCCGCCTGGCCGGTGATGACGTCGATCAGCCGCAGCACCGCGTTCGCGTAGCCGCGGATGCCCTCGCCGATGACGTGCACCGCCGCCACGTCGCGCACATACGAGACCTGCCGGAAGCTCTCGCGCGCGCCCACGTCCGAGATGTGCACCTCGGCGACCGGCAGCGCGACCGCCTTGAGGGCGTCCGCGAGCGACACCGACGTGTGCGTCAGGCCGGCCGGATTGATCACGATGCCCGCGCAGTCCTCGCGGGCGGCGTGGATCGCGTCGATGAGCACGCCCTCGTGGTTGCTCTGCACGGCGCGCACCTCGAAGCCGCGGGACGCCGCCGTGCGCTCGACGAGACCCTCGACGTCGGCGAGGGTCTCGGTGCCGTAGATCTCGGGTTCGCGCACACCGAGGAGGTTCAGGTTCGGCCCGTTCACAAGCAGCAGCCGACGGGCGTTGATCATGCTGGGAACCCTATCAACCTGCGCGCCCGCTCAGCGTCCGGCGCCCTGCGCGGTGAGCCGCACCGGGGCGTTCCCGGCGCCGTATCCGTCGTACCCGCCGCGCCGCTCCACGAACTCGCAGAAGATCTGCCCGACGGTGCGCGTGTAGAACTGCAGGTAGTCCGCCTCGCCGTCGCGATCGTAGACGAGTCCGAGCTCACGGAGCTCGGCGACGAAGCCGGGCTGCAGGGCGAAGCGGGCGGCCAGGTCCTCGTAGTAGTTTCCGGGTATCGGCAGCACCTCGAGTCCTCGTGCGCGGGCCGCGCGGGCGAGACCCCGGGCGTCCGTGCAGCGGAAGGCCACGTGCTGGGCCAGCCCGCCCGCCCGGCCGGGCTGCGCGAAGCCGGCCGGCGCGACGTTCAGGGGCAGTCGCACCTCGCCGCCCGGCGATCGCATGACCCGGCTCTGCACGAGCCCGTGCGAGCTCGCGACATCGGTCGCGCTCTCCGGCTCGAGCCCGAACACCGAGGTGTAGAAGAGCACCGCGTCGTCGACCGCCTGCCACGGCTGGGTGAGGCTCACGTGATCGATCGAGAGGATGCGCGATGTCGCCCCGGCATCCTGGGCCGCGGCACCGTGCTCGAACTCCGCCGTCCACGCCGGTTCGCCCTCCGGCGCGGGAGCGGCCCAGAAGATCTCGGTCCCGTCGGGGGCCACGGCGGCGTCGAGCGCCTGTTCGGCGGCGTACGTGCGGCGGTACGCGATCGGGGTGCCGAGCTCCCGCGCCCGTGCGGCCAGATGCGCCGGTTCCGGCACCAGCAGGCCGATCGCGGCGAGGTGCGGCGCGAGGCCGCCGGCATGCTGCTCGTTGAGCACGACCCGCGCAGCGCCGGCGCTCCACAGGGTGACCGGCTTCGTGCGATGCCGCCCGCGCGGCGTGAACCCGAGCTGCGTGAGCATGACCTCGACGGCGGAGGTGTCCTCCGCCTTGATCTCCGCGAAGTCGAATCCCGTCGGCGGCGCGGAGTCGGTGAGCCGGTCGAGCCGGTCGGCGTCGGCGATGCGCCGGGACGCGGCATCCTCGAGCCAGCGCAGCGACCGACGGGCGTGCACGGCGGTCGCGCCGACGTCGGTCTGTCGGAACGTGTCGTTGAACACCTCGAGGGACAGCGGCCCCGCATATCCGGTGCGCACGACGTGCGCGACGAATCCCGCGAGATCGAAGCTGCCCTCGCCCGGGAAGAGCCGGTGATGGCGACTCCAGGAGAGCACGTCGAGCGTCATCGCGGGGGCATCCGCCAGCTGCGCGAAGAAGATCCGCTCCCCCGGGATCTGCTCGATCCCGGCGGGATCGTGCCCGCGCGACAGGATGTGGAACGAGTCCAGGCACACGCCGACGGCCGGATGGTCCGCCAGCTCGACGATCCGCCACGCCCGCCGGTAGTCGTCCACGAACCGCCCCCACGCGAGCGCTTCGTACGCGATCCGGATGCCGAAGCCCGCCGCCAGCTCGCCGAGGCGTCTCAGCTGGCCGGCGCTGACCGCGTCGTCGTCGATCGTCGCGGTGCCGACGTTGCTGCAGCACAGCACGAGCTCCATGCCGAGTCGCTGCATCAGCGTGAATTTCGCCTCCGCGCGCCGCAGCACATCCGCGAAGGCGCCCTCGTCGACGCCCTCCACGTCTCGCATCGGCTGGTAGAGATCGAGGGTGAGGCCGAGCCGGGTCGCGAGCGCGCGGATCTCCTCCGGACTCTCCGGCGACGCGACGAGATCCGGCTCGAAGAGCTCGACGCCGTCGAATCCCGCTGCGGCGCAGGCGTGGAGCTTCTCGACGAGGGTGCCGCTCAAGCACACGGTGGCGATCGATGTCCTCATGGCGAGCTAATGTACCAGACGGTACATTGATCGGCCAGGGTGGGGCTCCCCGGGCCGCGACATCCTCTCGGATACGCTGAGCGGGTGGCACCAGTGCAGCGCGACGCCGAGCGGACCAGGGCGGAACTGCTGACCGTGGCGACCGAAGTCTTCGCCGAGGAGGGCTACTCCGGTGCCCGGGTCGACGACATCGCCGAACGCACCCGCACGACGAAGCGGATGATCTACTACTACTTCGGCGGCAAGGAACAGCTGTACCTGGCGGTGCTCGAAGAGGCGTACCGCGGCATCCGTGAGGCCGAGCGCGCCATCGACGTCGACCACACCGATCCCGTCGCGGCGATGCGGCAGCTCGCCGAGCTGACCTTCGACCACCACGTCACGCACGACGCGTTCATCCGGCTCGTCGCCATCGAGAACGTGCACCGCGGCGAGTTCATCCGCCGTCTCGACTCGCTGCGCACGCTGGCGCAGCCCGCGGTCACCCAGCTCGAAGAGATCCTGCAGCGCGGACGCGCGGCCGGCGTCTTCCGCGACGACGTGCAGGCGCTCGACGTGCACCTGCTCATCAGCTCGTACTGCGTGTTCCAGGTCGCGAACAAGTACACGTTCGGCTACCTCTTCGACGTCGACCTCGACTCCCCGGAGCGCCGCCCGCATCTGCGCGCCATGATCGGCGAAGTCGTCGTGGCCTGGCTCACGACCCGCCCCACCGCCTGATCCGGCTGTGGCGATGCGTCTTGACACGGCCGAAGCGGCGTGGTTCACTCTGAACGTACCAGTTAGTACATAGTCGGACGGACGAAGGAGTTCTCGTGAGTGAGTCGCCGCCGTACCTCGTGGGCCTTGTCGGCACCGGGGTGACGCCCTCCCTCACGCCGCCGCTGCACATGGCCGAGGCGCGGGCGCTCGGGATCGACTACGTCTACCGCACCATCGATCTGACCGCCCTGGGCCTGGTGCCCGATCAGCTGCCGGACATCCTCACGTGGGCGCGCCGCCTCGGTTTCGACGCCCTGAACATCACCCACCCGTGCAAGCGGCTCGTGATCGAGTACCTCGATCACGTCGATCCGGTCGCCGCGGCGCTCGGCGCCGTCAACACCGTGCTGTTCACCGACGACGGGCTCGTCGGGCACAACACCGACACCACCGGCTTCGAGACGGCGCTGCGCACCGGCCTGCCGGATGCTGCGCTCGACCGCGTCGTGCTGCTCGGGGCGGGCGGGGCGGGCACAGCCGTCGGCGACGCTCTGATGCGCCGCGGCGTGCGCCTGCTGACGGTGGTCGACGTCGACGCGCACCGTGCCGCCGAGGTCGCCGCAGATCTGGGCGCGCACCACGGAGTCGACGTCTGCGCATCCCGCCCGGCGGATCTTCCGCGGCTGCTGGCCGACGCAGACGGTGTCGTGCACTGCACCCCGACCGGCATGCACGATCACCCCGGTCTCCCCTTCTCCCCCGCCCTGCTGCGCGCCGACCTCTGGGTCGCCGACATCGTCTACCGGCCGCTGGAGACCGAACTGCTGCACGCCGCCCGCGCCGCCGGCTGCCGCACCCTCGACGGCGGCCGGATGGCCGTCTTCCAGGCCGCCGACGCCTTCGCCCTCATCACGGGCATCCGTCCCGATGCCGATCGCATGATCGACCGCTTCCACCGTCTCGTCGCCGCAGACGAGCTCGTCCGATAGGAGAATCCCCCCATGTCCACCACCGCAGTGCCGCGGAAGACCCCTGCCCGCGCCGCCGTCGCGAGCTTTCTCGGCAGCGCCGTCGAGTATTACGACTTCTTCCTGTTCGGGTCGGCGGCCGCCCTCATCTTCCCGAAGATCTTCTTCCCGTCCGGCGACCAGGCGGCCCTGGTCATGTCGTTCGCGACCTTCGGGTTCGCGTACATCGCGCGCCCCGTCGGCGCGGTCTTCGTCGGCCACTTCGGCGACCGGCTGGGCCGACGGCGCGTGCTGCTGTTCACGCTGCTGCTCATGGGTCTGTCGACGTTCGTGATCGGATGCCTCCCGACGTTCGGGCAGATCGGCTGGGCCGCGCCCGTGCTCCTTGTGCTGTGCCGCCTGCTGCAGGGGCTGTCCGCCTCGGGCGAGCAGGCGGGCGCCTCGTCGCTCACCCTCGAGCACGCGCCGGACGATCGCCGTTCGTTCTTCACCTCGTGGACGCTCACCGGGACCCAGGGCGGCCAGATCCTCGCCGCGCTGATCTTCATCCCCGTGGTCGCCATGCCCGACTCCTTCAAGCTCACGTGGGGCTGGCGCATCCCCTTCTGGCTCAGCGCGGCGGTCGTCATCGTCGCGTACATCATCCGTCGCGGCCTGCACGAGACCCCGGAGTTCGAGGAGACCAAGGCGGAGGGACGCATCTCGCGGATCCCGCTCGTTCCGCTGCTGCGCGACCACTGGCGCGACGTGCTGCGCGTCATCTGCTGCGCGTTCATCGCGGCGGTCTCCACCGTGTTCGGCAACCTCGCCATCGCCTACGGCGCGGTCGTGGGGCTCAATGAGGCGATCACGCTCTGGCTCGTCGTCGCCGCGAACCTCGTGGCGATCGCCACGCAGCCCCTCTTCGGCGCGCTCGCGGACCGCATCGGCCGCAAGCCGGTGTTCATCTACGGCGCGGTCTCGTCAGCGGTGTTCATGCCGTTCTACATGCTGTCGATGGGCCCCGGCCGCGAACTGCTGACCTTCGCGCTCGCAGTTCTCACGTTCTCGTGCGGATACGCCGCCGCGAACGCCGTGTGGCCGTCGTTCTACGGCGAGATGTTCAGTACGCGCGTGCGGTTCTCCGGGATGGCGATCGGCACCCAGATCGGCTTCCTGATGGCCGGCTTCGCGCCGTCGATCGTCACCGCCCTCGGTGGCGTCCAGCAGGGCGGCTGGGTCGTCATCAGCGTCTTCACCGCCGTCATCTGCGTCATCGCGGCGGCCAGCGCGCTCACGGCTCGCGAGACCAAGAGCGTGCCCACGGCTCAGCTCGGCACGTTCGACGAGAACCCCACCGTCGCGAGCGCGGTCGTCGCCTGAGATCCGCCCCGCCCGCTGCGGCCCCGTCGTGCGCGACGGGGCCGCAGCGCATCCTCACGGTGTACCTGATCACGACGTACGGTGAAGATCGTGGAACCCCCACGAGACGCCCGCGAATGGATCGCCGGCCACGTCATTCCTCACGGCGCGGCCGTGCTCGTCCACGAGCGGCCCTGGGCCAGCGTCTATCGAGTGCCGACTTCTCGCGGATCGCTGTGGTTCAAGGCGTGCGCACCGTCGCAAGCATTCGAGCCGGGACTGACGGCGCGTCTGGCGGATCGGTCTCCCGGCCTGATGCCGGAGGTCGTCGCCTTCGACGAATCAGGCCGCTGGCTGCTGCTCGGTGACGGCGGCGAGGCGATCGGCTTCGACGCGGATCTCTCGACGTGGATCGACGTGCTGCCGCAGTACGCCGTCCTGCAGGAGCGCGAGGTGGCGACGGTGGCAGAGCATCTCGCTCGTGGAGTGCCTGATCGCCGGCTCGAGCGATTTCCGGCGTTGTACGATGACGTGCTCGACCGCGCACTGCCGGTCGGTCCCGAGGTGGTCGGTCGGCTCCGGGGTTTCCGTGAGCGGTTCGTGTCGAGGTGCGACGAACTGAACGGGTACGGGATTCCCGCGACCGTGCAGCACGACGATCTGCACGGCGGCAACGTCCACCGGCAGGGCGAGACGACCCGCATCCTCGACTGGGGCGACGCCTGCATCTCGCACCCGTTCCTGACCCTGTACGTCACGTTCATCCACCTAGACGAGGTGATGGCCGACGACAGGCTGAAGGCTCGTCTGCGCGACGCCTATCTCGGACCGTGGGGTCCGAACGCCGAACTCCGCGACGCATTCGACCTGGCTTGCCGCCTCGGGCCGTTCGCCCATCTCTTCAAAGAGCTCCGCGTGCTCGACGCGGTTCCACTGGCCGGCCGGGCTCTGCTCGTCCCGGATCTGCCCGCCATCCTTCAGCAGTGCGTCTCTGAGATCGAGAGGAGTGAGAATGCTTCCGGCGACTGAGCACGCGGCGCAGGTGCTCGGGCATCCGTGCGTACGGGCTACTCCACGACCTCCTGGTACGCGGCGAACAGCAGGGACTCGTCGGGCGCCTGCATGACGCTCGGGCGGGCGAGGTCGTCGAGCACGATGAAGCGCAGCATCCCGCCGCGCGCCTTCTTGTCACGCTGCATCGTGGCCAGCAGCTGCGGCCACGCGCCGGCGCGGTAGGTCGTGGGCAGTCCCAGCGTCCGGAGGACCGACCGGTGCCGGGCGGCCACGTCGTCGGGCAGGCGTCCGGCCAGGCGCGACAGCTCGGCGGCGAACACCATGCCGACCGACACGGCCGCACCGTGGCGCCAGCGGTACCGCTCGCTGTGCTCGATCGCGTGGCCGAGCGTGTGCCCGTAGTTGAGGATCTCGCGCAGACCGCCCTCCCGGAAGTCCTCGCCGACGACCCGCGCCTTCATGTCGACGGCGAGCTCCACGCAGCGACGGAACGCATCCGACGTCGGGTCCACGACCCGGTCGGGGTCCGCCTCGATGAGATCGAGGATCTCCGGGCTCCAGATGAACCCGGCCTTGACCACCTCGGCGAAGCCGGCGGTGGCCTCGTTGCGCGACAGCGACTCGAGTTCGCGCAGGTCGCACACCACGTGCGCGGGGGCCCAGAACGCGCCGACGAGGTTCTTGCCCTCGGCGGTGTTCACGCCGGTCTTGCCGCCGATCGCGGCATCCACCATCCCGGCCACGGTCGTCGGCACCTGCACGACGGCGACCCCGCGCAGCCAGGTCGCCGCGACGAACCCGGCGAGGTCGGTGACCGCGCCCCCGCCGTAGCCGACCACGGCGTCGGTGCGGGTGAAGTCGGCCTGGCCCATGACCTGCCAGCAGAAGGCGGCCACCTCGATGCGCTTGCCCTGCTCGGCATCCGGGATCTCGGCCAGCAGCACCTGCCGGGATCCGTCGGACGCGAGACGCTCGCGCAGCTCCTCCGCGCGGGCCGCGAGGGTCGGCGGGTGGATGACGAGCACCTTGCGGGCCGCGGCCGGCAGCACCGCGCCGACGCGGTCGAGGATGTCGCGTCCGATCGTGATGTCGTATCCGGGGGCTCCCGCCACGCTGATCGTCGTCTCGGTCATCCCTGCTCCTTCGCGCTCTGGTCTGTGCCGGCCGACCCGGAGGCGGGCCGTTCGGTGCGTCGCGCCCAGGCGACGATGGCGGTGACGATGTCCGACAGCGGTCCCGACGAGGTGTCGAAGGTGACGTCGGCGACCTGTTCGTACAGCGGCATCCGCTCGGCGAGGATCCGCTGCCAGCGGGCCACCGGGTCTTCCTCGCCGCTCAGCAGCGGGCGATCCGTGCCTGCGATGCGGGATGCCACGACGCGCGGCGACACCGTCAGCAGAACGACGCGATGACCGGCGAGCTCGGCTCGGGTCGCGGCATCCAGCACCGCTCCCCCGCCCAGCGCGACGACGCCGCCCTTCGCGAGGGTCTCTCGCACGGCGGCGCGCTCGAGGGCGCGGAAGGCGGGCTCGCCGAGCGAGACGAACAGCTCCGGGATGGGCCCGTGGTCGCGCACCACGACCTTGTCGGTGTCGGTGAAGCGCAACCCCATGGTGCGGGCGACCCGTCGGCCGACGCTGGTCTTCCCCGCGCCCATCGGGCCGACGAGCACCAGCGCGCGAGGGTCAGATGGCGTCATGCTGCAGCAGCGCGGCGTCCGAGGCATCCGTCGTGCGCAGGGCCTCGGGGATCGCCGCGAGGTACGACTCCAGGTTGCGCCGGGTCTCGGCGACGCTGTCGCCGCCGAACTTCTCGAGCACGACCTCGGCGAGCACGATCGCGACCATGGCCTCGGCGACCACGCCCGCCGCGGGCACCGCGCACACGTCCGAGCGCTGGTGGTGGGCCGCCGCCGTCTCGCCGGTGGCGACGTCGACGGTGCGCAGGGCGTGCGGCACGGTGGCGATGGGTTTCATCGCGGCGCGCACGCGCAGCAGGGTGCCCGTGGACATGCCGCCCTCGGTGCCGCCGGCACGGTCGGACGACCGAGCGATGCCGTCGCCGGTCGCGAACAGCTCGTCGTGCGCCTGCGAGCCGCGGCGCCGCGCCGTCTCGAAGCCGTCGCCGATCTCGACGCCTTTGATCGCCTGGATGCTCATGAGCGCCTGGGCGAGCTTGCCGTCGAGCTTGCGGTCCCACTGCACGTGCGAGCCGAGCCCGGGCGGCAGACCCCATGCGAGCACCTCGACGACACCGCCGACGGTGTCGCCCTCCTTGCGCGTGTCGTCGATCTCCGCGATCATCCGCTCGGAGGTCGTCCTGTCGAAGCAGCGCACCGGATCGGCGTCGAGTGCCGCCACATCGTCGGGGCCGGGAAGCGGCGCCTCCGCGGGTACGCAGACGGGACCGATCGCGGTGGTGTGGCTGACGAGCCGGATGCCGAGCTCGCCGAGGAACGCGCGCGCGATCGCGCCGAGGGCCACGCGGGCCGCCGTCTCGCGGGCGCTCGCGCGCTCGAGGATCGGCCGGGCCTCGTCGAAGCCGTACTTCTGCATGCCGACGAGGTCGGCGTGACCGGGACGTGGACGCGTGAGGGCGGCGCCGCGACCGCGGGAACGTTCGGTGAGTTCCACCGGCTCGGGGCTCATCACCTCGACCCACTTGGGCCACTCCGTGTTGCCGATGCGCAACGCGATCGGGCTGCCCATGCTGTAGCCGTGGCGCACCCCGGTCGACAGCGTGAGCTCGTCCTCTTCGAACTTCATGCGCGACCCGCGCCCGTAGCCGAGCTTGCGGCGGGCGAGGTCGGCCTGGATGGCGGCACGGGAGACGGGCACGCCGGCAGGCAGGCCCTCCATGACGGCGACGAGTTCGGGGCCGTGCGATTCGCCGGCCGTGAGCACGCGGAGCATTCGTCTAGTCTCCCATGCGCGTGAGCCCTCACGCGTCGCGCATGGCCTGCAGCACGTGATCCTCGTGCGGGAGCGGGGACGACGGATCGCCCTGCACGAACACGCGCACCTGCAGCAGCGCCTGCTGCAGCAGCATCCCGGCCCCGGCGACCGCGGGCAGGCCGGCGCGCTGCCATGCCCGGGCGAGGTCGGTGGGCCAGTGCCCGTACACCACGTCGTAGAGCAGGCCGCCGGCGGCGGCGAGGCGGCCGGCGGTGCGCTCATCGACGGATGCACCGCCCGGCAGAGCCGAGACCGTGAGCGCGACGGGCGACGTCGCGGCGGCCCCGAGCGGCTCGACGGCGACCCGCACACCGAGCTCCTCGCCGAGGCGGACGAGGGGCGCGGCGGCATCCGGGCGACGGGCGCAGACCCGTACGCGCCCGGCTCCGAGCTCGGCGAGGGCGACGAGCGCCGACGTCGCCGTCGCACCCGCGCCGACGATGCGGGCCTCGGCGACGGCGTGGACGTCGTGCTCGGCGAGGTCGCGCACGATGCCGCCGACGTCGGTGTTGAACCCGTGCGGTCCACCGGCGGTCAGCAGCAGCGTGTTGACGGCGCCGGTGAGCTGAGCACGGCGGTCGAGCGTGCGTGCGGCGGTGTGCGCGACGCCCTTCAGCGGCATGGTCAGGGACAGGCCGCGGTAGGAGGCGTCCAGTCCCGCGAGCGCCGCGGGGAAGGATGCCTCGTCCACCTGCCGGCGGTCGTAGTGCCAGTCCAGCCCG
Source organism: Microbacterium sp. (assembly GCA_035564095.1). GTDB lineage: Bacteria > Actinomycetota > Actinomycetes > Actinomycetales > Microbacteriaceae > Microbacterium. The sequence goes on along the minus strand of DATMTQ010000117.1, from coordinate 1,319 downwards.
AGCACGCCGTAGGCGGCGGCGTGCAGCTGCGGGGACCTGCTGTGCGCGATCGGATCGCCCCACACCTGCAGGCGTGCCGGCATCAGCACCCCGTGTTCGGGTTGGCGCGGCACCAGGACTGCATCTGTGCGACGGCCTTCTCGTGGTCGGCGTAGCTGGTGGAGAACACCGTCTCGCCGGTGGTCATGTTCACCGTCGTGAAGTACAGCCAGCCGCCGGGCGCCGGGTGCAGGGCGGCGTCGATCGCGGTGTCCCCGGGGCTCGAGATCGGTCCCTGCGGCAGCCCGGTGTGGACGTAGGTGTTCCAGCCGTTCGGATCCGAGAGCGCGGCGCCGGACGAGCTCGCGGTGCCGTTGTGCAGCGAGCCGTAGCCGTACTGCGCGGTCGAGTCCATCTGCAGCTTCATGCCCTGGGCGAGCCGGTTCCGGATGACCCGCGCCACTTTGTAGAAGTCTCCGGTCTGCCGGGCCTCGCGCTGCACGATCGACGCGACCGTGAGGATCTGCTGCTGGTCGGCCGTCGCCACGCCGGCATCCGACAGCTCCTGCTTCATGCGATCGACCATCGCCTTGATGACGTCGTGCGCCGTCGTCCCGGGGTTGAACGTGTACAGCGCCGGGAACAGCCACCCCTCGAGGGAGGTCGCGTCCACGCCGTAGTCCTTCGGGTTCTTGGCGGCGGCCTGCAGGTCCGCGAGGGGCATGTCGATCCCCTTCGACACGCGCTCCAGGATCTGCGACGCGGTGAGGCCCTCGGGCAGCACGACGGAGTGGTCGAGCTTGTTCTTCGGATCCTGCAGCGCCTTCAGGGCGGCGCCGGCGGTCATCTCCTTCTGCAGGCGGTACACGCCGGGGTAGAACGTGGGGCTCTGACCGGCGGTGAGCAGCATCTGGTAGAAGACGTTCGAGCTCTTGGTGACGCCGGACTTGTACAGCGTGGCCGAGATCGTCGACGGGATGTCGCCGTCGTTGATCGTCACGATGGCCTCGCCGTGCGCCTTGCCGGCCGCGTAGTCCGCCGGGGCATCCGTCCCGAACAGGTGCGACAGCTGCGGACTGTACGCGTTCCACGCCCAGGTGCCGCCGCCGACGAGCGCCAGGACGACGACGAGCGTGATCGTGAGACCGAGCCACCGGCGGCGCTTGCGGGGCGGCGCGGGCGTGATCCACTGCACGTCCGGGATCCCCGGCCCCTCCTCGTCGCCGGCGAGCAGGGACGCGAAGGCGTCCTCGGGCGGTGCAGGGGGCTCGGCCGTCGCGACCGCGGAGCGGTACGTCTGACGCGCCGCCGCCGGTCCGGACGAGGCCGGCCACCCGGCC
>DATMTQ010000116.1:0-21317 GCA_035564095.1 Microbacterium sp. | reverse complement strand
GGTCAGCAGCGCCCCGAGCAGGATCGCCGCGCCCTCGCCGGGCACCAGTGCGCCGGTCTGGATGCCGAGGGCCACGGCCGCGATCGGCACCCCGAGCTGACCGCATGCGGCCACGGCCTGCACCCACGGCAGTCCGGCCGCGCGCGCGGCGAGGTGGGCGACGACCGCGCCGATCCCGAGTGCGACGCCGAGCAGGATCATCGCGGGGTGCGCGGCGAAGGCGCTGAGGTCGATGGATGCTCCCAGCCACACGAAGAACAGCGGCGCGAAGAACCCCTCGGTGATGCCGAACAGCTGTCGTGCCAGGCGCCGCGGCTCCCCGGCGGCGGCGAGGATCAGTCCGACCGAGAACCCGGCGATCATCACCGAGACATAGGTGAACTGCGCGATCGCGGCCAGTACGAACAGCACGAGCAGGCTCACGCGCAGTTCGAGGGCGAAGCGGCGCCGCTCCGAGAAGTCATGGATGCGGGAGCGCACGCCGTTTCGCGAGATGAGGAGCACGGCCACGCCTGCGACGACCGCGAGCACGGTGATGGCGAGGGCGCCGAGGGCGGTGCCGAGAAGCCGCGAGGGTTCCATCACAAGGGGCAGCGCGACGATGCACGCGATGTCGGCCACCGCGATCTGGGCCACCAGCCGCGGCACCGTCTGCGCGGAGATCCCGAGAGACTGCAGCATCGGCAGCACGAGCGCGGCCGAAGAGGATGCCAGCAGCACGGCGTACAGGGCAGCGTGGCCCGACCCGACCAGTGCCGCGACGGCCACGCCCAGCCCGGCGGCCACGACGCCGACGGCCAGCGCTCCGACGAGGCCCCGGCCGACCGCGGCGCGCACGGCGGCATCCCGCACCGGGATGTGCGAGCCGATCACGACCATCGTGAGTCCGAACCCGATCTCGGCGAGCAGCGACAGCGTCGGGTCGGCCGGGTCGACGAGCCGGAATCCGGACACGCCGATGACGAGCCCCGCGAAGAGCTCGCCGACGACGACCGGGATGTGCCACGACGCGCGTGCGCCGAGCAGCGGCCCGACAAGGCCGGCGAGCACGATGAGCGCGAGCGTCGCGAAGGTCACAGCGAAACGCTAGCCCAGCGCGTCGCCGTCGGCTCAGACGATCGCGAGCGCGTCCTCGGTGGCCCGCAACGTGTGCCACGGCCGGGACGCGTGCTCCGCCGGCGTGCCGTCGAGCACCCGTGCCTCGCGCTGGGCGGGGTCGAGCACGACGGTCGCGAGGCTCGCCCAGCGGTCGCCGAGCGCGGCATCCGCCTTGGGCACGCAGGTCAGGGCGGGCTCCCCCTCGCCGGTGATCAGCTGCGCGAGCAGGTGCTCGGGGCTCTGCGGGGCGCTGGCGGCGAGCCGGCCCACCAGGAAGCCGTAGCGCTCGCCGGAGTCCGGCTGATAGGTCGACTTCTCGGCCGCCGCGGGCTGCGCGGTGAGGAAGTGGTTGGTGCGCACCCGGGTGCCGGGCAGCACCGCGGGCGCCTCGAACACGCCGACCGGGCTGAGGTCGAGCAGCACGGCGCGGTCGCGGTCGAAGATCATGAACGAGCCGGACGACGAGATCGGCGCCTCGCGCACCAGCTCGACGGCGTGGTCGGCATCCGTCGCCTCTTCGAGCACGAGGGCGGCGAGCACGTGCATCGGGATGCCGCCGATGCCGTCCTGCGCGTGGCCGAGGATGTTGAAGTGCAGCGCGACTCCGGCGCTGTTCACGCCGATCTTGGCCAGGATGCCGTGCTCGGTGATGCCCGCGTAGCGGTGCGCACCGCCGCCGGCGTCCAGCGTGTGCCAGTGGTCGCTGAGTTCGACGTGCCAGTCCCAGGTCTGCACGCCGACGTTGCGGATGCCGTCCGCGCCCGGCAGCGAGCGCACGATGGTGGAGCACTCTCCCGGCGCAATCGTGCGGCTCCGGGCGAGGATCTCGGTGCGCGCATTGAGCGCGGCGACGCGCCACACGTCGATTCCGGCGGCTTCGGCGATGCCGACGATCTGCTCGGCGAGGCCGGTGCGGTACGCGGCGATGGCGTCGAGCGCACGGGCCGCGTCGGAGCGCACCGTCGCCGTGGCCACACCGCCGGCCGCGAACAGCCGGTCGTACGCCTCGATCGCGGCGGGAAGGATGCCGGCGAGCGCCGCGCCACGCTGGCGCCCTCGCTCCTCGGGGTCGGGGGCGGTCGTGCTCACATGCAGTCGGGTGTCGGGTCGGGGGAAGGACACGGGTTGCTCCTGTTTCGGGCGGGAACTCTATTGGGTATCCGCTCAACATAACATCGGGCACTGAGCGCGACCTGCGGGCGTAGCCTGACCCCATGCGCTCAGGCATCCACCTCTGGAACTACACCACCCCCGGAACGTCCGCAGACCTCGCCCCGCTCGTGGCCCGCACCGCGCAGGTCGCGGAAGCGGGCGGCTTCGACCAGTTCACCGTCATGGACCACTGGTTCCAGATGGATGCGACGGGCCCGGCCGAAGATCCCATGCTCGAGGCGTACACGACGCTCGGGTTCGTCGCCGGCCAGACCACCCGCCTGCGGATCGGTCCGCTCGTGTCCGGCGTGACGTACCGGCATCCGGGACTGCTCGCGAAGATCGCGACCACCCTGGACGTGCTGAGCGGCGGCCGGTCGTTCTTCGGCATCGGGGCGGCCTGGTACGAGCGCGAGCACGAGGCGCTCGGAGTGCCGTACCCGGCGATCTCCGAACGCTTCGAACGTCTGGAGGAGGCACTGCAGATCGTGCTGCAGATGTGGGCTGCGAACGCCTCTGCCTACGCGGGCGCGCACTACCGCCTGGCCGAGACGCTCAATTCGCCGCAGCCGGTCACCCGGCCGCACCCGCCGATCATGATCGGCGGCAAGGGCGAGCGCAAGACGTTGCGGATCGCCGCGCAGTACGCCCAGATCGTCAACCTCACGGCTTATGAGCCCGAGACGGTCGCCCATCTGCTCGAGGTGCTGCGCCGGCACTGCGACACGGTCGGCACGGACTACGACGCGATCGAGAAGCAGATCATCACCACGCGCCTGAACCCGTTCGCCGACGAGTACCTCGCCCAGGCCGAGCAGTGGGCGAGACTGGGCATCGATCTCGTCGTGATGGGCGTCCGCCCCAATGACCAGGTGGGCTGGACCGAGCGTCTCGCCGACGAGGTCGTACCCCGCCTGGCCGAGCTCTGAGGGCGATGCCGTAGCGTCGCCGGCATGCGAACGATCACCTTCCCGAACGGTCGGGTACTGCCCGCGATCGGCCAGGGCACCTGGTTCCTCGGCGACTCCCCTGCCCGCCGCGACGACGAGATCGCCGCCCTGCGTGCGGGGCTGGATGCCGGCCTGACCCTCATCGACACGGCTGAGATGTACGGCGACGGGCGCAGCGAAGAGCTCGTCGGCGAGGCGATCCGCGGCCACCGCGACGAAGTCTTCCTGGTGAGCAAGGTGCTGCCGTGGAATGCGGATGCCGGAGGAACGCGGGAGTCCCTCACGGCATCCCTGCGGCGGCTCGGCACCGACCGACTCGACCTGTACCTGCTGCACTGGCGCGGTGACGTGCCGCTCGACGAGACCGTCGAGGTGTTCGAGCAGCTGGTCGCCGAGGGCACGATCGGGCAATGGGGGGTGAGCAATCTCGACGTCGACGACCTGGCGGACCTGCCCGGGTCGCCGGCCACCGACCAGGTCGTCTACAACCCGTCGCGTCGCGGGATCGAGTTCGATCTGCTGCCGATGCTGCAGGGCCGGCGCATCCCGGCGATGGCGTACTCCCCGCTCGAGCAGGCGCGCCTGCTCGACGACCGCCGCCTCGGCGGGATCGCCGCGGACCTCGGCGTGACGACCGCTCAGCTGCTGCTGGCGTGGGCCGTCCGGGACGGCGACGTGCTCGCGATCCCGAAGGCCGCCTCCCCCGCGCACACCGCCGAGAACGTGGCCGCCCTCGAGCTCGAACTCGATGCCGACGTGCTCGCGGCGATCGATGCGCGGTTCCCGCCACCGACGCATCCGGAGCCGCTCGAGATGCTGTGACCGCGCGCGGCAGGCCCGCGCGAACCCGGATCAGCGCTCGGTCGTCCTGCGGTTCAGCAGGGTTCGGGAACGGTGGTGCTCCTCGGTGAGGTCGTGGAGCCGCGCGGACAGCAGATCCCGGATCCCGACGGTTCCGAGCACACCGCCTTCCGGCCCGATCACCAGGGCGTCGGTCGCCTCGTATTCGGCGAACAGGTAGGCGATCGTGCGCAGCGTCGTCTCCGGCAGCACCTCGACGGCGTCGCCCGGCGCCGGGCGCGCGGTGCCGGCCTCCACCGGGTGCATCACGTCCTTCGCGAAGAACGTCTCGAGCGGATCGGTGGAGTACTCCCGGGTCAGGTGGAGCCCGCGCCGGGCGATCTTCTCGGTGAGGACGGACCGTTTCAGCACGAGCACGGACAGCGCGTAGGCGGCGGTGGACGCCATGAGCAGCGGCAGCACCGTCCCCCACGCGTGCGTGAGTTCCAGGGTGAACACCACACCGGTGAGCGGTGAGCGCATGACACCGCCGAGGACCGCGGCGAGGCCGCACAGCGCCCAGAAGCCGGGCATCACCTGCGGCAGCACGGTGCCTTCCAGCGCGCCGAGCGCTCCGCCCACCATGAACATCGGCGCGAGCACGCCTCCCGAGGTGCCCGATCCCAGGGAGAGCGACCAGATCAGGGTCTTGACCACGAGGATGCCGATGATGAGCGACATCGTCGCCCGGCCCGTGAGCAGCTGGTCGATGACGTCGTAGCCCACGCCGAGAGCCTGCGGCTCGATGAGACCGCCGACGCCGATGACGAGGCCGCCGATCGCAGGCCACCACATCCAGTGGAACGGCAACCGCGCGAAGCCGTCCTCCGCCTTGTAGACGAGCCAGGTGGCGGCGACCGCGAGCACCCCTCCGGACAAACCGACGCCGGCTGCAAGGACGCACACCAGCGGGGTGAGGTGGAGCGGCGGCGCGGCGACGGGGAAGACCGGTGCCGCGCCCAGCAGGAACCCGCGCACGAGGGTGGCGCTCCCGACGGCGGCGACCACCGGCACGAAGCTGCGCGGTCGCCACTCGAACAGCAGGAGTTCGACGGCGAGCAGGACGGCTGCGAGCGGCGAGTTGAACGTGGCCGCCATGCCCCCGACGGCTCCGGCGACCAGAAGCGCCTTGCGTTCGTCCGCGCTGAGCTTGAGCAGCTGCGCGAGCAGCGAACCGAGCGCGCCGCCGGTCATGATGATGGGTCCTTCGGCACCGAACGGGCCTCCGGTTCCGATGCTGACGGCCGCCGAGATGGGTTTCAGCACGGTCACCTTCGGAGAGACGCGGCTGCCGCCGACCAGGATCGCTTCGATGGCTTCCGGCATGCCGTGCCCGCGGATCTTCTCCGAACCGAAGCGGGCCATGAGGCCGACGACGAGTCCGCCCGCGATCGGCGCGAGGAGGATGAGCCACCACGGATCGTGCGCGGCGCTGGGGGCGACGAGGGACGTGTCGACACGTCCGAAGAACACGAGATTCGTGACCAGCCCGATCAGGCGCAGCAGCGCGAACGCGGCGACTCCGGCCACGGCCCCGATCGGCAGCGCGAGGGCCGTGGTCACGAGCATGCGGCGGTCCACCGCGAAATCTCCGAGCACGCGAGCGTGCGGCGCGCTGACGGGACGCCCGCCGGTACGGCCGGTCACAGCGGCAGCCATCCGAGGTGGGAGTGCTCCGGGTTGCGGTCGAGGATGCGGTGCAGGGCCGTGAGCGCCCGCGCCGCCGCGGCACGGTCCTCGGGCCCGATCCGGCCGAGCACGCGGGACAGTTCCGAGTGACGCCACCGCAGGACGTCCGCAACGGCGCGCGAGCCCCGCCGACTCAGCGCGAGGGACACGACCGACCGCTTCGCCGGGTCCGGGGCGCGGTCGACGTGGCCGGATGCGACGAGGCGATCCACCATGCGCGTCACCGAGGAGGGCGCGACGTCCAGCGCGTGTGCGAGCCCCACCGACGACACCGGCCCGTACTCGGCGAGCGCGAGCATCAGCCGGAACTGCGGCAGCGTGAGGTCGGGCGTGACCAGCTCGACCCCCCGCACGGCGATGTCGATCAGGTCGCGCGTGGCCACCTGGAACGCGGTGATCTCCGCGTCGGACGGCGCGGATGTCGTCCCGTCCTCGTCGATCGCGGGTTCATCACTGCTTTGCATAAGACAATTGTTGCATCTAGCAATGGAATGAGTCGCTGGGTTACGCGCGCCGCGGTCCGGTGCCACGCCGACCGCGACCGGCCCGGCTCAGACGCGTGTCAGACCGTGCGGACGGCGGTTCAGCGCCAGGACCCCGTCGTCGGTCACCACGACGATGTCCTCGATGCGCGCTCCCCACTCGCCCGGGAAATAGACACCCGGCTCGACACTGAACGCCATGCCCGGCTCGAGCACGACGTCGTTGCCCGCGACGATGTAGGGCTCCTCGTGCACGGACAGGCCGATGCCGTGCCCGGTGCGGTGCACGAACCTCCCGCCGAGGCCGGCGGCTGCGAGCACGTCGCGCGCGGCGGCATCCACGCTTTCCGCGGTGACGCCCGGCCGCACGGCCTCGACGGCGGTCCGCTGCGCCTGCTCGAGTACGTCGTACGCGGATCGGATGCGGTCGGGAACATCGCCGGTCGCATAGGTGCGCGTACTGTCCGAGTTGTAGCCGAGGGCGATCGGGCCGCCGATGTCCACCACCACCGTCTCGTCCGCGCCGATCACCCGGTCGCTGACCTCGTGGTGGGGATCCGCCCCGTTCGGACCCGAGCCGACGATCACGAAATCCGCCTCGGCATGGCCCTCGGCCACGATCGCGGCGGCGATGTCCGCGGCGACCTCGCGCTCCGTGCGTCCCGGGTGCAGCCACTCCGCGACGCGTGCGTGCACACGGTCGATGGCGTCGGCGGCTTCCTGCAGGGCCTGGATCTCGGCGGAATCCTTCCGCATCCGAAGGGTGCGCAGCACCCCCGTCGCAAGCTGCGGCGGCGTGCCCGCGCGCGTGCTCAGAGGAACGATGTGCAACGCCGCGGTCGCCTCGCTGAAGCCGAGGCGCAGGGCACCTCCGCCGGCGAACCCGCGCAGCACGAGGGCATAGGGGTCCTCCCCGTCGACCCATTCGCGCACCTCGAGAGCCGCCTCTCCGACCGCGGACGACCGCAGCGCTGCAAGCTCCATCGTGGGGGCGACCACGAAGGGATCGCGATCGGCCGGCACGACGAGAGCGGTGAGCCGCTCGAAGGTCTGCGCGCGGGATCCGATCAGATACTGCAGGTCGGGACCGGGAGTGACGACGAGGGCGTCGAAGCCCGCCCAGGCGGCGAGTTCACGCACCCGACCGAGGCGGTGCAGGTAGACGGATGCGGCGAAGCGCTCTTCGGACATGAGATGAGCGTAGGCCGCGGCCGAGGTCAGCGGTCGCCGCCGGACCGCGCGGGCGGCTGCTGCGGCACGGTGATCGCCGCCCACCCCCGGCCGGTCCCCCACAGGTGGTGGAGCCCCGTCAGGGTGGCATCCAGACCGATCGTGAAGATGACGTCGCGTGGGCGCGCGCGGCGCGCGTCGACGGCCTGCGCGAACGCCTCGTACGTGCGCGCGAGCAGCGGGGAACGCTCGGGATCGTGCGGCGCGTAGACGTCGTCGGGTGCCGGCGAGTCGAGGGCGGCGCCGAAGATGAACGTCTCCAGCACGCTCATCGAGGCGATGATGCTCTCCTCCGGCCAGCCGGCCGCGGCGAAGCCGGAGATGACGCGCTGGTACATGCCGGATGTCCGCGGCGCCTGCGCCACCGGCACCGCGACGATCACCGGGACGAGCTCCGGCTGCTCCCGCAGCTGGACCAGGTAGCTCCACGCCCAGCGCGCCAGCGCCTGCCGCAGCGGCGAGGTCCCGAACCCGGTCGTGTCCAGGCGCGTCACGAACCGCTCCTGCACCGCCGCGAGCACGGCGGCACGCGACGGGACGTGGTTGTACAGGGCGCTGCCGCTGACGCCGAGCCGGCGTGCGAGCGCGCGCATGGTGAGACCGTCGAGCCCCTCGGTGCGCAGCTGGGCGAGCGCCGCATCGACGATCAGCTCGCGGTCGATCACGTTCACCCGCGGGCGCCCGCGCGCGCGCCCGGTGCTCGTCGACGAGTCCATGCTCCCGACCCTCCCGCATCCGCTCCGCGCGGATGACTCTCAAGGGTACGCAGAAATGAACACGTGCGTGACTTCGCGAGTACTGCGTTCAAATGCCCCAGTCGCGGTTAATGAACGCCGTGCCGTTCAGGCCGCGAAGATCACCAGGCCGTTCCCTACCATCGTGAGGCAAGCCACCCGCGCGACGAGGCGCCTCGATCGAGGAGGTCCGGCCGTGCCGGGACGCGATCGAAAGGGCCCCTTGTGAACGACCTCTCCCCCTCCGCGACGAGCCGTGACGCCCGCGGCGGCGACGGCGCCGTGACGTTGGAACGCGACGTGGTGGTCATCGGCGCGGGGATCTCGGGGCTGATGACGGCGCGGCGCCTGGTCGAAGCCGGCCACACCGTCGCGGTGCTGGAGGCACGCGATCGTGTCGGCGGGCGCACGTGGTCGGACACGATCGACGGCGAGTTCTTCGAGATCGGCGGTCAGTGGGTCTCGTCGGATCAGGATGCCTTGAAGGCCCTGCTGAAGGAGCTCGGCAAGCAGACCTACTCGCGCTATCGCGACGGCAACTCCGTCTATGTGACGCGCGAGGGCGAACGCCGCGAGTTCCGCGGCGACTTCCCGGTGGACGCCGCCACCCTCCGCGAGATCGCCCGGCTCGTGGCGGCGCTCGACGAACTCGCCGCGCAGATCGACGCGGCGACCCCGTGGGAGCACCCGCGCGCCGAGGAGCTCGACAACACCCAGTTCAGCACGTGGCTGGCCTCGCTCACCGACGACCGCGAGGCCGTGCGGATCGTGGACCACTACATCGCGGCCGGCATGCTGACGAAGCCGTCGCAGACGTTCTCCGTGCTGCAGGCGATGCTGATGGTCGCGTCGGCCGAGAAGTTCGAGCACCTGATCGACGAGGGCATCCTGCTCGACGAGCGCGTGGTCGGCGGCATGCAGTCGGTGTCCGAGCAGATCGCCGACGAGCTCGGCGCGGGCGTCGTGCACCTGTCGACGCCGGTGCGGCATCTGACGTGGACGGATGCCGGCGACGGGCGACCCGCGCACGTGCTCGCCGCCGGTGATCGGGTCACGGTGCAGGCGCACTATGCGGTGCTCGCCGTGCCGCCGAACCTGTACTCGACGATCGAATACGCGCCGGCCCTGCCGCGCATGCGTCAGATCGCGCACCAGCACCACTCCATGGGGCTCGTCATCAAAGCGCAGGCGGTCTACGAGACGCCGTTCTGGCGTGAGCGCGGACTGTCCGGCACCGGCTTCGCGTCGCACGAGCGCGTGTGCGAGGTGTACGACAACACGCTGCACGGGCAGGAGCACGGCACCCTCGTCGGGTTCATCGTCAGCGAGCGCGCCGACGAGACCTGGGCGCTGCCGGAGGACGAGCGCAAGCAGGCCGTGCTGGATTCGTTCGCGGCCTACTTCGGCGAGGATGCCCGAAAGCCCCTCGCCTTCTACCTCTCCGACTGGGGCAGCGAAGAGTTCACCCGCGGCGCCTACGCCGCGAGCTGGGACCTCGGGGGCCTCAGCCGCTGGGGACACCTGCAGAACCAGCCCGTCGGGCCGATCTTCTTCGCCAGCTCCGACATCCAGGGCGCCGGCTATCTGCACGTCGACGGCGGCGTGCGGATCGGCTCCGACACGGCGGCGCGGATCGCCGCGGGCTTCGTCGGCTCCGCCGGCGGGTGACCGGCTGAGCCGGCCCCCTGGAGGTGGGGCGGGCATAGCCTGGCGCCATGGACATCACGCTGCAGTACTTCGACGGCTGCCCGAACTGGAAGGTCCTGGACGGGCGTCTCGCCGAGGTGCTGGCCGACCGTACGGATGTCCCTCTGACCTATCAGCGGATCGAGACTCCTGACGACGCCGCCCGCCTCGGGTTCCACGGTTCGCCGACCGTCCTCATCGACGGCACGGACCCGTTCGCCGAACCCGGCGCTCCGGTCGGTCTCGCCTGCCGGATGTTCCGCACCCCGGACGGCGCCGCCGGAGCCCCGACCGTCGAACAGCTGCGCGCCGCAATCGAGGATGCTGCGCGGCTGCACGCCGGGGTCGCCCGGTCGTGAATCATCCCCGCTACGGGGACACGTCCTCGAAGACGCGGTTGCGGGTGTGCACCGTGAACTGCGCGATGACGGATGCCACGATCAGGAAGCTCGAGATCAGCATCAGCGCCCAGAACACGGACAGCTGCGGGATGAGAGGCGCAAGCACCAGGATGCCGATGCCGCCGCCGACATGCCCGACGCCGTCGACGACTGCGAAGCCGGTCGACCGGGCGCGCGTCGGGAAGTTCTCCGCCGTCAGCGCGTAGGTCGGCGAGACCCACAGGTTGAATCCGGCGAAGATGAGGATCGCACCGATGAAGTCGACGGCAAGCGACTGCCCGGCCACCGCGATGAGGATCGCGCCGATGAACGTCACCACGGTCGCCACCGGCAGCCAGTAGCGCCGCTCCAGCTTCTCGACGATGAACGACATCACGATCGCCTCGCCCACGAACCCGAGGGTACCCACGGCCGCGATCATGCCGGCCTCGGGCGGCGAGAACTTCAGTGAGGTCAGCACCGAGGTGAAGCCCGCCGCGAACGCGTAGACGGTGATGTACCCGAAGAACCACAGGAAGAACAGCAGCACGACCCGCTTCAGATAGAGCGGATGCAGGAAGATGTCGGCGTACGGCACGCTGCGCGCCGGAGGCCAGTGCGTCGGAACGTCATCCAGCGCCGGCGCTGCCAGCGCGCCCCGGCGCGCCGCTCGCCGCTCCATGTCGACGGCGACCTGCTCCGCATCGGCGGTCCGGCCCCTCTGCAGCATCCAGCGCGGAGACTCCGGCAGCTGGAACCGCAGCAGGATCGCGATCACGGCGAGCACCGCGCCGACCGCGTACATCCAGCGCCAGCCGGAGGCGAGGCCGAGTGCGAACGGCAGGCCGGTCGGCCACGGCGCCGGCGGCGTCGTCAGCAGCAGCCCCAGCCAGATGCCGAAGAACGCGCCCAGCGCCGACATGATGAATACGACGGTGGTGAACTTGGCACGCGACTGCTTGGGCGACACCTCGCCGACGTACGTGTTCACGATCGCGAGGTCCGCGCCGATACCGATGCCGGTCACGATGCGCGACAGCGTGAAGTTGAGGTAGTCGACCGACAGCGCCGTATACAGCGAGCCGAGGCCCGTGATCAGCATCGTGATCAGCAGCATGTTGCGCCGCCCGATCCGGTCGGACAGCGGCGAAAGCACGAGGGTGCCCACGACGTAGCCGAGCAGGTTCAGCAGCGTCGGCAGAGGCAGATAGGTCAGCGCCGATTCCGGCGTGCAGCCCGTCACCAGCTGCGTGCACGTCTGCACGAACGACACGTTGATGTCGAAGATGTCGTAGAACGTGAACAGGAACCCGAGCCCGATGATCACGAGGAACGCGGGCGACAGCGACCACGTGCGGATCCTGTCCAGCCGCGCCATCACATGACGCGATGCCTCCGGAATGGGCTCGCCCAGGCGCCCGTCCGATGCGGGGACCATCGGCCCGATCGACGCAGTCATCGGGCCACCTCCGATGCGCGCATTTCCGCTCCTTCCGCTTCGGTCAATGCGGATCGCCGTCGAGCTGCGTGGCGCACACCGGTGGGATCGGAATCGGTCGGGCATCGGGCCCGCGCACGGATGCTGCAAGGCGTAGCTGGATTCTACCGCCGCGGCGACCGGCCGGGCCGGAAAGGCCGAGAAGAAGGCCCGGCTGCGGCCGGTTTCGGCGGGGGAAAAGCACATGCCCCCGATGTGCGGGGGCATCTGCTTTCGGTGGACCTGAGGGGATTCGAACCCCTGACCTCTTCATTGCGAACGAAGCGCGCTACCAACTGCGCCACAGGCCCGTGAACCTCCGTCAGCCTATCACGGTCGTCGAGGCGCTCCTGCACGCTCAGCCCGCGGCACGCCTCTGCAGCAGCTCGCGGCAGTGCGCCTCGATGGCGGCGTCGTCGAGGTCGCCCGCCGGCGTGCGGACGCTCGCCAGGGGCACGGGACGCTGCTGCTCAGCCCGCTCGCGCATGGCCTCCTCGAGGGCGGCGCGGCGCAGCTCACCGCGCGCGTGCGCCTCGTCGAGCACGGCCGACGCCTGCGAGCCCTGCGACGCCGTCAGGGGCTTCGGCAGCGTCCGCGGCGACCACGCCCGCTCGTCGACCAGGGAGACATCCTGCACCTCGGCGTACTCGCGGACCGCTACGGGCCCGACGGCGTCGTGCTTGACCGCGCGGCTGCGCAGTCGTGCCAGACGGATGCCGATCAGCACCGTGCTCGCCGCGATCGTCGCCGCGACCCACAGCAGCAGCACCGATCCGGTGGTGAGCAGGTCCCACGCGCCGAGGGCGGCGCATGCCAGCGCGAGCACCCACAACGCGATGATCATGGCGCGTGCTCGCGCACGTGCCCGGGCACGGCGAGCCTCGGGACGCGCGGATGCCGCGGCCCTCTCGATGCGCACGCGCTCCAGTTCGGCGAGCTCGCGCTCACGCTCGGCGCGCTCGGATTCGACGAGCAGCTGCTTCGCGATCTCGTCGCGCTCCGCCTGGGACTTGCGCGCGTACGCATCGCGCTCGGCCTGCGCACGTTGGGCGGCACGATCGACCTCCGCCTGCGTCTTGCGGGCCTCTGCTTCACGCGCGGCCTGGGCACGGCGTGCGAGTCGCTGCTGCGCGAACGCGGTGCGCGTGTTCAGCTCGAACGTCACCTCGCCCGGGGTCTCGCTCGTCTCGGCGAGCACGCGCAGCGCCTGATTCAGCCGGAGCGCGTTGCGTTCGGCAGTCATGAACCGGTGTCGGCGGCTCCACGACGGCAGCAGATACAGCAGCCACAGCGCGACGGCGACGAGGACGATCACTCCTCCGCCCAGAACCTGCCCACCCATGTGACCACGGTAGGGCAGGGTGAGGCCGTGCTCCGACGTTGTGCGGCGTGTCGGAGTCTCAACTTCAGGATGAAGGTGATTCTCCGCCGCAGACGCCCCGGTCGGAGGGCGGAATCGCCGCGGCATCCTCGGGCACCCGCCCCGACAGCCAGCGCTGCAGCACGCCCTCGTAGACGTCCTCGCGCACGAGCGCGAACGCGTAGTGGTCGCGCCACTCCCCGTCGATGTGGATGTACCGGCGGCGCAGTCCCTCGTACCGGAATCCGAGCTTCTGCACCACCCGCAGGCTCGCCACGTTCTCGGGGCGAATGCAGATCTCCATGCGGTGGATCCGCAGCTCGCGGAAGCAGATGTCGGTGGCGAGGGCCACGGCGATCGGCGTGATGTTGCGTCCGGCGAACCTCTCGCTCACCCAGTAGCCGATCGTCGCCGAGGCCAGGGAGCCGCGCGCGATCCCCCAGACGTTGAGCTGACCGACGACCTCGCCGTCCCACTCCATCACGAACGGGACGCCGGCGCCGTCACGGTACTGCTGCAGCAGGCGCCGCACGCCGAGCCGCATGTCGAAAGACACGGGCCCGTCGGGGCTGGTGGCCTCCCACGGGCGCAGCCAGCTGCGGTTGGCCATCAGCTCATGCTGCAGGACGCGCGCGTCCTTCGAACGGATGAGGCGGATGCTCACATTCCCGTGCGACTGCGGAGCCGCCAGATCCACGTATGCCCCTCTCGGGCCGTCAGAGGTCGGCCGCGAAGTCCTGGAGCCACGGCCGCAGCTCGGTGCTCAGGTCGTCGCGATCGATCGCGAGCTGCAGGATGGCCTTGATATAGCCCACTTTATCGCCGGTGTCGTAGCGCCGTCCGCGAAAGACGACGCCGTAGACGCCCTGCTCGGGGTCGGATGCGATCTCCTGGAGGGCGTCGGTCAGCTGGATCTCTCCGCCCTTGCCGGGGCCGGTGTGCTCGAGCACTTCGAAGATCGCCGGGTTGAGCACATAGCGCCCGATGATGGCGAGGTTCGAAGGAGCGTCCTCGGCCGACGGCTTCTCGACGAGACCCGTCACCTTCACGACATCGTCGATGTCGGTCGGCTCGACCGCGGCCACGCCGTACATGTGGATGTGCTCGGCGTCCACCTCCATGAGCGCGATCACCGAGGCACCGTGGCGGTCGTACTCGTCGAGCATCTTCGTCAGCAGCGGGTCGCGCGCATCGATGAGGTCGTCGCCGAGCATCACCGCGAAGGGATGGTCGCGAACGTGGCGCTGCGCACGCAGCACGGCATGGCCGAGACCCTTCGGCTCGCCCTGGCGGAGGGTGTGGATGTCGGCGAGGTCGCTCGCCTCCAGCACCGCGGCCAGCCGCGCATCGTCGCCCTTGGTGCGCAGGGTGTGTTCGAGTTCGGGGACCGAGTCGAAATGGTTGGCGATGTTGGCCTTGTTGCGGCCGGTGATGATGAGCACGTCGTCGATGCCGGCGGCGACCGCCTCCTCGACGACGTACTGGATCGCCGGCTTGTCGACGACCGGAAGCATCTCCTTGGGCATCGCCTTCGTGGCCGGAAGGAAGCGCGTGCCGAGACCGGCCGCGGGGATCACCGCTTTGAAGGGCTTGTGAGACATGCGCCCCATGCTATCCATCGGTTCCGACATCCAGCGGACGTCCTGCGCCCCTCACTTACAATCGACACCATGTCCGACGCCATCCACGCCGACAAGCGCGCGCTGCGCGCCGAGCTCCGCGAGCGTCGCAACGCGATGTCCGAACAGGCCCGGGATGCCGCGGCCGCCGGCATCCGCGACCGCCTCGACGAGCTGGTCGAGCTGCACGGCGCCACGTCGGTCTCGTGCTACCTGTCGACCCCGACCGAGCCCGGAACGCGCGCGTTCGTCGCCGGAGCCCTGGAACGGGGCATCCGCGTGCTCCTGCCGATCAGCCGCACCGACGGACTGCTCGACTGGACGGTCGCCACGGCCGATTATGAGTTCACCGAAGGCCCGTTCGGCATCGAGGAACCCACCGGCGAGCTGCTCGGCCCCATCGCCGTGAACGACGTCGACCTCATGCTGATCCCCGCTGCCGCTGTCGATCCGACGGGGATGCGGCTCGGCTGGGGCCGCGGCTACTTCGACAAGACCCTCGGATCGATGGCCCGCCGTCCGCCGGTGTACGCCGTGGTCTACGACAGCGAGGTGCTCGACGAGCTGCCCGCCGACGAATTCGACCAGTCCGTCTCGGGCATCGTCACCCCGACCCGCATCCTCACCCTCACGCCCGAGCGGCGCTGACCCGAAAGGCCCCCATGCCCACCTACGCGTACGCCTGCAAGCAATGCGGTCACCGCTTCGACCAGGTGCAGTCGTTCTCGGACCCCACCCTGACCGAGTGTCCCCAGTGCGGCGGCGTGCTGCGCAAGGAATACGGCTCGATCGGCGTGACGTTCAACGGCAGCGGTTTCTACCGCACCGACTCGCGCGCGGGATCCAAGACGGCATCGGGCAGCACGAGCGGCACGAGCGGCTCGGGCGCGTCCGGCTCCAGTTCCGCGTCGTCGGGCTCGACCTCCTCGTCCGCCGCCTCATGAGGCGGTAAGGTTTCGGTCGCGGCGAATCCGCCGGACCCGGAACACCCAGGGGGAAAACCAATGCTCAAGGGCTTCAAGGAATTCATCTCACGCGGCAACGTGATCGACCTCGCGGTCGCGGTCGTCATCGGCGCCGCCTTCTCGGCGATCATCAAGGCCGTCGTGGACGGATTCATCAATCCGCTCATCGGCGTCATCTTCCAGGTCGGCAGTCTCAGCGCCTGGGTGTGGAAGGTTCCTACCCTCTCCGGAGGCATCGCGAAGTTCCAGATCGGCGGCATTGTCGGCGCGATCATCACCTTCCTCGCGGTCGCGCTGGTCGTGTACTTCTTCCTGGTCGCGCCCATGAACCACCTCCGCGAGCGCGCCGCCGCCCGTGCCGCCGCCGGCCAGCCCGACCCGGACGTGCCGCCCACCGAGGCCGAGCTGCTCGTCGAGATCCGCGACCTTCTCGCCGCCCAGCGCGACGCCAGGTAGCGCATCCGGCATCGGGACGTCTCGCCTCAGTAATGGGGCGGGACGTCCCTCTTCATGCGCTCATCGTTCGGCCCGCCGTCCGCCGCGCCGGCGGCAGGAGCGTCGCGTTCCTCGTCCGGCGGGCCGGGCTCCGCGGTCGTCCCCGGAGCGGCGGTCAGCCGCGCGCGCCGGGAGCCCGCGACCTTCTCGATCCGCTGACGGGGGTTCCGGTCAGCGGTCATCGCCGGGGAAGTCGAGCGGCTGCGTGTCGCCGTCGGCCGTCGGCGTCTCGGGTGCGATGCCGAGCAGCGCCGCGACGCGCAGTGCCACCTCCGCCGGATCGCTGTACAGATCGAAGGCGTGCACGCGCACGTAGTGCCAGCCGAGGCGGCGCAGGATCTGCGGGCGCAGTCGCAGCGACTCGCGCAGCGACTCTCCCACCGTCTCAGGGTCGCTCTCCGCCACCACGGCCTTGCCGTCGTGCTGCGCCACCAGCGGCAGGAGGCCCCGATAGTTCACGTCGACCGAGACGCCCAGACGCCGCAGCTCGCGCGCCAGTACTCGGGTGAGCGGATCGGCGAGGTCCTCCAACCGCGCCTCGCGGGCGCGCGCGGCGATGCCGGCCAGTATGGACATCAGCGTCGCGGCGCCGTACTCGAGGCGTCCTTCGTCGAACGCGGACGGACGGATCGACGACACGATCACCATGGAGCGTCGCGCCCGGGTCATCCCGACTGTGAGCAGCCGCTCGCCGTCGGGGGTGGACAGGTCTCCGAAGTCGGTGAGAACCCGCCCGTGGCGGGTGAGGCCGAACCCGAGCGAGAAGATGACGCGGTCACGGCTTTCGGCGACAGCGTCCTCGAGCGTGAGCACGGCGAACGGCTCTGCGGTGTCGCGACCGACGAAGTCGGCGACATCCGACCGTCCGGCGAAGGCGGCTCCGACGGCGGCACGCACGCGCTCGGCGTGCTTGCGGCTCGCGGTGACGACCATGAGCGATTCCCGGCCGCGGTTGAGGGCGTGTTCGACCACGAGAGTGACCACGCGTGCCACCTCGGCGTCGGGGCTCTCCACCGCGCCGGTGACCGGGTCGGGCACACCGGTGCCGCCTTCGACGTAATCGACACCGAGGCTCCCCCGCCCGAGGTACGACCCGGCCCAGGGCAGCGAGACGATCTCACCGCCGTAGAACGCGTCGTTGACGAGTTCGGCGAGGTCCTCACCGCCGGCCCGATAGCTGCGGGTGAGGGTCTCGACCGGCAGCAGCTCGGCCAGGCGCTCGAACACGCTGACGTCGTCGAAGGCCTCTTCCTCGTCCGCGGGGTCCGGCCGGGACGCCGGTCCGGATGCCACCAGAAACGGCGTCGGCTTCTGCGTGACCGGGTCTCCGAAGACGACGACCTGGTTCGCCCGACGCAGGGCCGGCGCGGCCTCCGCGAGTGAGACGGCCGCGGCATCCGCGATGATCACCGCGTCGAACTCCAGCGACTCCGGGATGAGCGGCACGTCGTACGGCGAGGCGATCCACGCGGGAGCGAGGGTGCGCACGAGCGTGGGTGCGACGCTCACCACCGCCCGGGCGCTTCCCGTCCCTGCCGTCAGCGCGCGCTTCAGTCGGTCGGCCTCGGCCTCGTGGTCGACGATGCCGATGCGCCACTGGGTCGCGAGCCGCGCCGCCAGGAGGGGGCCGGATGCCGCCGCGTGTGCCTCGTCGACCAGGCGGAAGTCGCGCTCGAGCCGGTCGACGACGGAGGTGTTCGCACCGAGCAGCGCCTTTTCGGAGCGCAGCAGGTGGTCCAGCGCGGACTGCCACCACGCGAACTCGAGCTCGCGCTTGACCTCGGACTCCGGCACGTGCCGCACCGACAGTTCCAGCAGCAGCGGTTCCAGGCCCATGTCGGCGAGATCGGCACGCAGGGCCGCACGCTCGACCAGGTTCTCGAAGTACGCGGAGTCGGCGGCCAGTCCTGCGAGCGTGCGCACGAGGTCCTGCACGGGCAGCGCCGACAGCGTGCGCGGCCGGCGCAGGATGCCGTCGAGGTCGGCGAGCTCCGCGTCGACGCGCTGCCACGCCACATGCACGTCCGCCATGCCCACCGGAACGTCGGGCACGACATCCGCGAGCGCGTATTCCGCCCACTTCTTGCGCTGGTGGTCGATGCGCAGCAGCGCCTCGTGCATGTCGGCGACGTGCACGCCCGGCCGCACGTACTCCCGCGCGAGCCGCTTCAGCCGACGGCGGTCGGCACCGGAGAGATTCGGGGCATCCCGCCGAGGCCCGTGCGCACGGATGAGGTCGTCGATCGGTCGCTCGAACGCCGCCGGCAGGAACTTGTCGAGCGAGTCGCGGATGCCCTGCAGCACTCGCAGGTACGCGCCCAGCTCGTCGAGGCTGCGGAACGGGCGCAGCCGGGTCTGCGCGATCAGCTCGTAGCCACGCTCCAGCAGCGACGGGACGTCGTGGTGATGCAGCTTTCCGGCCAGGCCGTGCGCGCTGCGGGCCTGCTCGGTCGTGTGGAACGA
This sequence comes from Microbacterium sp., assembly GCA_035564095.1. Taxonomy (GTDB): domain Bacteria; phylum Actinomycetota; class Actinomycetes; order Actinomycetales; family Microbacteriaceae; genus Microbacterium. The sequence continues at coordinate 2,697 of DATMTQ010000116.1, read as the reverse complement.
GACGCCGTACCAGGCGGAGTCGTCGGGCCCGAACCGGAACTCTCCGAGGCGGGCCGCGGCGGCGAGCTTGTCCGCCGCGACGTTCCGGGCACCCGACAGGCGACGCAGGGTGTCGAGTTCGAAGCGAGTGCGCGTCGGGGGCACGTCCTCGGATGCCGTCAACTCCGCCAGACGTCGCACCACGTCGAGGGCGGAGACGCCGAGGCCACGCTGCGGTTCCGCCAGTGCGCTCCGGTAATCGCGCAGCACGGAACGCAGGCGCACGAGCGCTTCGTCGATCTCGGCCACTTTCGGTTGCTCGGCCTTCTCGTTGCGGCCGATCGCACGGATGAGGTCGCGCCGCAGATGCGCGGGCGACACCGCCAACCCATCGAGCCCGACGCCGGCCAGGCGATGCCGGATGCCGTCGAGCGTCGCCCGGCGGGCGCTGACGACGAGCACGCGCTTGTCGTCCGAGATGAGTGCGCCGAGCGCGTTGATCACGGTCTGGGTGCCGCCGGTGCCGGGGGGCGTGTGCACGGCGAGGGACTGGCCGTCGACGATGCGCGCGAGCACCGCCTCCTGCTCGGCATCCGCGTCGAGCAGCAGATTGTCGGATGCAGGGGTGCGCTCGTCGGGACCGGCCGTGACCGGTGCACGGCGGCGCGGCGCGAGGCGGGCGCGATCGTCGACGTGGCCCGCCAGGGCATTGAGCACCCGGTGGTCGAGATCGCGGAGGTCGCGGGCCATGGTCGCCCCCACGTCGGCGAAAGTCGCGACCACGAGCCGGGGAATGACGCTGAACCCGGGAATGTGCCCGGCGAGAGCACGCAGGTAGTCGATCACCGGCTGCGGTTTGAAGACGCGTCCGTCGTAGGCGAGCGACGCGATGCGCTGACCGTCCAATTCGACTCCGTGGCGCATGGCGAGAATGCGCACGAGTTCGGGATTGACGGTGAAAGAGCCGTTGAGCTTCACCTCGAAATCACGGTGATGTCGCCGGATGGCCGTCGGGCGCAGCAGCACGGGTGCGGTGTAGTCGCCGTCTTCTGCGGTCCAGGAGGCGAGACCGACTCCGAGTCGCACGGCATCCAATCCGCGCGCGGTGCGCAGTTCGACATTCTTCGCCGTCAATCTCTCTGCGGCGAGACGAGCCGTGCGCAGTGCCACTTCGTCGCGGAACAGATTGGACAGCAATGTCGACCGGCCGGTGAGCAGCTGCGGAAGGCTTCCGGGATGCGCATTCGTGATCTCGATTCCGGAATCGGGGGAATCGACGAAATGAAGGAGGGGGGAAGGACCGCCCAGTTCGCGCGCTTGGGATCGGATGCGCTCGCGCTCCGTCTCCGCGACATGCACCACCGTCACCCCCGGCTCTGCGACGCCGAGGGCATCCGGGGTCACGTCGGGCCGGTCGTCTTCGTCGCCGGCCACGGCGCTGCCTTCTGCTCGCCACACACGGTCCAGCCTATGCGGCCGCTTCCATCCCCGGTGGTATTCCCCTCCCGTGCGTCGCGGATCGACGCGCGCCAAGCCGGATCTTCGTCCACAGGCACGCGTTCGGCAGCGACGCCGGGGCATCTGTGCACAGGTCCGCCCGCTGCGCGACGCGTGCGCGTCGGCCGGAGCAGGATGGATCACATGACACGCGCCGCCTTCGCCGTCCATCCCACCCCTGTGGGCGATGCTCTGCTGATCTTCACCACGCAGGGTCTCGCCGGCCTCGACGTCATCGACGACGGCGACGACGTGACCGCCCTCCTCGTCGGTGCGCAGGCGCGTCTCGGCATGACGGTCGAGCATGACGAAGCGGCCGCGGAGCGTGCCGGCGCTCAGCTCGACGAATACTTCGCGGCGCAGCGTCGCGCGTTCGACCTGAAGCTGGATCTGCGCGGTCTGACCCCGTTCGGCCTGCGGGTGCTCTCCGCCATCGGCGACATCCCGTACGGACAGACGGCCTCCTACGGCGAGATCGCGGCCCGTGCCGGAAACCCCGGCGCGCATCGGGCGGCCGGTTCGGTGTGCGCGAGCACGCCCGTCTCGATCGTGATCCCCGCGCATCGGGTGGTGCGTTCCGACGGTTCACTCGGGCAATACGGCCGGCATCCCGAGATCAAGCGATATCTGCTCGATCTCGAACAGGCGGCGGGCGAGTAGGCCGCCCGCGGGCCGTGATCGTGCAATGCGGCTCACGGCCCATTCCGCGTTCATTCGGAGGCGAATTCGGAAGACCCGGCGAGCACTCTCCGCCGACCCCGCAATGGATTCATGGGAAATGTTCTGCAATATGCACCGAGCAGGGGCATTGCCATTCGATATGGTCATTTGCATGGCGAAGAAAATCATCCATCAGCTGGTCGACGATCTGGACGGGAGCGTTCTCGAGCCCGGCGTCGGCGAGACGGTCCTGTTCTCACTCGACGGTCGCGCTTACGAGATCGACCTGACCGACGAGCACGCCGCCGCCCTGCGCGACGCGTTGTCCACCTACATCGCCGCCGGACGCAGTGTGGGCCGGGAGGCGACCGTCGCGCGTTCCGCGGCTCCTCGCCGCCGGGTCTCCCGCGGCAGCGCCACGGCCAACGCCGCCGTGCGCGCGTGGGCGAACCAGAACGGCTTCACCGTCTCCGAGCGCGGCCGCATCCCGGCATCCGTGCAAGAGGCGTACGAAGCCGCCCACTGACCGACCCGTGCATGCAGAAAGGCCCCGCCACCGGC
>DATMTQ010000115.1:0-6580 GCA_035564095.1 Microbacterium sp. | reverse complement strand
GAACGTCGACCTCGTGGTCCTCGCGCGCTACATGCAGATCCTCTCCGGCGGGTTCCTCGATCGCGTCGGCGTGCCGGTCATCAACATCCACCACTCGTTCCTGCCGGCGTTCGCCGGCGCCGACCCGTACGCCCGCGCGCGCGAGCACCGGGCCGAGGCGGCCGCGTCCGACGACGCCGGCAGACGCGACGGCCGGAGGCTCGAGCTGCGGGTGGGATGCCATGGCGCGCTGTCGTCCTCAGAACACGATCGTGTGGTTGCCGTGGCGGATGACGCGATCTTCGGCGTGCCACAGCACCGCGCGGGACAGCACCTGCCGCTCGACGTCCGCGCCGCGGCGGGCGAGCTCCGCGGCGGACTCGGCGTGGGTGACGCGGATGGTGTCCTGCTCGATGATCGGGCCCTCGTCGAGGTCGCCGGTCACGTAGTGCGAGGTGGCGCCGATGAGCTTGACGCCGCGCTCCTTCGCCTTCTTGTACGGCTCCGCACCGATGAACGCGGGCAGGAACGAGTGGTGGATGTTGATGACCGGCACGCCGACGGCATCCAGGAACTCGGGGGAGAGGATCTGCATGTACCGGGCCAGCACGATGAAGTCGACGTTGCCGGCCAGCAGCTCGAGGAGCTTCGCCTCGGACTCGGACTTGTCCGGCCCGGGCGTCGAGGGCACGTGGAAGAACGGCACGCCGAACGAGCGCACGTCGTCGGCCGACGCGGTGTGGTTGGAGATCACCATCGGGATGCTGACCGGCAGGTCGCCGCGGCGGTGCCGCCACAGCAGGTCCAGCAGACAGTGATCCTGCTTGGATGCCAGGATCGCCATGCGCTTGGGCACCGCGCGGTCGGTGAGCGACCAGCTGAGGTCGAACTCGTCGCCGAGCGTGCGGGCGAGGTCGGCCTCGATCTCGGGGACGGCGACGGCGAAGTTCGGCCGGTGGAACACGACGCGGCAGAAGTACGCGCCGCCCTGCGCGTCGTCGGAGTACTGGTCGAACGTGACGATGTTGCCGTCGTTGCGCGCGATGAGCGCCGACAGCGCCGCGATGATTCCGGGCTTGTCCGACCCGTGGACGATCAGGCAGGCGTGGTCGGACGGGGTGTTCACGGGCATGCGTCGATTCTGCCAGGCGCGACGCCGCGTAATCAGCCTGGGCCCCGGACGGGCATGCCGTAGCGTTGGTACGACATGACTGCTCCCGATCTTCCCGAATCCCCGGATCAGAAGTCGGTGGCATCCCGGCTGCTGAAGCCGTTGCCGCTCGCAGTGCTGACCCTCGTGGTCGTCTTCGGCGCCGCTGAGCTGCGCGCGCCGATCCTCTCGGTCGCCCCGCTCGCGCACGTCATCGAGCACGACCTCGGGATCGGATCGGCCGTGGTGGGCCTCCTCACGAGCATCCCGGTGCTGTGCTTCGCGCTGTGCTCGCCGCTCGCGATCTGGGTGATCCGCCGCGGCGGCGCGGACTTCGCCTTCACCCTGAGCATGACGGGCATCGTCGTCGGCACGATCGTGCGCTCGCTCGGCGGGCTGCCGCTGCTCATGATCGGCACCGCGATCATCGGCGCGTTCGTGACCATCGGCAACATCGTCGTCCCGACCCTCATCGCCCGGGAGTACCGCGGTCGCCGCGCGCACACCATGACCGGCGTCTTCACCTCGTCGATGACCTTCGGGACGTTCGCGGCGACGATCGCGACCGCGCCCGCCGCCGGGGTCTTCGGCTGGCAGGCCGCCCTCGCCGTGTGGCTGGTGTTCGGCGCCGTCGCCCTCGCCGTCTGGCTGCCGCTGCGCGGTGTGCGCGACGCGCTCGTCCCGCGCGGTTCGGCCGGCGCTCAGGATGCCGGACACCGCGTGCCCATGGTGCGCCGCAAGACGACGTGGCTGATGGCGGCGGCATTCGCGGGGCAGTCGTTCTCGTTCTACGCCGCCACCGCCTGGCTGCCCTCGATCGTCAGCGACCTCGGGTACAACGATTCCGTCGCCGGGGTCATCGCCGCGATCTTCCAGGTCTGCGGCATCATCGGCAGCTTCACCACTCCGCTCGTGGTCACCCGCATGTCGGTGAGGTTCGTGCTCATCCTCGGCGGCGCGTTCTGGCTCACCGTGCCGATCGGGTTCCTGCTTCTGCCGCACGCCTGGATCGTATGGTGCGTGCTCGGCGGTCTCGCCCAGGGGGCGGGCCTGACCGTCGTGTTCGTGCTCATCAACGGGTTCGGCGGCACCGAGCATGTGCTCGCGGAGCGCTCGGGCATCGTCCAGGGCACCGGGTATGCGGTCGCCGCCGCCGGCCCGCTGCTGCTCGGCGCCCTGCATCAGGCATCCGGGGCCTGGGCGCTGCCCGAGGTCGTGCTCATCGTCGCGCTGCTGGTGTTCATCCTGTCCGGGCTCGTGGCATCCCGGCTGCTCACCCGCGGAGTCGAGGTCGAGACCGTCTGAGGCGCGGCGCTCGCCGCAGCCCGACCGGTCAGAACGTCGCCAGGGGCCAGCCCGTGTACGCCTCGGCGAGGTAGGTGCGGCCGGCGCGGGATGCCACCAGCGACCGCAGTTCACCGTGCCGGCGGCGGTCGTCGAACTCGGAGGCATCCGGGGCCCCCGCGCTGCCGGCACCGAGGGTGCTGTGCAGCATGCTGGTCATCCACCACGAGAAGTGCTGCGCCTTCCAGATGCGCACGGACGCCGCCTCGGCATAGCGGTCGAGAAGCCCCTCATCGCCGCGGTTCAGCAGCGCGTCGATCGCCTGGTGCAGCAGCACGATGTCGGCCACGGCGAGGTTCATGCCCTTCGCGCCGGTGGGCGGCACGGTGTGGGCGGCATCCCCGGCCAGCACCACGCGCCCGGCGCGCAGCTCGCGGGCCACGAAGCTGCGGAACCGCAGCACGTCCCGCTGGAAGATCGGTCCCTCGTTGAGGGTCGTGCCCGGCACGCGCGACTGCAGGATGTCCCAGATCTCGCTCTCGCTGGGCGCCTCCGGGTCGGCTTCGGGATCGCACTGGAAGTACATGCGCTGCATCGTGGGGCTGCGCTGGCTGATCAGGGCGAAGCCGGCATCCGTCGTCGAGTAGATCAGCTCGTCCGCGCTCGGCGGCGCCTCGCACAGGATGCCGAACCACGCGAACGGGTATTCGCGGAAGTAGCCGCCGTCGGGGCTGACCGTGCGGCGGACGACGCTGTGCGACCCGTCGACGCCGACCACGATGTCCGCGGTCACGTCGAGTGTGTCGCCGTCGGCGGTGGCGGCGTGCACGTGCGGGCGGGTGGTGCCGGCATCCGACAGCTCCTCGACCGTCGTCTCGAAGCGGATGTCCTGCCCGGCGGCCAAGCGTGCCGCGATGAGGTCCTTGAGCACCTCGTGCTGCGGATACAGCCACACGCCGCGGCCGACGAGGTCGGCGAAGTCGATGCGGTGTCCGGCGCCGTCGAAGCGCAGCTCGATGCCGTCGTGGCGCGACGCATGCTCGCGCACGCGATCGGATGCCCGGGATTCGGCGAGCAGGTCGACGGTGCCCTGTTCCAGGATGCCGGCGCGGATCGTGTGCTCGATCTCGTCGCGGGAGCGGCTGTCGAAGACGATGGAGTCGATTCCGGATGCCTGCAGCAGATGCGACAGCAGCAGGCCCGCGGGCCCGGCGCCCACGATGGCGACGGGGGTGCGAACGTCAGTGGTCATGCCGCTCATTGTGGATCGTGCGATGCGCCGCTGTGAGACGTGCTCCCGTTGAACGGGAAGTCAACCCCCCCGGTCGTTGAGCGAGGGAGCGCAGCGAAACGCCCCGCCCTACCCGCGATAGCCGAGCGCCCGGCCGGTCTCGCGCGCCGCGTGGTACAGCTCGAACAGGGCGATCTCGACCTGGGCGTCGCGGGGGAGCACCGCGGACAGGGCGGCGATCACGCCGCCGGTCTCGTCGCGCACCGGCACGGCGACGCCCGTCGAGACGGCCTCGATCGACCCGGGGGCGACGGCGTGACCGACACGGCGCACCTCGGCGAGCTTGCGCCGCAGCACGGCCGGGTCGGTGATGGTCTCGGACGCGAGCCGGCGCAGCGGGGCGGACAGCACGCGCTCCTGCAGCGACAGCGAGCCGAACGCCAGCAGCACGAGGCCCGAGCTCGAGGCGTGCAGCGGCAGACGCCCGGCGACCCGCGTCACGTTCGACCCGGAGCCGGGACTCGACAGCCGCTCCAGGAACAGCGCCTCGTCCTGCTCGAGGATCGCCAGCTGCGTGTGCTCGCCGATGCGCGCCTGCACGCGCTCCATGTGCGGCATGGCCGCCTGACGCAGCCGCAGCGCGTGCGACGAGCGCGTGGCCAGCTCCCACAGCCGCATCCCGATGCGGATGCGGCGGTCGTCGTCGCGTTCGAGCAGCCCGGCGTCCACCAGCTCCCCGACCATCCGGTGCGCGGTGGCGCTCGGCAGCCCCGCCCGGCGGCCGATCTCGGTTGCGGTCTGCACGGTGCGCGTCGGGGTGAACGTCTCGAGCACCCGCAGCAGACGGTCGGTCACCGAGTCGCCGGACGGAGAGTTGGCCATGCGATCCAGGATGCCACTTTTCGTTCCCATTGAGTGAGAAAACTCAGCGAACGTCGGAGCGGCGAGGCATCCTGGTTGTCGTCGAAGGAGCACCCATGACAATCGATGCCGACCAGCCGCACGCGGCGGCCCCCGAGTCACTGCTCGCGTCGCCCGACATGCCGTCGCAGGCGCGGATCACCCAGGAGATCCGTGAGCTGCACGCCGCATACGACCGGCGCGAGGCCGCCGGCGAGGCGCTGCCCGCGACGATGCACGACTTCCCGCCGTATCGCTCGAGCATCCTGCGGCATCCCACCAAGAACCCGAAGCTCGTCGACCCCGAGACGATCGAGCTGCTCTCGCCCGCGTTCGGGCAGCGCGACGTCGCCGCGATCGAGTCCGACCTCACCCTGCAGCACGCCGGGGAGCCCCTGGGCGAGCGCATCACGGTGCAGGGGCGGCTGCTCGACTCGTGGGGGCGGCCGGTGCGCAACCAGCTGATCGAGATCTGGCAGGCGAACTCCGCGGGCCGCTACATCCACCAGCGCGACCAGCATCCCGCCCCGCTCGACCCGAACTTCACGGGCGCCGGACGGGTCATCACCGACGACGACGGTCACTACCGCTTCACCACGATCAAGCCCGGCCCCTACCCGTGGAAGAACCACGTCAACGCCTGGCGCCCCGCGCACATCCACTTCTCGGTGTTCGGCAACGCGTTCACGCAGCGCATCGTCACGCAGATGTACTTCCCGGGCGATCCGCTGTTCGCCCTCGACCCCATCTACAACTCGATCCGCCGGCAGCAGGACCGCGACCGGCTCGTCGCCGACTACGACCACGGTCTCACCGTGCCGGAGTTCTCGATGGGCTACCGCTGGGACATCGTGATCGACGGTCCGGATGCCACGTGGGTCGAGCCCGAGGAGGGGGAGCACTGATGCGCTTCGACAAGCTCAGCGACCGGGCGCCGCTCAGCGACCGGGCGCCGCTCAGCGACGGGGCGCCGCTCAGCGACCGGAAGCTGGCGAAGACGCCCGGTCAGACCGTGGGCCCGTTCTTCGCGTACGGCACCGAGTACCCGAAGATGCACCAGGTGGCGCATCCGCACAGCCCCGGCGCGATCGTGCTCGGCGGAACGGTCTACGACGGCGCGGGCGCGCCCATCCCCGACGCCATGATCGAGATCTGGGCACCCGACGCCGACGGCACCGTCTCGCGGGCGCGCGGCGCGTTCCGCCGCGACGACCACACCTTCACCGGGTTCGGCCGCTCGTTCACGAACGACGACGGCCACTACGAGTTCTGGACGCGGGATGCCGGAGCCTCCGCCGGCGGCGCCGCGTTCTACGCCTGCATCGTCTATGCGCGCGGGCTGCCGGACAAGCTGCACACCCGCATCTATCTGCCCGAGGACGCGCCGTCGCTCGACGCCGACCCCCTGCTGCGCACGCTCACGCCCGAGGAGCGCGCGACGCTGGTCGCCACCCGCACCGCCGACGGCGGGCTGCATCACGACCTCCGGCTGCAGGGCGACCGGGAGACGGTGTTCCTTGTCTTCTGACGCGATCTTCGACGGCGGGCTGCTCTCGCCCGCGACCGTCGGCCACGACGACCTGGTGGCCGACCGGGCGGTGCTCGACGCGCTCGTGAGCGCCGAGGTCGCCCTGGTGCGCGCATACGGCGACCTCGGCCTCGCGCCGGACGAGGCCGTGTCGGCGGCCGCCGCACTGAGCGCAGACCGGCTGGATGCCGCGGCGCTCGCCGAGGCATCCGTCGCCGGCGGCAACCCGGTGATCCCGCTCGTCGGCCTGCTGAAGCAGGACATGCCCGACGAGGCCCGCCTGTGGATGCACCGCGGAGCGACGAGCCAGGACATCCTCGACACCGCACTGATGATCGTCGCCGCGCGTGCCCTGATCCGCGTGCGCTCGTCGCTCGTCGAGACCGCGGAGGCGCTGCGCCGGTTCGCCGCCGCGCACCGCGACGACGTGGTGGCGGCCCGCACGCTCACCCAGCACGCCGTGCCCACCACGATGGGCCTGCGCGCCGCGATCTGGACGCGCGCGATC
>DATMTQ010000114.1:0-7413 GCA_035564095.1 Microbacterium sp. | reverse complement strand
CTCCCCGTCGGGGGGCGGCGCCTTCTGCGTGTCGCGACGGGAGGAGATGCGATGAGCGGAGGATGCGTGGGGGCCGGGGCATCCTCCGCTCGTGTCATCCCCTCCGCTGATCACGCACTTCGTGGAGTCCCTGCGCGATCGCACGCATGAGCACGGCCTGTACCGACGGCCAGTCATGGACCACCTGGTCGTACCCGACGCGGATCACGTGATAGCCCATCAGCATGAGCTGGGCGTCGTGCTCGATATCGGACGTGCGCTGCGCACCGACGTGATGTCCGCCGTCGATCTGGAGGACGAGCCGATCGCCGAACAGGAAGTCCACGTCACGCCCCGCGATCGTCACCTGCGGCAGTACGCGCACCGGCCATCGACTCGTGCGGTACAGCACCAGCGTCTCGAGGCCGGAGTCCACGAACGGATTCGCGCACTCGAGTACGCGCCGCGCGGCCCCGGTGAACGGCAGCCGGCGCAGGGCCTCCGGTGTCACAATCCGTTTGCGAAGCGCGGAGTCCCAGGTCGCGACGGCCGCCTCCAATGGCTGACACGCGGCGACGTTCGCGAGGACGTTCTCGACGGGGTCGACGAGCTCTGACCGGTCGCGCGGAATGATCGGGGCATTGCGATGGATGATCGTGCCGGGAGCCACGGCGATGCGGCCGCGGTGCGCGTCCGCCGCGACGTGGCAGGCCTTGGCATCCTCGAGCACCCACAGCCCGAGCCGCCGCGCCTCAGTGATGCAGCTGACGAAGACCCCGGCAGCGGCCGCCGCACGCAGGTGCGCGTCGGCACCAGGTCTCGCGATCCACACCCGCCGGATGCGCATCAGCGCCCCGCGCTCGATCGCCGCGGCGATCGTTCGCTGACTGTGGCCGCGCGCGAAGGCATCCGCGCTGCGAACGACCCCGCCGTGCTTCGCGACGTCGGCGATCAGCAGCGTGAGCTGCGTATCGAGCTTCCGCTTTCGCATTCCCCCAGGTTGGATGCTCCACGGCATCCCGCGCGCGTCCGCGGCTCCGTCTGTGGAGAACCGGGGCGGCACGACCCGCGAGGCCCGGCCTGTTGACGGATGAGGCTCGGTGCGTGCAGATGTGCGTGCGGAGCGGAGGAGATGAGACGGGCGGAGGACGTCCGCCGGCTGGGGCATCCTCCGCTCGTGTCATCTCCTCCGCCGATGACGGGTTCAGGCACCCAGGGCGCGGCCGATCTTGGACGGGGATGCCGCCACCGCGCCGCCGACCGCGAAGACGAGCAGGTCGGCGGCGATGAAGAGGTCCTCGATGCCGGCGGGATCGGTGGGTGCCGCCGGGCCGAGTTCGAGCTCCCACTCCCGCCAGGTGGAGGTGGCGCCGGTGGCGGATGCCTCGGCCTCGACGTGGTCGTCGACGAACTCGGCGACCAGGCCCCCCGCGGCATCCGTCAGCGCGTAGGCGACCCGTTCGTTGCGGATGCGGGCGATCTGCCGGAAGGGCGGCTCCGCCAGCTTCTCGGCCGTGGAGAGCACGTCGTCGGGCACCACGTCGGCTGGGCCGTCGCCGAGCGGCCAGCGCAGCTCGTGCTTGCCGTCGAAGTCCGCGATCTTGATGTGCCATCCGGCATCCTGACCGCCCGTGCGCCGCCGCAGCGCCATGCCCCCGTTGGCGAGGGATGACTCCGCGTCGTCGAAGTAGCGGGCGTCGAGGCTGCGCGGCTCCGGTGCACCGACGGATGCCACCCCCGGCAGGGCGGACCAGTCCGGGAGCGGGGTGTCGGCGTCGACGTCGTATTTGCGCTCGATCTCGATGGACATGTGCGGCGCGGTCATGGCTTCCACGATACGGCGAGCCGTGCGGCGTGCTCGACGCGGGAGGCAGGGATGGGCTGCCCTTCGACAGGCTCAGGGCGCGGTCAGGCGTCGGGGGTGTAGCCGCGCAGGGGCTTGCCATCGGGCACGGCGAACAGGGTCATGAGCGAGGTGTCCTTCTCGCCGAGGCCGCGGGCGATGAGCTCGTCGAGCTGGGCGAGGGCGAGGTTCGCGGCGGGCAGCGGAACGCCGGTCTGTTCGCCGGCGGCGACGGCGAGCGAGCAGTCCTTGCGGGCGAGGTTCACCGAGAAGGTCGCGTCGAAGTTGTGGTTCGCGGCGGCCGTCGGCACGACACCCGGCGCCGGCCACCACATCCGCTGCGGCCACGACTGGCCGGAGGACGAATCGGCGACCTGCCAGAACACCGACTGGTCGAGGCCGAGCTGCTCGGCCAGCTGCGATCCCTCGGCGACGGCGAGCATGTCGATGAACAGCATCATGTTGTTCACGAGCTTCGAGCCGATGCCGGAGGTCGGTCCGCCGCAGTCGATCACGTGCCCCGCCATCGCCGTGACGAACTCGTGCGCGCGGGCCGTGGCCTCCTTCTCGCCGCCCAGCATGAACGTGAGCGAGTGCGCTTCGGCGCCGGCCGTGCCGCCGGAGATGGGCGAGTCCACGAAGGAGAAACCGCGCTGGGCGGACTCGTCGTGGCACCAGCGCGAGGTGGCGATGTCGACCGTCGACGTGTCCAGCAGCAGGGTGCCGGGCTCGGCGTGCGCCCAGATGCCCTCTTCGTCGGCGTACACCTCGTGCACGTGCGCGGGCATCGGCAGCGAGGTGAAGCACGCCTCGGCGCCGTCGAGCGCCTTCGCGATGCTGCTCACGACCTGCACCCCGTGGGATGCCGCCGCTTCGCACGCGGTGGGGCTGAGGTCGTAGCCGCGCACGGTGTGTCCCGCCGCGACGAGATTGGCGGTCATCGGCGTGCCCATGTGCCCGAGCCCGATCCAGGCGATCTGCGACATCCTGGCCTCCTTCGGTCGTACAGGCTCGCGAAAGCCCGCTGCTGGCCACCTTAGGCACCGGACGAGCGCGCGGCAACGCTCCCACGCGGCGGCCGCGCGTCAGGAAGGAAATCTCCTCGTGCCCGCCGCCCGCCCACCCCTAGACTCCTGAGGGTGAAGGCCCTCCGAACGTTCACCGTCCGCCCTGTCCTCGCCGAATCGCTCGCCGCTTTGGATCGTCTCGCCTCGAACTGGCGCTGGTCCTGGTCGCGGACGCCGCACGACCTCTTCGCCTCGATGGATCCCGAGCTGTGGGTGGAGGTCGGCGAGAACCCGGTGCAGATGCTCGGCGCGATCGGCCAGGAGCGCCTGGACCAGCTCGCCGACGACGCCGAGTTCGTGGACCGGGTGCGGGAGGAGGACGAGCGACTCACCGACTACCTCACCGGCGACCGCTGGTTCCAGCGGCACGAGGGCGACAAGCCCGCGCACATCGCGTACTTCTCCCCCGAGTTCGGCGTGGACGGGTCGCTCCCCCAGTACTCCGGCGGCCTCGGCATCCTCGCCGGCGACCACCTCAAGAGCTCGAGCGATCTGGGCGTGCCGCTGACCGGCGTCGGCCTGTTCTACCGCGCCGGGTACTTCCGCCAGTCGATCGGGGATGACGGCTGGCAGCGCGAGAGCTACCCGCTGCTGGACCCGTACGGGCTGGGGCTCACGCTGTTGCGCGACGCTGGCGGCGCGCCGGTCGAGATCACCCTCGACCTGCCCGGCGACCGGCGCCTGGCCGCCCGCATCTGGATCGCGGACATCGGGCGCGTGCCGTTGCTGCTGCTGGATGCCGAGACCCCCTCGAACAGCGAGGAGATGCGCCGCGTCACCGACCGCCTGTACGGCGGCGGCGGCGAGCACCGTCTGCTGCAGGAGCTGCTGCTGGGCGTCGGCGGCGTGCGCGCGGTGCGCGCGTTCTGCGCCCTCACCGGGCGCCCCACCCCGGACGTCTACCACACCAACGAGGGGCACGCCGGGTTCCAGGGCCTCGAGCGCATGTCGGAGTACCTCACCGGCGCCGGGCTGTCGTTCGACGAGGCGCTCGCGCAGGTGCGGGCATCCACCGTCTTCACCACGCACACTCCGGTGCCCGCGGGCATCGACCGGTTCCCGCGCGACCTCATCTCCGCGTACCTGTCGAGCGCCCTGTTCCGCGGACTCGACGCGGAGCGCGCCCTCGCCCTCGGCCTGGAGGACTACGACGGCGGCGACCGCGGCGTTTTCAACATGGCGGTGCTGGGGCTGCACCTCGGCCAGCACGCCAACGGGGTCTCGCGGCTGCACGGCGACGTCAGCCGGCACATGTTCGGGCAGCTGTGGCCGGGCGTCGACACCGACGAGGTGCCGATCACCTCGATCACCAACGGGGTGCACGGTCCCACCTGGGTGCACGGACGCCTCAAGCAGCTGAGCGAGGATGCCTTCGGCGACTCCGCGGTGCCGACGCACGACTGGACCGACCAGGTCCGGGTGACCGACGAGGAACTGTGGGGCGTGCGCCACGCCATGAAGCGCGACCTCGTCGCCGAGGCGCGGCGGCGGGTGGCGGCGTCCGCCCTGCAGTCCTCGCCCGTCGCGCCGGCGTGGATCGACGACCTGCTGAGTCCCGATGTGCTGACGATCGGATTCGCGCGCCGCGTGCCGACCTACAAGCGCCTGACGCTGATGCTGCGCGACCCGGAGCGGCTGACGAGGATCCTCACCGACCCGGAGCGCCCCGTGCAGATCGTGATCGGGGGCAAGTCGCATCCGGCGGACGACTCGGGCAAGATCCTCATCCAGCAGCTCGTCGCGTTCAGCCGGACGCCGGCCGTGCGCGGGCGCATCGTGTTCCTGCCGGACTACGACATCACGCTCGCGAAGACCCTGTACCCGGGATGCGACGTGTGGCTGAACAACCCGCTGCGTCCGCTCGAGGCGTGCGGGACGTCGGGCATGAAGGCCGCCCTCAACGGCGCGCTGAACCTGTCGATCCTCGACGGCTGGTGGGACGAGTGGTTCGACGGCCGCAACGGCTGGGCGATCCCCACGGCCGACACCGCGTCGAACGACGTCGAGCGGGATGACGCCGAGGCATCCGCCCTGTACGACCTCATCGAGCACCGTCTGGTGCCCGCGTTCTACGACCGGGAGGACGGCATCCCGCGCGCGTGGATGGCGATGGTGCGGCACACGATGACCGAGCTCGGCAAGCGCGCCACCAGCGACCGCATGGTGCGCGACTACGTCACCAACCTGTATGCCCCGGCCGCGGCCCACGACGCCGCGCTGCGCGCCGACGGCCATGCCCAGGCGCGGGAGCTGGCCGCGTACATCGGCCGCGTGCGAGGCGGGTGGCGCAACGTCGTGGTCGCGAACGTCGACCAGTCCGGCATCCCGCAGCAGGCGCAGGCGGGCGACATCCTCGAGGTGAAGGCGGCCGTGCACCTGAACGGGCTGTCGACCGACGACGTCACCGTCGAGCTCGTCACGGGCAACACCGACGACGGCGACCGGCTCGTCGAGACCAGCGCGACGCCGCTGCAGTCCGCCGGGCCGGTGGGCGCCGACGGGCTCACCGAGTTCCGCTGCATGCAGCCGCTCACGGTGACCGGCTCGTTCGGGTACACCGTGCGCGTGGTTCCGTCGCATCCGCTGCTCGTCTCGCCCGTCGAACTGGGACTCGTGACCTACGCGTCGTGATCGCGGCCGGCGCCCTCCCGGCATCCTGCCCTCAACCCTGCTCTGAGGCGTAAAATCAAGGATTGCTCAGGATTCACGAAAGACTGAGGCACTCCCCGTGACGAGCCCGCACGGCCCCCGTAGGGTGGCACCGAGGGGTAAGACGGGGAACCCGTTTCGGGAGGGGGAACGATCGTGAGAGGGCTTGCGCAGACGCTGGTGCTGACAGGGGCGGTCCGCGCTGCGGACATGTCCCACGCGATCGCACAGTTCGGCGACGGAGGCGATCTGGCGCAGCAGCTGGTGAGCGCCCGCCTCGTGACCGACACGCAGGTGGCCGAGGCGGTGTCGCTGCACACCGGCACCCGCTTCGTGGACATCAGCCGGATGACGCTCGATCCCAACGTGATCACCCTCGTGCCCGGGAGCCTGTGCCGCAATCACCAGCTGATCCCCCTCGAGCAGGTGCGCGAGACGCTCATCGTCGGCATGATCGACCCGACCGACATCATCGCGATCGACAACGTCACGAGCGTCACGGACATGCACGTCGAGCCCGTCGTGGTCGCGATGGATGCGCTCCGCCAGGCGTTCGAGCGCTACCTGCGCAGCGACGAAGAGCTGAGCGACCTCTCCGAGCAGATCGGCGAGACCGCGAACGCCAGCGACGTCGGCATCTTCGCGTCATCGCTCGACGAGCAGGACAGCGACGCTCCCATCATCCGGTTCGTGAACCTGCTCATCACGCAGGCGATCAACGACCGGGCGAGCGACATCCACATCGAGCCCGGCGAGCGCCACCTGACGGTGCGGTACCGCATCGACGGCGTGCTGCACGAGATGCAGAAGGCCGACCGGGCGATCCAGGACGGCGTCATCTCGCGCCTGAAGATCATGTCGTCCATCGACATCGCCGAGCGGCGCAAGCCCCAGGACGGCCGGCTCAGCGTCACGCACGACGGCCGCACGATCGACCTGCGCGTGGCGACGCTGCCCACCGTGTGGGGCGAGAAGATCGTCATGCGCATCCTGGACACGTCGGGGCAGCTGCTGACGATGCGCGACCTGCGGTTCTCGTCGTTCAACGAGGAGCGCTTCACGGCGGCCATCACCCGTCCGCACGGCATGGTGCTGGTCACCGGCCCGACCGGCTCCGGCAAGTCGACGACGCTGTACACCGCGCTGCGCACGGTCGCGAACCCGACGATCAACGTCATCACCGTCGAGGACCCGGTGGAGTACCGCATCGCGGGCATCAACCAGGTGCAGGTCAACCAGCGCGCCGGCCTGACGTTCCAGTCGGCCCTGCGCTCCATCCTGCGCAGCGACCCGGACGTCGTGCTGATCGGTGAGATCCGCGACCAGGAGACGGCGGTCATCGCCATCGAGGCGTCGCTGACCGGCCACCTGGTGCTGTCGACGCTGCACACGAACGACGCCCCGAGCGCACTCACGCGCCTCGTCGAGATCGGCGCGGAGCCGTTCCTCGTCGCGACCGCGACGACCGCGGTGGTCGCCCAGCGACTCGCGCGCCGGCTGTGCGACAAGTGCCGCGAGCCGTACGTCGAGTCGGATGCCGTGATCGAGTCGGCCGGCATGCATGTCGACGGCCTCGATGTGCCCGTGCTGTACAAGGCGATGGGCTGTGCGGCGTGCTCCGGCACCGGCTACCGCGGTCGCATCGCGCTGCACGAGGCGATGACGGTGACCGATGAGATCGAGCGCCTCGTCGTGTCGCACGCGACCGGCACCGAGCTGCGGGAGGTCTCGCTCGCCCAGGGTATGAAGACGCTGCGCGAAGACGGCTGGGCCAAGGTCGCCCAGGGGCTCACGACGATCGAGGAAGTGCTGCGCGTCAGCGTCTGACGCCACGCGAGAGGGCCGTGGCATCCCGTCCGGGAGCCACGGCCCTTT
>DATMTQ010000113.1:0-2997 GCA_035564095.1 Microbacterium sp. | reverse complement strand
CCGAATCGGGGAGGGCGTCGTCGCGTGCGGGCGGGTCAGGCCGAGCCGCTCCAGGCGGCCGGCGCGATGACCCAGATGATCTCGGACTCGACGTCGAGATGGTTCACCCAGGTGTGCGGCTCGCGACCCGGAATGGTCAGCGTGTCGCCGGCGCCCAGCACGGTCTCGTGCTGGGCGAATCGCAGCGTGACACCGCCGTGCAGCACGTGCACCGCCTCCACTTCGCAGCTGATCGTGTAGAGGTCGTCGCCGCCGCTCGCGCCCGGTTCGAGCGTGGAGCGCAGCAGCTGGAAGCGCTCCTCGTCGCGCGGGGTGATGAGGCGCTCGACCGCGCGGGTGCCGCCGAGGTTGATGTGCGGGGCATCCTCGAGGTGGATGACCTCGCCGGCCGGCCGGTCGAACAGGCTCCCGATCGGCAGGGACAGCACCTGGCAGATCATGACGAGCGTGGCGACGCTCGGCGAGGTCTCGTCGCGTTCGAGCCGGCTGATGAATCCCTTGGTCAGCCCGGTGGTCTCGGACACCTGGGCGATCGTCATGCCCTGGCCGAGACGCGTGGCGCGCAGTTTGGCGCCGATGCGCAGGGCGCCCTGATCGGGCTCGGGGTGGATGGGTCTCATGTCGCTCGCAGACGTGCGCGACGCCGGCTGCATCGCTCGCTAGTGGCCAGCCTAGCTGAGAGAGCTGTTGCACAATAGGCGTCAATCGTTGTCTACTGGTATATCCCCTGACGAGAGGCGAGGTTCGCCGATGAGCCCTGAACCCCTGGACGACGTCCGCACCGCCGGCGCCGACTCCCCCGCCGCGACCGATGCGCTGGCCGCCGTCGACCGCATCATCGCCGATTTCGGCGCGAACCGCGTCGACGCGTACTTCGCGGGCTTCACGCCCGACGCGACGTTCCTGTTCCACGCCGAGCCGGCCCGCCTGGAGTCCCGCGCAGAGTACGAGCGCTTGTGGGCGTCGTGGGTCGAGGCATCCGGCTTCGAGGTGCACGGATGCCGCTCGACGAACCGCCGCATCCAGCTGCTCGGCGACGTCGCGGTGTTCTCGCACGACGTCGACACCACGATCTCGGCCGACGGCGAACTCGCCGACTCCCACGAGCGCGAGACCATTGTGATGCAGCGCCGCGACGGCGCCTGGGTGTGCGTGCACGAGCACCTGTCCCTGCCCTCCTGACGCATCCTCGTTTCAGCCGAGGTGCGGACGCGGCATCCCGCTCCTCGTTTCAACCGAGGGGGATTGACGAATGGCGGACGGATTCGCGCCCGGCATCCGCATTCCGGCAATGGCCCTCGTTCGAAACGAGGAGGCCGCAGGCCGGATGCCTGGAGCAGATGCCTGGACCGGATGCCGCAGGCAGGATGCCGCAGCCGCGCCCCCGCTACAGCTTGCGGAGCTGCACCTGCTGGACCGTGTGGCCGGGCCCCTTGCGGAGCACGAGGGTGGCGCGGTGGCGGGTGGGCAGCACGTTCTCCTCGAGGTTCGGCAGGTTGATCGAGTTCCAGAAGCCGAGCGCCTTCTCCACCGCCTCCTCGTCGGTGAGGTCGGCGAACACGTTGAAGAACGAGCTCGGATCGCTGAACGCACCCTGGCGGAGGGCCAGGAACCGGTCGACGTACCAGCTGGTGATGTCCGCGGCATCCGCATCGACGTAGATCGAGAAGTCGAAGAAGTCGCTGACCGCGACATCGTGCGGCACGGGCGGAGGCTGCAGCACGTTCAGACCCTCGACGATGACGACGTCGGGACGGCGCACCGTGACCCGGGCATCCGGCACGATGTCGTAGCGGATGTGGGAGTAGTACGGCGCGTGCGCCTCGGCCGCCCCTCCTTTGATCTTGGCGAGGAAGTCGATGAGCGCCCGGGTGTCGTACGACTCCGGGAAGCCCTTGCGGTCCATGAGGCCTCGGCGCTCGAGCTCCGCGTTGGGGTACAGGAACCCGTCGGTGGTAACGAGCTCGACCCGCGGCGTGTCCGACCAGCGGCTCATGAGCTCCCGCAGCAGGCGCGCGATCGTCGACTTGCCGACCGCCACCGACCCGGCGACGCCCACCACGAACGGCGTCGTCGTGTCGGTCTCGCCGAGGAATCCCGCCGTCTCGGCACCGAGACGCTTGGTCGCCGACGCGTAGAGGCTCAGCAGCCGGCTGAGCGGGAGGTACACGTCGCGTACCTCGTCAAGGTCCAGGCGGTCGCCGAGGCCGCGCAGCTGCACGATCTCGGTCTCGGTGAGCGGCTGGGCCATGTCGGCGGCAAGGCGCGCCCACTCGGCGCGCGGGATCTCCCGGTACAGCTGCGGTGGTGCGGACGCCACCATGGCATCCGGCGATTCGGCGGACATCGCGCCCCATCGTACTGGGAGACGCACGTGCCGGGCGCACCGGCATCCCACGCCCGCCCGTCGGCGAGGCGGGCTCGGCGGGTGCGGGATGCGGGTGCAGGATGCGGGATGCCGGGTGCGGGTCAGACCGCGACCTTCATGAGGTCGAGGGCTTCGGTGGAGGGTCCGGACTCGCCGGGGTAGACGTGGGCGTGGTCGGGGTGGAAGACGAGGCGCACGGGCCCGTCGAGGGCGCCGTCGGGGGTGACGACTTGGACGGCGATGTCGCCGAGGCGGAGCATGTACTCGTACCGGGAGCCGACGTACGCCTTGGCGACGACGTCGGTGTCGAGCACGTTCAGGTCGCGGCTGCCGGGGGTGTCGGTGACGATGGTGAGGCGTTCCGGGCGCACCGCGACGGTGACCGGGGCGCCGGCGAGCCATGACTCGCTTGTGGCGATGGTGACGGTGGCGCCGGTGGCGTGCAGGCGCACGTCGACCTGCCCGGCCCGGGTCTGTTCGACGGTGCCGGGCAGGAAGTTGCAGGAGCCGACGAACGCGGCGACCTGTGCGGTGGCGGGGTGTTCGTAGATGTCTTTCGGGGTGCCGATCTGGGTCATGATCCCGTCGAACATGACGGCGATGCGGTCGGAGAGGGTGAGGGCTTCGTC
>DATMTQ010000112.1:0-9379 GCA_035564095.1 Microbacterium sp. | reverse complement strand
GTGCGGGCCGAGACGAGCAGCTGCACGAGCATCCCGACGGCGAGGATGCCGGCGGTCGCGATGATCCCGAGGGGCAGCACGGCCGTCTCGCTCACGGTCTGCACGGACGCGCGCACGGTGGCCGTGGTCGCACCGGCGGTGCCGCGGACGGTGACGCCGCCGGAGCCCGCGAGCACCGTGGACAGGGAGTCGCCGATCGTGTCGAACCCGCGCTGCAGAGCCGGCAGGTCGGCCGGGGTGACGCGAGAGATGTCGGGGGCGATGACCCAGGTCGCCGTGTTCGCGGCGGTGCGATGCGTCACGTCGATGGGAGCATCGCCGAAGGCGCGGGCGATCGCCCGCGCGGCGGCATCCTGATCCGCCGCGGTCAGCTCGAACGTGGAGGCGGTGACGGTCAGCGCGCGCCCGGCCGGAGCGGCGTCGGCGAAGGTCTTCCGCACCTGGGCGGCAGGTGCGCGGCCGGTCAGCCCGGCCGCGAGCGACAGCAGCAGCGCCAGCACGAGCACGGTCGCGCCGATCGACCACAGCAGAGCGGCGCGTCGACGGGCGCGCGCGGTCCACGGTGACTTCGGCATCCCTTCTAACTTATGCCCGAACCTTCAACGTGGGCGAAGCCCTGAACGACCCGGTCCGCGCGCCCCGGACGATCCGACCCGGGCAGTGATGAGATGGCGGACATGGACCAACAGCGCGCGGTGTTCCGCCCCCGATCCGGACTCTGGCTGACCGTCGGGGTGTGGGCTTTGTGCGTACTCGATCTCGTCACGCTCGGGGTGCTCGGCGATTGGATGGGGCTGGCGCGCGCGGTGCCCGTCGTGGCGCTGTTCGGCACCGCCGCCTGGGTGCTGTTCTGGCGTCCCGCGGTGGTCAGCGAGCCGGATGCCGTGGTGCTCGTCAATCCGGCACGCGACATCCGGATCCCGTGGAGCGCGATCGTCGACGTGCAACCGAGCTTCTCGCCGGTGGTGCGCACGACACGCGGACGCTACCGGGCCTGGGCCGCACCGGGCGGCACGCAGCTGTCCGGGCTCCCGCGATTCGAGGCGAACGAGCAGATCCTGATGCACACGGCCGTGGCCGACGACGGCCGCTTCGCGATGTCCGCGCTCGTCGATGACGGGCGGAACGGCCTCACCACCGCTGCGGCCGCCACCGAGGCGATCCGTCGCGGCTGGAAGCTCGCGCAGCGGGACCCGGCCCCGGCCGGGGGAAGAGTCGACGTGCGCTGGCGCACCGGATGGCTGACTCTGGTCGGGGTGCTGCTCGCAGCGACGGTCGCGGCGCTCGTCATCTGAGTGCGTGCCGCGCCGATCCCCCGGCAGGGAATGCGCGATCTGCGGGTGCGGTTGGCACCGGGGATGGCATCCCTGAATCTCTCGATCCTCGACCTCGTACCCGTGCGCAGCCGACAGACCTCGGCGCAGGCGGTGGCGGCATCCCTCGACCTGGCGGCGCGGGCCGACGAACTGGGCTACGCCCGATACTGGTTCGCCGAGCACCACAACATGCCGGCGGTCGCCTCGACGACTCCGCCAGTGCTCGCCGCGGCGGCGGCCGCGCGCACCACCCGCATCCGGATCGGGTCGGGCGGGGTCATGCTGCCGAACCACTCGCCACTGGTCGTGGCCGAGCAGTTCGCCGCGCTCGAGGCGCTCGCTCCAGGCCGCATCGACCTCGGCATCGGCCGGGCGCCCGGCAGCGACCCGGTGATCACGCAGCTGCTTCGGATGTCGGGCACCACCAGCGACGTGGAGCGATTCCCGCAGCACGTGCACGACATCCGCGCGCTCGTGTCGGCGAAAGGCGCGACGGTGCAGTTCACGAGCGGCGGCACGTACGACATCCACGCGACTCCCGCCGCGACCGGGATGCCGACGGTGTGGCTGCTCGGCTCCAGCGACTACTCCGCGCAGCTGGCCGCGGCCTCCGGTCTGCCCTACGTGTTCGCGAACCACTTCTCCGGCGAGGGACTGGAGCGCGCGCTGGCCCTGTACCGGCAGGAGTACCGGCCGTCCGAGGAGCATCCGGAGCCGGTGACCTTCCTCACCGCGAACGTCGTCGCCGCCGAGACGGATGTCGAAGCCCATGCCCGCGCCCTGCCGCAGATCCGGATGATGGCGCGGCTGCGCGGCGGGATGCCGCTCGTGGCGCTCGAGACGGTGGAGCAGGCGGCGAAGGCCGAGGCATCCGACCGGCTCGCAGCTCCCGTGCTCGAGCGGATGAGCGAGCGCTGGTTCATCGGCACGGGGCCCGACGTGCGGTCGCGGCTGGAGGCGTTCGCGGCGCACTGGGGTGTCGACGAGGTCATGATCTCACCGGTCGCCGGGTCGTATGATGCCGAGCCGCTGGATGCCTCCCCCGGCCGCATGCAGACCGTCGAGCTGCTGGCCGCCCCCGGTCGTTGAGCGAGCCCGGCTGACCGCAGCACGAGACGAAACGCGCCGTGGATGCGGCCCGCCGATCCGTCACCAATGCACCCCACAGCGGGCCGCTTGCGACCGATTCGCCGAGACCTGCTCGCTGCGTTTCGACTCGCTTCGCTCGCTCAACGACCGGGGGGGGGCTCGTCGGCCCGGTTCGCCGACCGGGGGCTCGCGCGGCTCAGTACTCGGGCTCGCCGGAGAGGATGCCGCGCAGCCAGTCGCGCGCCTCGACGAACACGTCGTCGGAGTACCGCTCCGGGTATCGCACGATCGCGCGGTCGGCGCGCGGGTAGCTGCCGAGGAACGTCACCTTCGGGCTGAAACGCCGCAGGCCCAGCAGGGCATCGGCCATGCGCTCGTCGCGCACGTGGCCGTCGGCGTCGATGACGAACCGGTAGCGGCCGAGCTCGTCGCCGATGGGACGCGAAGCCAGCAGCGAGAGGTTGATGCCGCGCGTGGCGAACTGCTCGAGCATATCCAGCAGGGCGCCCGGGTGGTCCTCGGGCAGCTCGACGATGAGCGACGTCTTGTCGGCCCCGGTCGGCGACTGCTGCGGCACGGCGCGGCTCACGAGCACGAACCGGGTGACCGCGTTGGGATTGTCGCCGATGTTCTCGGCGAGCAGCTCCAGGTCGTGGTGGTCGAGGATGCCGGGCGGGGCGATGGCGGCATCCGCATCGCTCGTGCCGTCGAGGATGCCGAGGGCGGATGCCACGTTGCTGGCGGCCGGGATGTGGGCGTGGGCGGGCAGCGCGGTGCCGAGCCACTGCAGGCACTGGGCGTACGCGACCGGGTGCGCGGCGATCAGCGAGACGTCCGCGAGCACCGTGCCGGGCTTGCCCACCAGCACGAACGACACCGGGACGAGGTATTCGCCGACGATGCGCAGCCCCGGGATCGTGGCGAGGGCGTCCTGCGCGGTGGACACGCCGCCGTCGACCGAGTTCTCGATGGCGATCATCGCGGCATCCGACCGGCCCTCGGTGACGTCGGCGAGCGCCTCGGCGACGTTGTGCACCGGATGCCACACCTGCCCGCGCGCCTCGGGAACCTGGGCGAGGGCGGCCTCGGTGAACGTTCCGGCCGGACCCAGGTAGCTGTAGGTGCGTCGGGGCGCGCCGGAGTCCCACATGTCGCTCGTCACTCGCCAAGCCTAGCGGCGGGATCCCACGACTTTCTCGCCCGACGGCTGACACGGCGCACGCGGCGCGGCAGACTGGGGGGCATGACCCGCGCCGGACAGCCTGCCGAAGCCAGCGACCTCATCGACATCGACGAGCTCATCAACGCGTACTACGACCGCAAGCCGGACCCCGCCGTCGCCACCCAGCGCGTCGTGTTCGGCACGTCGGGCCACCGCGGCTCGAGCCTGTCGACGAGCTTCAACGAAGACCACATCCTCGCCACCACCCAGGCGATCGTCGAGTACCGGGCCGCGCAGGGCATCACCGGCCCGCTGTTCCTCGGACGCGACACCCACGGACTGTCGCTGCCGGCGGAGCGCACCGCGATCGAGGTGCTCATCGCGAACGGCGTCGACGTGCGCACGGACTCGCGCGAGTCGTGGGTGCCGACCCCGGCCCTCAGCCACGCGATCCTCACCTACAACCGCGGTCGCGCGGCCGACGATCCCGGCCTGTCCGACGGCATCGTCGTCACCCCCAGCCACAACCCGCCCCGCGACGGCGGCTTCAAGTACAACCCGCCGCACGGCGGACCGGCCGACACGGATGCCACCGGCTGGATCGCGAACCGCGCCAACGCGCTCATCGCGGCCGGACTCGACGGCGTCGAGCGCACCCGGTTCGCGGACATCGACGCCGATGCGGTCGGCGAGTACGACTTCCGCGACGGATACGTGCGCGACCTCCGGAACATCATCGACATCGACGCGATCCGCAGCGCGGGCGTGCGGATCGGCGCCGATCCGCTGGGCGGGGCATCCGTCGAGTACTGGGCGCTCATCGCCGAGATGTACGGCCTCGACCTGACGGTCGTGAACCCCGACGTCGACCCGACGTGGCGGTTCATGACCCTGGACTGGGACGAGAAGATCCGCATGGATCCGTCCTCGCCGTCAGCGATGGCGTCGCTCGTCGCTCGTCGCCACGAGTACGACGTGCTCACCGGCAACGACGCGGACGCCGACCGGCACGGCATCGTCACGCCGGATGCCGGCCTGATGAACCCCAACCACTACCTGGCCGTGGCGATCGACTACCTCTACTCGCACCGTCCGGGCTGGCCGCAGGATGCCGCAATCGGCAAGACGCTGGTGTCGTCGATGATCATCGACCGCGTCGCCGAGTCGCTCGGCCGCAGGCTGCTGGAGGTGCCGGTCGGATTCAAGTGGTTCGTGCCCGGGCTGCTCGACGGATCGGTCGCCTTCGGCGGCGAGGAGTCGGCCGGAGCATCCTTCCTGCGCAAGGACGGCACCGTCTGGACCACCGACAAAGACGGCATCCTGCTGTGCCTGCTCGCCTCCGAGATCATCGCGGTCACCGGCAAGACCCCTTCGCAGCGGTACGTCGAGCTCGAGGAGCGCTTCGGCGCGTCCGCGTACCAGCGGGTGGATGCCGCCGCGACGCCCGAGCAGAAGTCCGCACTCGGCAAGCTGTCGCCGGACGCCGTGACCGCGGGCGACCTCGCCGGCGAGGCGATCACCGCCCGGCTCACGAACGCCCCCGGCAACGGCGCCGCGATCGGCGGCCTGAAGGTGCAGACCGAGAGCGCCTGGTTCGCCGCCCGGCCGTCCGGCACGGAGGACGTGTACAAGCTGTACGCCGAGTCGCTGCGCGGCCCGGAGCACCTGAAGCTGGTGCAGGAGGAGGCCCGCGCGGTGGTCAGCGCCGCTCTCGAGGGCGCGTAGCCCCGGAGTGCCGCGCGCGCTCACCCCGTGACGGCGCCCCGGTCGACCTCGAAGGTATGAAGGCGGCCGTCGGGCGTCGTGACGCTCACCGTCGCAACGCCCGAACCACCGGGGAAGACCCGCATCTGCAGGCCCTCCAGGTAGTCGTAGTCCGGGCGGTCCTCGTGGGCGCCCCACGGCAGCACGGCCCCGGGCCGCACATAGAGCGGCAGGGAGTCGAAGCCGTGCCGTTCGGTGCGCCAGCCACCCCCGGTGACGACCTCGCCGGACAACAGGTGCGTCCATGTGCCGGCCGGCAGGTAGAACGCGACCTCGCCGGTCTCCGAGAACACCGGGGCGACGAGCAGGTCGGGTCCGAGCATGTACTGCCGGTCCAGGTGACCGACCGCCGGGTCGTCGGGGAACTCGAGGATCATGGGCCGCATGAGCGGGATGCCGGTGGACGCGGCATCCGCCCCCGCCTGATACAGATACGGCATGAGCCGCATCTTCAGGTGGGTGAACACCCGGGTCACCTCGACCGCCTCGTCGTCGAACTGCCACGGCACCCGGTAGGACTGCGAACCGTGGAAGCGGCTGTGACTCGAGAGCAGACCGAACGCCGTCCAGCGCTTGAAGACCGCGGCATCCGGCGTGCCCTCGAATCCGCCGATGTCGTGACTCCAGTACGCGAAGCCGCTGAGCGCCAGCGACAGACCGCTCCGCAGAGTCTCGGCCATCGACGGGAACGTGGAGGTGGAGTCTCCGCCCCAGTGCACCGGCATGGTCTGGCCGCCCGCGGTCGCGGAGCGGGCGAACAGCACGGCATCTCCCGCGCCGCGCGCATCCACGAGCACGTCGTGCACCACCCGGTTGTACAGCTGCGCGTACAGGTTGTGCATGCGCGCCGGGTCGGATCCGTCCGCCCACACCACGTCCGTGGGGATCCGCTCGCCGAAGTCGGTCTTGAAGCAGTCCACGCCCTGGTCGATGAGACGCTGCAGCTTCGAGCGGTACCAGGCCGCGGCGTCCGGATTCGTGAAGTCCACGAGCCCCATGCCCGCTTGCCACAGGTCCCACTGCCACACCGACCCGTCGGCACGGTGCACCAGGAACCCCTGAGCGGCGGCCTCGGCGAACAGGGGCGAGCGCTGCGCGATGTACGGGTTGATCCAGACGCAGATGCGCAGGTCCTTGCCGTGCAGCCGCGCGAGCATCGCGTCCGGATCCGGGAACACCCGGGGGTCCCACTCGAAGTCGCACCAGTTGAACTCGCGCATCCAGAAGCAGTCGAAGTGGAACACCGACACGGGCAGGTCGCGCCTGGCCATCTCGTCGATGAAGGCGGTGACGGTGTCCTCGTCGTAGTCGGTCGTGAACGACGTCGACAGCCAGAGGCCGTACGACCAAGCCGGCACTGCGGGCGGGCGGCCCGTGAGCGCGGTGTACCGCGTCAAGACGTCCTTCGGAGTCGGGCCGGCGATGACGAAATACTCCAGCACCTCGCCGGGGACCGAGAACTGCACGCGCTCGACCGCCTCCGATCCCACCTCGAACGACACGTGGCCGGGATCGTTGACCAGCACGCCGTAGCCGCGCGAGGACAGATAGAACGGCACGTTCTTGTACGCCTGCTCGCTCGAGGTGCCGCCGTCCGCGTTCCAGATCTCGATGCTCTGCCCGTTCTTCACGAGCGGCCCGAAGCGCTCCCCGAGCCCGTACACCAGTTCGCCGACACCGAGGTCGAGCTGCTCGTGCACGAACACGGACTCGAGCGGGATGCCGTTCTCGGTGCGGTCGTTGGCGACGACACCGTGGTCCACCGAGGCATCCGCGTCCAGCCGCAGATACCCGGCCGCGCGCGCGCCGCTGCCGGTGATGCGCTCGCCGTCGACCTCGAACCACAGGTTCCACGGCGCGCCGGGTGCGATGCGGGCGGTGAGCATGCCCGTGGTCAGAGAGCCGCCGGCTTCCGTGACGACGGCGACGCCGGCCGGAGTCTGCTCGGCTGCCAAAGCGAACCCGCCGTGCCACGGCCGCCCCTCGTGATGCGCGATGCGCACCCGCACGACTCCCTCGAGCGGAGACGACAGGGTCACGGTGAGCACCGGCCGGTTGAGGGTGTCGCCGCGGCCGCGGATGACCGCGGTGGGGGCGGTCACCCGCAGGGCGCCGTTCGCCGCTTCGATGTCATGGGCCACCTGCGCGTAGAGCGCCGTCACGCCCGGACGCAGCTGCCAGAAACCATCGGTGAACTTCATTACTTGACTGCTCCTGCGGTGACGCCCCGCGCAAGGGTGCGCTGGAAGATGAGGAAGAAGACGAGGGTCGGCAACAGGCCGAGCAGCGCCGACGCGCTCGTGGTGGTGACGTCCATGATCTTGTCGCCCTGCAGCAGGCTGATCGCGACCGGCACGGTCTGGTTGTCGTTGCTGATGAGCATGGTGACCGGGATCAGGAACTCGTTCCACGTCCAGATGAAGAAGAAGATCATCATCACCGACAGCGTCGGCCGCACGATCGGCACGATCACCCGCCAGAGGATCTGCCAGCGGGATGCCCCGTCCAGGGCCGCCGCCTCGAGGATCTCCTTGGGGAACGTGCCGAACACGCTCGACAGCAGATAGGTGCCGAAGGCGCTCTGGATCACGGTGAACACGATGATGATCGACCACGTCGTGTCGTAGAGGTCGGCCTGCTTGAACATGTAATAGAGCGGGTACAGCAGCCCTTCCTGCGGAATCGTGTTGGCCAGGAGGAACAGGATGATGATCCAGGTGCGGCCGCGCACCCGCCCGATGCCGATCGCGAACGCGTTCAGCACCGAGATCAGCACGGCCAGCAGCGCCGCAGCGGCGCTGGTGTAGAAGCTGTTCCAGAGCTTCAGCGGGAAATCGACGTAGTTCCAGAAGTCGGCGATGCCCTTGAAATAGAGCGCCTTGGGCAGGCTCAGCGGGCCGTTGGCGGCGTAGTCGCTCGGCGACTTGAACGAGTTGATCAGCACCAGCACGAACGGCGAGGCGATCAGGATCCCGATGACGACGACGCCGGTCAGCAGCACCCAGTCGGCCGCCGTGCGGCGGGAGGTGCGCTTGCGCAGCTTGAATGTGCTCTCGAGCTGGTCTTCGTCGCGCCTGCTCGGCGCGAGAATGGCGGTCATCGTTCCTCCTCCGCCCGCTCCATGCGGTCCTGCGCGCGGATGAACGCGATCGAGAGCACCACGATGATGATCGTCATAGCCGTCGCGATCGTCGCGCCGTACCCCACCTGCTGGGCGGTGAAGAACTCGGTGAACGAGTAGTAGCTCGGCACCAGCGTCGCGTTGCCGGGGCCGCCGCGGGTCAGGGTGAACACCGGGCCGAACACCTTCAGCGCGGCGATCGTGCAGGTGAGGGTGACGACGAAGATCTCGGGGCGGATGATGTGCACGGTGATCGCGCGGAACCGTTGGAACCAACCGGCACCGTCGAGTTCCGCGGCCTCGTACAGCTCAGGGTCGACACGCTGCAGCGCGGCCATGAAGATGACGACCGGGTAGCCGATCTGCACCCACACCATCACCGCCATGACGCTCAGCAGCGCCGTGCTCGGGTCGCCCAGCCAGTTGTGCTCGAGCGAGCTCAGCCCGACGGCCCCGAGGATCGTGTTCAGAGCTCCGTTCTCCGGGCGCAGCACCCAGCCGATGACGACGGCGGCGATGACGCCGGGCAGCAGCTGCGGCAGGTAGTACGTCGCCCGCAGGAAGCTCGCCACCCGTCCGCCGAACTTCTTGCCGATGAGGTCGAACAGGATCGCCGCGACGACGAGTCCGATGAGCGTCGGAATGACGACCATCGCGATGATCATGGCGATGCTGTTGCGAAACGACAGCCAGAAGTCGCCGTCGTGGAACAGCTGCACCCAGTTGTCGAAGCCCACCCACACCGGCGCGAGGATGCCGCGCCAGCTGGTGAAGCTGAGAAAGACGTTCCACAGCATCGGGATGATGACGATGACGGTGAGCAGCACGAAGCCGGGCACCAGGTAGAACCAGAAGCTGCCGCGGCCACTGTCGGGGAGGAGACTCCGCGAGATGCGGCGGGGCCGTCGGGAGGTCGGCACGGTGACC
>DATMTQ010000111.1:0-7320 GCA_035564095.1 Microbacterium sp. | reverse complement strand
ACGGCGTGGTGGTGGATCCCGCCGGCGCCCAGGCGTATGCCCGCCGCGCGATCGGCGCGTACAGCTGGGGCTCGGTCCAGTTCGGATGCCTCATCGACCTGTGGAACATGGAATCCGGATGGCGCGCGGATGCCACCAACCCGTCCAGCGGCGCCTACGGCATCCCGCAGGCGCTCCCGGCGGACAAGCTCGCCGCGGCCGGCCCGGACTGGCGCACCAACGGCGACACGCAGATCGACTGGGGCCTCGCCTACATCTCGCAGAGCTACGGAACGCCGTGCGGCGCGTGGAACCATGAGATGAGCGTCTACCCGCACTGGTACTGACCCGGGTGTCGGCCCCGCGCCGTAGGCTGGTGCGATGAGCAGCGACGAAGAAGCCACTGACACCGCCGTGTCCGACGATGTGAAGCGCAAGTTCAAAGAAGCGCTCGAGAAGAAGAACGCCCAGAAGCACGGCGGCGAGTCCCACCTGGACGCCAATTCCGCCATCACGGGTCCGCACGGCGCTGCCGGCAACAAGCGCACGTTCCGGCGCAAGGCGGGCGGATGACGACGATCGCGATCCCCGCCCGGCTGTCGGACGGGTCGGCCGACGCGCGCATCGACGAGGCCAACCGCATCTTCGCGGACGTGGTGCACCTCGCCGAGGCGGCCGGCCTCGAGGTCGAGGTCGTCCAGACGTGGGATGCGGCATCCTTCGACGCGACCCGCTACTCCGGGCTGATCCTTCCCGGCGGCGGCGACATCGACCCCGCACAGTACGGCGGCGAGCCCTCCGAGGCGCTCTACGACGTGAACCCGGTGCAGGACGAACTCGATTTCGGCATCGCGAGGGCGGCGCTGGACGCCGGCATCCCGGTGCTCGGCATCTGCCGTGGCCTGCAGGTGCTCAACGTCATCCACGGCGGCACCCTCGTCGAGGACCTGCCCGAGACCGACGTGGAGCACGGAGAGGGACCGGCGGCCGGCGCCGACGGCATCTCGTGGGCGTGGCATCCGGTCGTCCTCCAGGCGGACTCCGCCCTGGCCGAGGCCGTGGGTGCCGACCGGATGCCGGTGGCCAGCGGGCACCACCAGGGCATCGGCGCGCTCGGCGACGGGCTGGTGGCGACCGCAGTGGCCGACGACGGCCTGGTCGAGGCGTTCGAGCGGCCCGACCGCTCGGTGATCGCAGTGCAGTGGCATCCCGAAGCGCTCGGCACTCCTCCGGAGCTCGCTGCCGCGCCGTTCACGGCTTTCGCCGCCCGGGTCCGGGCGACGCAGCCGGCCTGACCCGGACCGGTCAGCCGCCCAGCAGGTCGCGGAACGACCGGCCGTCCTGGGCGTAGGTGTCGGGGTCGTACGGGTCTGGCGCGGAGACCTGCGTGCGGCCGGCGACGGCGTCGGCGAGTTCCCGAGCTCCCTTGGCGACGCGCGTGGCGAGCGGCGCGACGTCGTCGCCGCCGCCCGACCAGTCCTCGGAGGCCGCGAACACCCCGGTCGAGACCGTGTCGGCGTGGAGGTACGCGAACAGCGGCCGGATGGCGTAATCGATCGCGAGCGAGTGTCGCGCGGTTCCGGCGTTCGCGCCGATGAGCACCGGCTTGCCGATCAGGGAGTCCTTGTCGAGCACGTCGATGAACGACTTGAACAGCCCCGAGTAGCTCGTCGAGAAGATCGGCGTCACCACGATGACTGCGTCCGCCGACACCACGGCGTTGATGACCGACTCGAGGGCGGGCGGCGCGAACCCGGTGAGCAGGTTGTTCGTGATGTCGTGGGCGACGTCCCGCAACTCGAAGGAGTCGACGGATGCCTGGATGCCGCGCGCAGCCAGTTCGGCGACGGTGGCGGCCGCCATGCGGTCGGCCAGCATGCGGGTCGAGGAAGGCGCCGACAGCCCCGCGGAGATCACCGCGATACGACGGGAGGAAGCATTCATCGTTTCGTCTCCTTTTCGCTCGCTCAGCGACCTGCGGAGGTGCCGAGTCCGAACGCGGCACCGGCGGGTGCCGGGGTGTCCTGGTAGGGGCCGCCCGCAGTGAGGTTGTCGCCGCGGTTGGCGCCCGGGGTGGGCTGGCGGACGGGTCCGTCGCCGTACTTCGCCTGCACGAGGCTCGCGTGGGTCGGGGCGTCCGGGACGTCCGCCGGACGGTTCTTCGCGAGTTCGCGACGCAGCACCGGGACCACGTCGCCGCCGAGCAGGTCGAGCTGCTCGAGCACGGTCTTCAGCGGCAGGCCGGCGTGGTCCATGAGGAACAGCTGACGCTGGTAGTCGCCGAACGTGTCGCGCATGGCGGCGTAGCGGTCGATGACCTGCTGGGGGGAGCCGACGGTGAGCGGGGTCATCTCGCTGAAGTCCTCGAGCGAGGGGCCGTGGCCGTACACCGGCGCATTGTCGAAGTACGGACGGAACTCGTTCACGGCATCCTGCGAGTTCGGGCGGATGAACGCCTGCCCGCCGAGGCCCACGATCGCCTGCTCGGGGGTTCCGTGGCCGTAGTGCGCGAAGCGCTGGCGGTACAGGTGGATGAGCCGCTGGAAGTGGTCCTGGGGCCAGAAGATGTTGTTCGCGAAGAAGCCGTCGCCGTAGTAGGCGGCCTGCTCGGCGATCTCGGGCGTGCGGATCGAGCCGTGCCAGACGAACGGGGGCACGTCGTCGAGGGGGCGCGGAGTGGACGTGAAGCCCTGCAGCGGGGTGCGGAACTTGCCGTCCCAGTCGACGACGTCCTCGTGCCACAGCTTGTGCAGGAGCGCGTAGTTCTCCACGGCGAGCGGGAGGCCCTGCCGGATGTCCTTGCCGAACCACGGGTAGACCGGGCCGGTGTTGCCGCGGCCGAGCATGAGGTCGGCTCGACCGCCGGACACGTGCTGCAGCATCGCGAAGTCCTCGGCGATCTTCACCGGGTCGTTCGTCGTGATGAGCGTCGTCGAGGTCGAGAGGATGATGCGCTCGGTCTGTCCGGCGATGGCCGCGAGAGTGGTCGAGGGCGAGGACGACCAGAACGGCGGGTTGTGGTGCTCGCCGACGGCGAAGACGTCCAGCCCGACCTCTTCGGCGTGCTTCGCGATGGTCAGCGTGCTCTTGATGCGCTCGGCCTCGCTCGGGGTGTGGCCCGTCGTCGGGTCCTGCGTGATGTCGCTCACCGTGAAGATGCCGAACTGCATTCCCGACCAGGTGGTGCTCTCGCTCACGATCGCCTTCCGATTCCCGGATGCCTGACGGCATCCGATCTATTCAAGTGGATACATATCGTTCAACGCACGCACGCCGAGACTATTCCCCCACTGTTCGATCGGATCGGGACAGGCGGCCGGTCACCTCACGTGAACAGGCCGGAGCCGACGTAGGAACCCTGCTTCGGGCCGGGCGGCACGGCGAAGATCGCGGAGCCGACATGCACGAGGTACTCGCTCATGAGGTCCGTCGCGAGGGCGCGCTGGATGCCGATGAACTGGTCGGGCCGGCGCTGATACGACAGGAAGAACAGACCCGCGGACAGCTGGCCGAGGTCGTCGTTGCCGTCCACGAAGTTGTAGCCGCGGCGCAGGATCCGCACGCCGCGATGGAAGTCGGGATGCGCGAGCCGCACATGGGAGTGCGAATCGATCGCCGGATCGGCGCCGGCGCCCGCTTTGTGGAAGTCGGGTTCGGTGAACTCGCCGCCGCCGGACAGCGGCGCCCCCTCCCCCTTGTCCCGGCCGATCGTGCGCTCCTGCTCGGCGAGCCGCAGGCGGTCCCACACCTCGATCGTCATGCGGATCTTGCGGGCGACGAGATACGAGCCGCCGGAGAGCCAGCCCGGGGCATCCGAATCCGCCACCCAGACGTCCTTCTTCAGCGCGTCGGCGTCGTCGGCGAGGATGTTGGCCGTGCCGTCCTTGAAGCCGAAGAGGTTGCGCGGCGTGGACTGGTCGACCGTCGTCTTCGAGGTGCGCCCGAAGCCCAGCTGCGACCAGCGGATCTGGGCGCGCCCGAACGCGATGCGGCTGATGTTGCGGATCGCGTGGACGGCGACCTGCGGGTCGTCCGCACAGGCCTGGATGCACAGGTCGCCGTACGACCCCATCGGGTCGAGCTGGTCGCCTACGAACCGGGGCAGTTGCGCGAGCTCGGCGGGCTTGCGCGCCGCCAGCCCGAACCGCTCGTCGAAGAGTCCCGGCCCGAATCCGAACGTGATCGTCAGCGCGGATGCCGGCAGCCCGAGGGCTTCGCCGGTGTCGTCCGGCGGCGCCTGCGGTGAGCCGTCGACGGCTCCGGAGGCGCTGACCTGCAGACCCTGCGTCATGCGCGAGGCGGCGTACGACCAGTCCTTCAGCAGCGAGACCAGGTCGTCGCGCGTCGTGCCCTCCGCCAGGTCGTAGGCGGCGAAGTGGAGGTGCTCCTGCACGGGCGTCGTGATGCCGGCCTGGTGCTCCCCGTAGAACGGGTGCACCGTGCCGCTCGACGAGGAGGCGTTCGCGGAGGCGACGGACGCCCCGATCACCCCACCGGCGCCGCCGCCGACGACGAGCCCACCGGCACCCGCGCCGAGGAGCCCGAGCATCCCGCGGCGACTGAGACCGCCTCGGGGCTGCGCGTGCTCGGTGCCGGTCACGCGGCCACGGTCGAGGTGAGCTGGGACAGGGGCTCGGCCAGCGCGTTGAGCAGATCGGTGAGCCGGCGCTTGTCGTCGACGGTGAGCTTCGCGTAGGACACGTAGCCCGTGTCGGCGTCGCGGTACGTGGCCAGCTGGGCTTCCAGCGCGGCGTACGCCTTGTCGATGCGCGCGACCAGCGCCTTGCCCGTGGAGCCCTTCGAGGCGGCGAGGTCCTCGACGAGCGAGAACGCCATCTTGGAGCCGTCGACGTTCGCGGCGAAGTCGGAGAGGTCGGTGTGCGACCACCAGTCCTCCTCACCGGTGATCTTGCTCTTGGCGACCTCGTCGAGCAGGCCGATGGCCCCGTTCGACAGCCCTGCGACACCGGCGGCTTCGAGCGAGGTGCGGAACTTCGCGCTGTGCACGTAGTCGTTGAGCGTCTTCACGTTCGCGATCAGGCCGTCGGCGTACTGCCGGCGCTCCGCCGTCGTCGAGGGCTTCCAGCCCTTCCACGCCGGGGTCTGCCCGTCCGAGTTCAGCGCCGACTTCGCGGGCACCCAGAGGTCCTTCTCGATGCGGTGGAAGCCGGTCCACGGGATGCCCTCGGCCTGAGCGTCGAGTTCGCGGAAGTCGATCCTGGGGTCGAGGTCGCCGAGCGATTCCGCGATCGGCTCGATGCGCTCGTACGGAGCGCGGGTCTTCGCGAACAGGGCGCGCGCCTTCGCGTCGTCGCCGGCGACGTATGCGGCGGCGAAGGCGTCGGCCGCCGGCACGAGCTGTTCGACCTGGTTCTTGACGAACGACGCGTACTGGTCGACCGCGGCCTTCTGCTGAACGGCATCGGTCCCCGTGACCTCGACCTTGTCGCCGGTCACGTCGAACGCGGCGCGGCCGACGCCGCCGCCGACCATGCCCGGCTTGCAGACGGTGTAGTAGCTGCCGGGCTGCGCGGTGACGGTCAGGGTGCGGCTCGCCCCCGGCGCGATGTTCTCGACCTCGCCGACGATTCGCAGGCCGTCGTTCGCGAGCAGATAGAACTCGCTGACCTGGGAGCCGGTGTTCTTCACCGCGAAGTCGATGGTGCCGCTGGTCGCGGACGAGCCGGAGACGCTGCAGGCGGTATCGGTCGAGGTGACGCTGAGGCTCTGCGAGCGCCCGGCGGCATCGGCCTTGGCGACGCATCCCGACAGGGCCACGGCGGCGACGGCGAGTGCCGCGAGGGAAGCAGCGGTGCGGGTGCGGGTCATCGGGATCCTCCGGTGGCGTGGGCAGCGACGGCGGGCGCCTGTGCGCGAGCGGCGGAGACGGTGCGCACCCCCGCGGTCTCGGTCGCCGGCCCCGCCTTCGGCGCACGGGCGGGACGGCGAAGGCCGCGGACGAAGAAGAACCCGACGATGCCGACGAAGAGCACCCACGCGACGACCTGGAGCCACGACATCTGCGGCATGAAGCCGACCGTCGCCTGCAGGATCGTGGCCAAGGCCGAGCCGGGCGGAATCGCGCCGGTGACATCGAAGGCCCACCCGAACGGGAAAGCGGACAGGCCCACCGCGACGCCGCCGCCGGCGACCGGGGCCAGGGCGGTGAACGGCCCGGCCAGGACGCCCGCTTCCTGCAGGTCGTGGATCGCGTAGGCCAGCACACCGGCTGCGACGATGACGAGGAACCCGCCCGTCCACGCGAAGAAACGACGCAGGTCGAGCTTCACGGCGCCCTTCGCGAGCAGCCATCCGGCGACCGCGGCGATCCCGTAACCGAACACGGCGCCGGTCAGCACGAACGGCGAGCTGCCGAACGACTGCGTCATCGACCACAGCAGCAGGGCGGACTCGACGCCCTCGCGGGCGACCGACACGAAGCCGATGATCACGAGAGCCCAGAGACCGCCCGTGGCCAGCGCCTGATCGATCCCGCCCTCGAGGGACTTCTTCATGGTGCGCGCCGAGCGCTGCATCCAGAAGATCATCCAGGTGACCATGCCCACCGTCAGCAGCGACATCGTGCCGCCGAGGATCTCCTGACCCTGGAAGGTCATCGCGTACTCGCCGAACGTGAGCACCGCGCCGATGCCGAGCGCCAGCACGATGGCGAGCACCACGCCCAGCCACAGGCGCGGCAGCACGTCCTTGCGGCCGATGCGCGTGACGTAGGCGACGAGGATGCCGACGACGAGCGCCGCTTCGAGGCCTTCGCGGAGGCCGATCAGGAAGGTCGCGAGCACAGAAGTGCCTCTCTCTGGGAGATCCGGGGGGCTGCTCTGGTCGCCGCCGATCAGGTTAGGCGAACCAAAGTTAGTACGACCTTACCTCGCCTCCCACGGCGCTCTCAACTCGACCGCGCGCCTGTGACATCGTGCGACGCGATCGCGGGCCTGAACCACCCGTCGATCGGGATCAAGGCGGGCTGCGCCCGAACGACGAAGGCCGCCCCACACCGTGGGGCGGCCTTCGCGGTCCCGTTCGGGACCCAAGAATGTTCTGCGCGATTGTACGCTGGCTGCGTTATCGGCGGAGTCCCAGACGCTCGATCAGCGACCGGTAACGGTTGATGTCGATGTCCTGGAGGTAGCCGAGCAGACGACGGCGCTGACCGACGAGCAGGAACAGGCCACGACGCGAGTGGTGGTCGTGCTTGTGCTCCTTGAGGTGCTCGGTGAGGTCCTTGATGCGCTGCGTCAGCATCGCGACCTGCACCTCGGGGGATCCGGTGTCACCGGGGTGCGTCGCGTACTCTTCGATGATCGCCTTCTTGACGTCTGC
>DATMTQ010000110.1:0-2902 GCA_035564095.1 Microbacterium sp. | reverse complement strand
GAGCCCGCTTCCGAGGGCCGGGGCTTCGGCTTCGGCGGCCCGCCATGGATGCACGGGCCCGACGGACACCACGGCGGACACCAGCCGCCGCCGTTCGCGCAGAAGCTGCACGGACGCGCCGCCGGCCTGGCGCGCTTCCGGCTACTCGACGTGCTGGCCGCGGCATCCCAGCCGCTCACCGTCGGCGAGCTCGCGGATGCCCTCGAGGTCGATCAGCCGCGGGCATCCCGCCTCGTGCAGGAGGGCGTCGCGCACGGACTCGTCGAGCGCCAGGCCGATCCCGACGACGCCCGCCGCACCCGCGTGGCGCTCACCGACACGGGCCGGTCGCTCGTGCAGCGGTTCCGGGGATTCCGGCGGGATGCCGTCGCCACCGCGCTGGATTCGTTCACCCCCGCCGAGCGCGCCGAGCTCGCCCGCCTGCTCGCCAAACTCGCCGCCGCCTGGCCGCGCTGACCCGCATCGCTCTCCGTCCCCCGAACCCGTACCCGGTTACGCGAACCCTCATCGGAATACGCTGCCGCGCGGTATGTCGGTGCTGGTTCGCGTACTTCGGTGCGGGCTCGCGAGCGGGGGGAACGGTCCGGCGGGCGCGGGGGGGATCAGGTGAGCTGCTGCTGCTTGCTGCGCACCGGGATCAGCAGGGCGAGGCCGGCGGCGAGCACCAGCACGATGCCGAGGATGCCCCAGTACTGCTGGCCGCCGCCGATCGTGACGAACAGGCCGAAGGCGCCCGGCGCCAGGAAGGTCGCCGCGCGGCCGGTGGTGGCGTAGAGGCCGAACACCTCGCCCTCCCGCCCGGCCGGGATGAGCCGGGCAAGGAACGTCCGCGACGCGGACTGCGCCGGCCCGACGAACAGGCACAGGATGAGGCCGCAGATCCAGAACACCGTCTGACCCCCGTCGTGCAGCAGGAACACCAGACCGCCGCTGACGATGAGCCCCGCCAGCGACACGATGATGAGCGGCTTCGGCCCGACCCGGTCGTCAAGGGGTCCGCTGGCCATGGTCGCGATGCCGGCGACGACGTTGGCCGCGATCGCGAAGATGATCACCTCGCCCGCGCTGAAGCCGAACGTGCCCGCGGCGAGCACCCCGCCGAACGTGAAGACGCCGGTGAGCCCGTCGCGGAACACGGCGCTCGCGACGAGGAAGTACACGGTGTGCCGGCTCACCCGCCACAGGCGCGCGACATCCTGCCCGAGCATCCGATACGAGCCGATGAGTCCCACCTTCGCGCGTCCGGGAAGGCCCCTGTTCTCGGGCACGGCGAACAGCACCGGCAGGGCCGACAGGCAGAACCACAGCGCGGCGACGAGCATCGACACCCGCACCGACAGGCCGCCTGCCGACGTCACCCCGAACAGGCCGACGTCGGGGTGGATGAAGCCGAAGTAGACGATCAGCAGCAGCACGATGCCGCCGAGGTAGCCCATTCCCCAGCCGAAGCCGGACACCCGCCCGACCGACTTCCGGGTCGACACCTGGGCGAGCATCGCGTTGTAGTTGACGGCGGCGAGTTCGTAGAACACGGTGCCCACGGCGAGCAGACCGAGTCCGAACCAGAGGGAGGCGGCCTCCGCCCGCACGAAGAACATCAGCCCGAGACACACCACGACCACGCCGGTGTTGACGGCGAGCCAGAGCTTGCGGCGGGCCGAGGCATCCGCCCGTTGCCCCGTGATCGGCGCGATCACGAGCACCACCAGCCCGGCGACGAGCAACGCGTTCGACAGCGCCACCGAGGTCTGCCCCTTCGGCCCGAACGACGAGCTCGTCAGGTACACGGTGAACACGAACGTCGTCGCCACCGCGTTGAACGCGGCGGAACCCCAGTCCCAGAGCCCCCAGGCGACGACCGGCCAGGTGCGCGTGCGGGACGCGGCGCCGGGTGTCGCGGGGACCGATGCGGGCATTGCGTCGGCCATGCGCCCACGCTAGCGCGGGCGGGGCCCGGCGGGCCGGATCAGACGGCGATGATCAGCAGCGAGCGTCCGGGCCGATGCACGACGTCGACGTCCGGCAGGGGCGGGCCGGGCGCCGTGCTCACCGACGCCGTGTCGGTCGAGTGCGCGGTCAGGGTCTGCACGGTCAGGGAGCCGACCAGGCCGATGGCCGCGATGAGCATGACGATGACGACTCCGGTGGCGATCATGAGCCGGCGCTGGATGACGTCGTGCGGTGTCGCACGCGGCCGCGGTGATTCGGGCATGGGAGTCCTCGGCGGATGCCGGGGGGTGCGACGATCCGCGCGGTTCGGGTGGGCGGGCGTCGGGTCACGCCGCGC
The DNA here is from genome assembly GCA_035564095.1 of Microbacterium sp. Lineage (GTDB taxonomy): Bacteria > Actinomycetota > Actinomycetes > Actinomycetales > Microbacteriaceae > Microbacterium. The sequence continues at coordinate 615 of DATMTQ010000110.1, read as the reverse complement.
GCGGTCAGTCTAGCCCGCCCCCCGGCTCCGGCAGTGGCGCCACGCGTCTAGCGTGAGACGCATGGATTTCGACCTCGATCAGCTGTCGCGGCATCCGGACGTGGAAGCGCCCAATCTGCACGCGGTGGATGCCGCCGACCGGCTGATCCTCGACGAAGCATCCGCCTTCGTTGCCGGCACCCCGGTCGCGGGGGAGCCGGTCGTGATCGGCGACGCGTACGGCGCACTGACGCTGGGCGCCGCCGCCCGGTGGGATGCCCGCGGCATCCGCACCCACCAGGACGCCCTCGTGGCGGAGCGCGCGCTCGCCGCCAACGCCGCGCGCGCCGGCTTCGGCGACGCGTACCGCTCGCTCGGACTCGGCGCCGAACTGCTGCGGGATGCCCGTGTCGTGCTGCTGCGCCTGCCCCGCTCGCTCGATGCCCTCGACGAGATCGCCGAGGCCATCGCCCGGTGGGCGGCGCCGGACGTCACGGTGGTCGCCGGCGGCATGGTCAAGCACCTGACCCTCGCCATGAACGACGTGCTGCGGCGCCGGTTCGCCCGGCTGGACGTCACGCACGCGCGGCAGAAGGCCCGGGTGCTCATCGCCCGCGGCCTGCGGGACGTTGTGCA
>DATMTQ010000109.1:0-2270 GCA_035564095.1 Microbacterium sp. | reverse complement strand
CGCTTCAGCCGCCGCAGCGTCCGGTCCGACCGCGCGTTGAGCGTGAGCCCGCCCGCGAAGAGGGCCACGCCGATCCAGAACCGCGGATCGGCCAGCCAGGAGACAGGGTACGTCCCGTACTCCGAGATCCAGCGCGCATTCACCCAGGCGTTCAGGGTGTTGAAGGCAATCGCGAGCGCCATGACGAGCACCGGCATCCGCGATCCCGACCGCATCAGGAAGGGATACACGAAGGCGCGATAGACGTAGTGCACCAGCCAGAGCGCCAGCAACACGAGCGGAACGAGTTGCGCGCGGCGAGAACCGAGCAGGAAGAACACGACGAACAGAACGGGGGCCGGAGCCTCCATCACGATCCAGGCGACCCGCGCCGGGAACGTCGGTCCCCATCCCCCACGGCCGTGCCGCCCCCCGTAGGGTGCCACCACGAACAGCAGGCCGACGAACGTCACCAGTGCCAGCGCCAGCTCGGCGTAGACGAACCAGCGGTACGCTCCCTCAGGCATGCGGCCCAGGCTAGCCGCCGATCGCCGCCCACCCGTCGACGGCTGGTCCCGACACGCCGTCACGTCCGCAGTCGAAACGGCGTGCCGGGACCAGTGGATGCGGACCTACGACTGCGCGTTGGCCGCCGCGAGCAGTCCGTCGATCATCTCCGGCGTCACACCCTCGCCGGCCATCATCCCGATGCGCCCGATCGGGAACGAGCCCATCATCCGTTCCATCGAGACGCCCTCCGGCATGATCGACGCTGCGCCCTCCATCATGTCCGCCATGCCGGCCAGCGCGCCCTGCAGCATCGGGCCGGCCACGGGATGCGCGAGCACCTCCGCGAGCGACGAATCGCGCGTGAGCGGGAGCCGCAGCTCGTCGCCCTCGACGGGGACCGTCGCGGACGACCGCAGGTCGCGGCTCGACGACCCCACCTGGATCCGGTAGTCGCCCCCCTCGACGACCCACTGCTCGGCGGTCACGTGCCAGTACGCCAGGTCCTCGCGGCGCACGGTGACGACGACCTCGCGCGCTTCCCCGGGCGCGAGCTCGACCGAGGCGAACCCCTTGAGCTCGCGCGGTGCGCGCTGCACGCGCGATCCGGGCAGCGAGGTGTACACCTGGACGACTTCACGCCCGGCCCGTCCACCGCGGTTCGTCACCGTGACGCGCACCTCGATGTCGCCATCCGCGGTGATGGATGCGCTGGCCGCGCCGTACACGAACGTCGTGTACGAGAGCCCGTGGCCGAACGGGTACTCCACCTCCAGGCGCCGCGCGTCGTACCAGCGGTATCCGACGAACAGGCCCTCGCCGTACCGGACGTGCCCCTCCTCGCCCGGGAAGTTGAGGAAGGCGGGCGTGTCCTCGATCCGGCGCGGGACGGTCTCCGTGAGCTTGCCCGACGGGTTCACGGCACCGAACAGCACGTCCGCCGTCGCCGACCCTCCGGCCTGGCCGAGCAGCCATCCCTCGACGATCGCCGGTACGCGGCCCGCGAAGGGCAGGGTGACGACCCCGCCGTTCGAGAGCACCACGACGGTTCGCGGATTCGCCTGGACCACCGCGTCGATCAGCGCCAGCTGGTCGGCCGGGAGATCGATGTCGTCGCGGTCGTAGCCTTCCGACTCGAGCCGCGCCGGAAGCCCGGCGAACACGACCGCGACCTCGGCGGCGGCCGCGGCCTCGACGGCCTCGCGCTGCAGTCGCGCGGTCTCGGACGGGTCGACGTCGACCGCGAGCGAGAACCCGGGCGCGAAGGTCGCGTCCTGCGCGACGTCCCGGATGGCCGTGAGCGCGTCATCCAACCGGGTCGGCCGGATCATGGACGAACCGGCGCCCTGGTATCGCGGCTTCTCGGCGAACGCGCCGATCACGGCGATCCGCTGCCCGGCCGCGAGCGGGAGCACGGGCTCGACGCCCGCCGGGGCATCGCTCTTCAGCAGCACGATGGAGCGCGCCGCCGCTTCGCGGGCGAGTGCGTGGTGCGCGTCCACGTCGAGCGGGCCCTCCACACGCGGGGTCGCCGCCCAGCGGGTCGCGAGCGTCGCGGTCCGGTGGGCCGACGCATCCAGGAGCGCCGCATCCAGCGAGCCGTCGGCGACAGCGGCGACGACCTCCTGATCGGTCCGGCCGCCGGTGCCGGGCATCTCGAGATCGAGTCCCGCGCTCAATGCGGCGACCCGGTCGCCGACCGCTCCCCAGTCCGAGACGACGAGTCCTTCGAAGCCCCATTCGCCACGCAGCACGTCCGTGAGCAGCCAGCGGTTCTGCGAGGC
>DATMTQ010000108.1:0-16131 GCA_035564095.1 Microbacterium sp. | reverse complement strand
GGGCGCCGATCCGCCTCGATCGGCGCCCCCAAGTCTGACGACGTGATCAGCACGGCGCAAGGTTGACAACCGTGCGTTATGTGTTGCATGGAGGGCAAATCATCTAGTCTCCGATACCGGGGACGATGACGACCGGCACGGGCGCGTTGCGCAGGATCTTGGACGCGCTCGACCCGAGGAACACACGGGACATGGGATGCGTGGCGGACGAGCCGACGGCGAGCACGTCGCCGTCGTGCCAGTCGAGCGCGTCGATCGCGGCGCGCCAGTCCGCGCCCTCGACCAGCCGCATCTCGAGGTTCTCGGCCGTGAAGCCCATGCCGATCAGATGCGCCTCCGATTCGCTCTGCGCGGCCGCGGCCTGGGCCGTCCACAGCCCGATCACCTGCGTCTCGGCGTGGGCCATGCGCGCGGTCACCGGGCGCCGGCGCGGTGCGACGACGAACGTCACGACGCGCAGCTTGGCCGACGTCTGCCGGCAGATCTCGGCGACGCCGGTGAGCAGCGACCAGCTCGCGTCGTCGTCGCGGAATCCGACGGTGACGCGTGTCACGGGGGCATCCGTCCGGTAGCCGCGCGGCGCGATCGCCACCGGGATGCCCGACGAGTGCACGATGCGGTCGGTCTTGGAGCTCAATCGGATGCGTCCCGGCTCGGCCTCTTCGCTGGAGCCGACCACGAGCATCGCGGCATCCGACCTCGCGGCCTCCTCGAGCAGCGTCTGCGGCACGGACCGGCCGCTCACCCATTCGGCGGTGCCGGTGACGGCGGGATGCTCCGCGAGATCCTCGAGCGCCTGTGCCACGGCCGCCTCGCCCTCGGCGGCGGCCCAGGACTCGAACTCCCGGTCCGTTCCGGCCGCGGCGGGGGTTCCCCACCCCTTCGGCACCACGCTGACGATGCGGATCGGCTGATTCTCCGCCCGCGCCAGCTGGGCGGCCAGCTCGACGGCGCTGCGGTCTTCATTGCGCGGGCCGTACCCGACCAGATACGTCACCTCTCCTCCAGCTCGGGGTGGATGGGCTCCGCGATCTCCTCGACGGAGGTGTAGTGGCTCAGCGTCGCGTGCCGGCGGCCGTAGCCCAGGTAGAAGAGGAAGACGACCGCGAGCCAGCACAGGCAGATGATCCAGGTGATGGGCTTCAGGCTGGTGAGCACGTAGAGGCACACGATGACCGTGAGGATCGGGACCACCGGGTACAGCGGCACCTTGAACGGACGCTCGAGGTCGGGGTGCTTGCGCCGCAGCACCATGAGCGAGATCGCGACGACGCTGAACGCGACGAGGGTGCCGAACGACACGCTGTCCCACAGATAGACGTCGTTGACGAATCCGGCGACGACCGCGACGAGCACCGACACGACGACCGTGTTGAACACCGGGGTGCCGTGCTTCGGGCTCACCTGGAGGAACTTCTTCGACACCATGCCGTCGCGCGAGATCGAGAACAGGATGCGCGTCTGTCCGTAGAGCGTGACGAGCGTGACCGAGAAGACGGAGATGACCGCGCCGGCGGAGAGGACGGTCGCCCAGATCGGGGTGTGGGTGACCAGCTCCATGACCTTCGCGAGCCCGGCCTCACCGGCCTCCTTGGTGCCCCACCAGGCGACGGGCTCGGCCGCGATGCCGGCCAGGCACACCAGGATGTATGCGCCCGTGACGATGAGGAGGGCGCCGATGAGGGCGCGCGGAATCGCCTTCTGCGGGTTCTTGACCTCTTCGCCGGCCGTCGCGACCGCGTCGAGTCCGATGAACGAGAAGAAGATCGTGCCGGCCGCGCCGCCGATGCCGGATGCCTGGTGGAAGAAGTTCGAGAAGTGGTCGGTGTTGAAGGCGGAGAACCCGATGATGATGAACAGCACCAGCACGCCCAGCTTGATGCACACCATGACGGCGTTGATCGTGGCCGACTCGGAGGCGCCGCGGATGAGCAGCAGCATGCACAGGCCGACGAGCACGATGGCGGGGAGGTTGACGACGCCGCCGGTGGCCGCGCCGTCGGTGCCGGGCATGAACGACGTGGACAGCGCCGTCGGCAGCTGCCAGCCGAACAGATGGCCGAGCAGCTCGTTGAAGTATCCGCTCCACCCGACGGCGACCGCGGACACCGCGAGGCCGTACTCGAGCAGCACGCAGCCGCCGACGAGGATCGCGGCGCCCTCGCCGAGGGCGTGGTAGGTGAACGAGTAGGTCGAGCCGCTGACGGGGATCGAGGCGGACAGTTCCGCGTAGCAGAGCGCCGACAGGCCGGCCGCGATGCCCGCGATGATGAACGAGATGATGACGGCGGGCCCGGCCACCGGGATGGCTTCGCTCAGCACGAAGAAGATCCCGGTGCCGATCGTGGCGCCCACGCCGAACATCATGAGCTGGAACGTGCCGAGCTTGCGTGGCAGCTCTTCACCGGAATGGAACTTGTGCTGGAACAGGATCGGTTTGCGACGTAACAGCTGCCGTCCGAGTGAGGTCATCAGGACTCCCGGGGTCGGTCCGGTCCACGGCGACCGGTGTTCCCCCAGCCTCCCCCGCACCGGCGCGCGCAACCGACCATCTCGACGATTGCTGTCTGGGATCTCAGATTTGCAGAATCGGTGCACGGCGCGACCGGCGCGTCGTCACACGTCGCGGGCGAAGAGGTCGTCCCAGGTCTCGCGTCGGATGACCGCGCGGGCCGCACCGTTTGCGGCGAACACCACGGGCGGGCGGCGGTACCCGTTGTAGTTGTTCGCCATCGTGTGCGTGTAGGCGCCCGTGCTGGGCACGGCCAGCAGATCGCCGACGCGGGGTACGGGAAGGCGCAGCGGATCGATGAGCACGTCGCCGGACTCGCAGTGCCGGCCGACGATCACGGCATCCTCGGCGGCATCCTCGTCCAGGCGCGTCGCGAGGCATCCCTCATAGCGCTGCTGAAACATCGCCACCTCGAGGTTGTCGCCCATGCCGCCGATCGCGACGAAGGTGCGGGCGTCCCGCTTGATCGTCGTGACCGTGTACAGCGTCATCGCGGAGCCGTTGACCATGCTGCGGCCCGGCTCGACGATCAGCTCGGCGCTCGCCGGCAGGTGCTCGCGCGCGGCCCCGATGAGCGCGTCGAGGTACTCCGCGACGGATGCCGGATGCTCGTCGTACGTGTACCGGGCGCCGAGTCCGCCGCCGAGGTCGTACACCGGGAACTCGCCGAGCTCGGCCAGCGGCGCGACCGCGGCCGCGAGCTCCGCCGGGTCCATGATCTGCGAGCCGACGTGCGCGTGCACCCCGCGCATCGTGACCGCGGGACTCGCCTCGATGCGCGCGATGAGCCGCTTCGCGGCGGACGCGGTGAGCCCGAACTTGGAGCCGATCTGCCCCGTCTGCACATGCGCGTGCGTCGAGGACTCGATGCCCGGCACGAGGCGCACGAGCACGTTCTGCGTGCGACCCTCGGGCACCAGCTGCTCGAGCCGGTCGACGTCGTTCTCGTTGTCGACCACGACGAGGCCCAAGCCGGCGTCGACGGCGATCCGGAGCTCCTCGGTGGTCTTGGCGTTGCCGTGCATCACGAGCAGCGCGGGGTCGCTGCCGGCGCGCAGGGCGCTGAGGATCTCGCCGCCGCCGGCGACGTCCAGTCCGAGGCCCTCCTCGACCATGACGCGCTGCACGGCCGTCGCCGGGAACGCCTTCGAGGCGAACACGACGCGCGCGTTCGGCCAGCGGGCCGCGAGTTCGTCACGGTACTCGCGCGCCCGGGCGCGCAGCGCGACCTCGTCGACCACGATCGCCGGCGTGCCGAATTCGCGTGCGAGGTCGTCGACGCGGCATCCCCCGAATCGGAGCGTGCCGTCGGGGTCCCCGGACGTGCCGGCCGGGAAGAGCTCGAGGATGCGGTGCGTCATGCGCCCGATCCTACGGTTCGGGCCGGGCCCGACCCGCGGACCGCTCAGGTGTCACGATTCCCGGGTTGAGGGGGCATCTCGTGACACCTGAGCGCGCATGCCCAGGGCTCTGTCGGGCTCAGCCCGCCGATGGGGTCCAGCCGGCGCGACGCAGAGCGGCGCGCACGAGGACTGCCGGTCGAGGCCCCTTCCCGTACAGGTTCTCGGCGGTCACGCGCACCGGCGTCCACCCGGCTTCCGCATACGCGCGGTACTTATCGATATCGCGGTTCCATTGCTGCGTGTCACTGCGGTGGTGGTCGCCTTCGTATTCGACCGCGACGCGCCACAGGGAGTACACCATCTCGCTGATGCCGAGGAGACGTCCCGAGGCATCTCTCACCTCGACGTCGAGTTCCGGTTCCGGAAGGCCGGCATCCGCGAGATCCAGACGCACGTGCGTCTCGGGGCGTGACGCGGCGCCGGCGCGAATCAGCGGCAGCGCCGCGCGCAGTCGGTTGATGCCGACGCGACGACCGGCGAAGATCACCGCCTGGAGCTGTGCGATCGTGCCGAGAGCAGACGACGGATGCCCCGGCCTGCCGCCCGTCACGCGCGGCACGCGCACGATCGCATCCCCGACCGCGACCAGATCGCGCACATCGAGCATCGCTCCGAGTTGCGCCCAGGTGGATGCCGGACCGGCCACGGGCACGCGGTCGAGCATCCGGACGGAGACATGCTGCGACGCGACCTTGTGTCCTCGGACGCCGACGCCCCGAGGCGGTCGGCGCGGGGCCGGAACCCCGACATGGACGACCTCGTCGGCGGACACGGAGATGGGCAGACGCCACAGCAGCGCGGCAGAACGGTGGGTGAAGAACGCATCGGGCGCGAGGCGCGGAACATACCGAAGCACCTGCCTGCGGGCTTCGGCATCTCGCGTGCCGTCGTCATCGCACGGACCTGCTGCTGCGCGCACGCCCCAGAACGGCGCGATGAGGTCGCGGGCGCGGAGACGTCCTTTGGGGACTCCGAGGGCGGAGGCATCCGCCACGCGGAAGATGTCGCCGAGTTCCGGCGGGAGCGGGTTCGGCGCTTGCATCCCACGAGCCTGTTCCGGGCTGGGTGCATTCCACCAGCTGCATCTTCGACCTGTGGACAACTCCTCCCAACGCTGCTCAGGTGTCACGAATTCCCGGCCCGGGGGGTATTTCGTGTCACCTGAGCAGCGTTGGGACCGGACCCATGCCGCTCGGGTGTCACGAAAGGGCGGGTGCAGGGGGCGGTCGTGACACCTGAGCAGGTTCCGGAGAGCACAGCGGAGGCAATCAGGGGCGGGGATTTGCAGGATGCCACAAGCGGCCGCGCGGGCATGGGCCGGGGGATTTGTAGTGGGTCGCCAACCGGTTCGTGGATCTATTGGAGGAGTCCTACCGTCGAATCGACTCCCACTCCCTGTCGAAAGGTGCCGTCGTGGTCGACGCCGTCCGCATGAAGAAGCCCGCAGCGCACAAGCGCACCCCCGCCGGTGGAGCGCCGACCGCGCCGCACACCGCCGACGAGGCACAGGCCCGGGCGGCGGCCGCACATACCGACGAACCGCGCATCCACGTGCCGCAGGTCACCGACCTGCTGCTCGGCACGTGGGCCGAGACGCGTCGCGAGGCTCGCGAGCTGATCAAGAACCCCGAGTTCTGGCGCATCGAGGGCCAGCCGATGCCGGAGCACCGCGAGCGGGTGCGCAACCAGCTGAAGCTGCTGGTGGAGGCGGGCGGCTCGCGCCGCGCGTTCCCGGAGGAGTTCGGCGGGCTCGAGGACAACGGCGCGAACATCGCCGGGTTCGAGGAGCTCGTGCTCGCCGACCCGAGTCTGCAGATCAAGTCCGGCGTGCAGTGGGGGCTGTTCGGCTCGGCGGTGTATCAGCTGGGCACCCGGAAGCACTGGGACGCGTGGCTGCCCGACGTCATCAGCCTCGAGCTTCCCGGCGCGTTCGCGATGACCGAGACCGGGCACGGGTCGGATGTCGCATCCATCGGCACCACCGCCACCTACGACCCCGAGACCGAGGAGTTCGTCGTCCACACCCCGTTCCGGGGGGCATGGAAGGACTACCTCGGCAACGCCGCCGTGCAGGGCAGGGCGGCCACCGTCTTCGCACAGCTCATCACCGGCGGCGTGAACTACGGCGTGCACTGCTTCTTCGTGCCGATCCGGGATGCCGAGGGCGGGATGCTCCCCGGCGTGCAGAGCGAGGATGACGGTTACAAGGGCGGACTCAACGGCATCGACAACGGCCGCCTGCACTTCGACCACGTGCGCGTGCCCCGCTTCAACCTGCTCGACCGGTACGGCCAGGTGGCCGCGGACGGCACCTACACGAGCGACATCCCGAGCCCCGGCCGCCGCTTCTTCACGATGCTCGGAGCCCTCGTGCAGGGCCGGGTCTCGCTGGACGGCGCGGCCACCACCGGAACGGCGCTCGCCCTGCACATCGCGATCACGTACGCCAACCAGCGCCGGCAGTTCGACTCCGGGTCGGGCACGCCCGAGGTGATGCTGCTCGACTACGGCAAGCACCAGCGCCGCCTGCTGCCGCGTCTCGCGACCGTGTACGCGCAGGCGTTCGCGCACGACGTGTTCCTGCGCAAGTTCGACGGCGTGTTCTCGGGCAGGGCCGACACCCCGACCGAGCGCGAAGACCTCGAGACCCTCGCTGCGGCCCTGAAGCCGCTCAGCACGTGGAACGCCCTCGACACCGTCCAGGAGTGCCGCGAGGCGTGCGGCGGGTCGGGCTTCCTCGCCGAGAACCGGCTCGTCGGCCTGCACTCCGACCTCGACGTCTACGTCACGTTCGAGGGGGACAACAACGTCCTGCTGCAGCTGGTCGGCAAGCGGCTGCTCAGCGACTACGCCAAGCAGTTCAAGGGCAAGGATGCCGCCACGATCGCGCGCCTCGCGGCCCGGCAGACGGCGGGGGACCTGTTCCACGGTGCGGGCCTGCGCCGCCTCGGCCAGACGGTCGGCGACCTCGGCTCGACGGCCCGCGCGGTGGAGCGCGGACTGCGCGAGGACCAGCAGCACGACCTCCTCGCGAGCCGCGTGCACCAGATGATCGCGGACATCGCCGGGCGCCTGCGTCCTGCGTCCAAGCTGTCGCCGGCGGAGGCCGCGGCCCTGTTCAACGAGAACCAGTCCGAGCTCATCGAGGCGGCCCGCGCGCACGGCGAGCTGCTGCAGTGGGAGGCGTTCACCGACGCGCTCGCCGCGGTTCAGGATGCCGGCACCCGCCAGGTGCTCACCTGGCTGCGCGACCTGTTCGGCCTGAGTATCGTCGAGAAGCACCTGGCGTGGCACATCATCAGCGGGCGCTTGTCCACGCAGCGGGCCGCCGCGGTCTCCTCGTACATCGACCGGCTGTGCGCGCGCCTGCGACCGCACGCGCAGGATCTCGTCGACGCGTGGGGCTTCGAGCCGGAGCACGTGCGCGCGCCCATCGCGCTCGGCGCGGAGCAGGAGCGCCAGGACGAGGCCCGCGCGTACTACGCCGACCTCGAGGCTTCCGGCTCGGCGCCCACCCCGGAGAAGAAGCTCAAGAAGTCCTGACCGCCGCCGTCGCGCACGCACCCATGGGGAACATTCCCCATGGGTGCGTTTCGCAACCGAGGTTAGACTTTGCGGACTGAGTCCTGCGCCGGGGGGTGCCGGGACGGATCAGGATGCCCACCCTGGAGGTGCCGACACCCATGCCCGCCTTCCGCCGGCTGCGCGCGCGTCCGCGCACGATGATCTCTGCCGGGATCCTGACCGTCGGCGCGCTGGCCATCACCGGGGCGGCCTGGGCGTATCAGGGGCAGCCGACCACGCAGGTGGACCTCAACGACGGCTCCGTCTGGGTGACCAAGCAGGCGGACCTCATGGTCGGGCACTTCAACCACCCGTCCGCGCTGCTGGACGGCGGGCTGCGCGCGGCATCCGACAGCTACGACATCGTGCAGGCCGGCCAGCACGTGCTGCTGCACGACGAGAGCAGCGGCACGGTCGGCGTGATCGACCCCGCCACCGTCAAGGTGCAGGCCTCCGCGAAGCTGCGCGGCGCGTCGGATGTCGAGGTGGGTGCGGCGACCGTCGCGATCCTCGACGACGGCGACGGGTCGCTCTGGGTGCTGCCGTCCGCGGCGGTCGGCTCGTTCAAGGCGGCCTCCACGACGCCGCAGGCCAAGCTCGGGCGCGGCGCGGCGGTCGCGGTCGGCACCGACGGCACCGTCTACGCCGTCTCGCCGAAGCGCCGCGAGCTCGTCACCGTGCACACGACCGCGCAGGGTGTGAGCGACTCGGTGTCCACCCGGTCGCTCAGCGGAATCACGCCCGGCTCGACGGTCTCGGTCACCGCCGTCGGCGACGCGCCCGTGGTGCTGGACACGGCGCACAGCTCGGTCGTGCTGCCGGGCGGACGCACCGTGCGGGTCGACGGGGCGGATGCCGGGGCGGCCCTGCAGCAGCCCGGCGCCGCGAACGACGGCGTGCTGCTGGAGACGCCGGCCGCGCTCGTGAAGGTCGGCATCGACGACGGCCGGATCAGTCGCACGGCGGCGGGCGGCACCGGCGAGCCCGCGCAGCCGGTGTACTCGCAGGGCTGCGCGTACGCGGTGTGGAGCTCGTCCGCGCAGTTCGTGCGCGACTGCGTCGGCACGAAGGACGACCTGCGCGCGCAGGTGCCGCAGGCGAGCAGCTCGGCGCAGCTGCGGTTCCGCGTGAACCGCGACGTCGTCGTGCTCAACGACGTGCAGGACGGCGGCGTGTGGCTCACCGGAAGCAGCCTGAACAAGGTCGACAACTGGAGCGACCTCACGCCCCCGACGAGCAAGACCAAAGAGATCGACTCGAACGAGACCACGCCGCAGACCACGCTGCCCAAGCGCACCGCGCAGAACCACAAGCCGGATGCCGAGGACGACGAGTTCGGCGTGCGTCCGGGCCGCACCACGGTGCTGCCGGTACTCGACAACGACAGCGATCCGGACGGCGACGTGCTCACCGTGACGCTCAAGAATCCGCCCAAGAGCGGCAGCGTGGTGCCGATCAACAACGGCGGCGCGTTCCAGATCGCCGTGCCGGCGGGGGCTTCCGGCACGGATGCCTTCACCTACACCGCGTGCGACGGCCGCGGCGGCTGCGACGACGCCACCGTCAAGCTGACCGTGCGCCCGTACAGCGCCGCGAACCGGGGACCGGTGCAGAAGCGGGTGACGACGGTGCAGGTGGAGTCCGGGGCATCCGTCACGTACAACGTGCTCCCGGACTGGATCGACCCGGACGGCGACGACATCTATCTCGCCGCCGCCGAGGCGCTCCCCGGCGACCAGGTGGACTTCACCCCCGATGGCCGGCTCACGTACCGCTCGATCAGCGGTCTCACCGGCAAGCACGACATCAAGGTGACCGTCTCGGACGGCGACAAGGCGACCACCGGCATCCTGCGGCTCGACATCAGGCCGCACGGCTCGACCGACCCGGTCGCGAACGCCGACCACGTCGTGGTGCCCGCCGGCCAGACCATCACGGTGCACCCGCTCGCGAACGACATCTCCACCGGCACCGACCCGCTGCGCCTCACCCGCGTGGCCGGGGCTCCCGGCGCCGACGTCGTGCCGGACTACTCCAACAGCACGTTCACGTTCCAGTCCGCGGCGGCCGGCACCTACTACGTGCAGTACGAGATCGCCTCGTCCGGAAGGCCGGCCGCCGGCATCGTGCGCGTCGACGTGACCTCCGGCCGTCAGCCGGATGCCGCCCCGGTCGCGGTGCGCGACGTGGCGCTGCTGCCGTCGGGCGGCGAGGTGCTCGTCGACGTGCTCGCGAACGACACGGACCCCGCCGGCGGCATCCTCGTCACGCAGGGCGTGAGCGTGCCGCAGGATGCCGCGGCGACGGCGGCGATCGTCAACCACGACGACATCCGCATCACCGACACCGGATCGAACGGGGTGCAGCAGTCGCAGATCCGGTACACCGTCTCGAACGGGCAGAAGACCGCCGTCGGGATGATCAGCGTCATCCGCGTGCTGCCGCCGCAGAAACTGCGGGCGCCCGTCGCGAACGACGACACCGCCACGGTGCGGGTCGGCGACGTGGTGACGATCCACGTGCTCGACAACGACTACTCGCCGACCGGCTCCAAGCTGCACGTCGCCCCGGCCCTCGTCGAGCCGCTGCCGCAGCCGGCCGACGGCCAGGCCTTCGTGTCGCAGGACACCGTGCGCTTCAAGGCCGGGAACACGGCCGAGACCGTCCATCTCACCTACACCGCGATCGACGCGAACGGGCAGAGCGACTCCGCCTACATCACCGTGCAGATCGTGCCGATGAACGTCAAGGACGACTCCGCTCCGCGCCCGCAGGACGTCACGGCCCGCACGATCGCGGGCACCGTCCAGCGCATCCCGATCGCCCTCGACGGCATCGACCCCGACGGCGACTCGGTGGAGCTGCTGGGTCTTGCCTCCGCGCCCGGCAAGGGGCGCATCGTCGCGGTCGGGCAGGACTACCTCGACTACGAGGCGTTCCCCGACGCCAGCGGCGTGGACGCGTTCCAGTACCGGGTGCAGGATCGTCTCGGCCGCACCGGCACCGCGTACGTCCGGGTGGGCATCGCCGCGGCATCCACGATCAACCACGCACCGTACGCGATCAAGGACGCCGTGACGCTGCGGCCGGGCCGGTCGGTCGCGGTGTCCGCGCTGGCCAACGACTCCGACCCGGACGGCGACACGATCTCCCTGGTCCGCAACGGACTGACCGTCCCGAAGGTGCCGGGACTGGATGCCGTCGTCTCCGGCAGCCAGGTGGTCGTCACCGCGCCGGGGCAGGAGCTGACCTCGCAGATCCAGTACACCGTGCGCGACAGCCACGGCGCCGAATCCGTCGGCGTGATCATGGTGAAGGTCGACCGGAACGTCCCACTGCTCGCCCCGATCGCCCGGGACGACGTGGTGCTCGCCCAGCAGGTCAAGCGCGACGTGCGCACCGTGGACGTCGACGTGCGCGCGAACGACGACGACCCCGACGGCGTGCGCACCGACCTCTCGGTCGCGCTGCCGAACGGCGGCGGCACCGTGCTGCCGGGCGGCAAGGTGCGGGTGGGGCTCGGGGAGCGGGCGCAGCTCGTGCAGTACACCGTCACCGATCCCGACGGGCTGCAGGCATCCGCCTTCATCCACGTGCCCTCGCTGTCCGAGCTCACCCCGGTGCTGTCCACCACGGCGCCGGTCAAGGTGAAGTCGGGGCAGCAGGTGGTGATCCCGCTGGCAGATCACATCGTCGCCGCGGGCGGTCGCAGCGTGCGCATCACCGAGGCGTCGACCGTGTCGGCGGCCCACTCCGACGGCAGCAGCCTGCTGAAGGACGCCACGACGATCGTGTACCGGTCGGCGGCGGGCTATGTCGGGCCCGACGCCGTGACGCTCCAGGTCACCGACGGGTCCGGTCCGGACGACCCGAACGGGCGCAAGGCCACCCTGCAGATCCCGATCACGGTGCTGCCGAACGGCGACCTGCCGCCCACGTTCACGGCGGCGCAGGTGGACGTCGCGCCCGGGGACACCCCTGCGGTGCTGGACCTGAAGCCCCTCACGCAGGACCCCGACCCCGGCGACCTCGCGCGGATGCAGTACTCGATCGCAGGCGAGCCGGGCGGCGGCGTGAGCGCGAAGCTGAGTGGCTCGCAGCTGCAGGTGAGCGCCACACCGGGCGCGCGCAAGGGCACCCGGACGCAGATCGCCCTGAAGATCACCGACGGACGCACCGGGCCGGTCGCCGGCACGGTGCAGGTGACGGTGCGCGCGTCGACGCGGCCGATGCCGGTCGCGGTCGAAGACGACATCACCCAGGCGCACCAGGGCGACACGATCACGGTGCCCGTGCTCGACAACGACTTCAACCCGTTCAGCGCCGAGGGCAAGCCCTTGAAGGTGGTCTCGGCGACCGCGCAGAACGACCAGATCAGTGCGAGCGTCGCCGGAGACCAGGTCAAGGTCACGCTCGGCGACCGATACGTCGGACAGGCGACGGTCGGCTACCGCATCGAGGACGCCACGCAGGATCCCGACCGTGAGGTCGACGGCAAGATCGTGCTGACGGTGCAGGGCAAGCCGGATGCCCCGGGCACCCCCGCGGTCGACAGCGTGCAGTCGCAGACCGTCGTGCTGCACTGGTCGCCGCCGAACGACAACGGCGCCCCGATCACGTCCTACCTCGTCAAGTCCACGAAGGGCGACTACCAGAAGACGTGCCAGGCGACCACGTGCACGCTCGACGGCCTCACCAACAACGTCTCGTACAGCTTCACCGTGCAGGCGGTCAACGCGGTCGGCACCGGTCCGGCCTCGGCGCCGTCGCAGTCCGAGCGCCCGGATGCCTCGCCCGACCAGCCGCAGCCGCCGACCCTGAAGTTCGGCGACTCGTCGCTGCAGGTGTCGTGGCAGACGCCCTCCACGCCCGGTTCGCCGGTGATGTCGTACAACCTGCAGATCTCGCCGGCGCCGCCGTCGGGCGTGTCCCAGATGACCGGCGTGACCGGCAACTCCACGGTGTGGAAGGGCCTCGAGAACGGTGTCGCGTACCAGGTGCAGGTGCAGGCCGTGAACAAGGCGCCCAAGCCGTCGAGCTGGTCGGACTGGTCTGCGAGCGAGGTGCCCGCGAAGGCGCCGGATGCCCCGGGCGCGCCCACCACGCAGCGCCTCGCGCCGGTGGGATCGCAGGCGCAGATGCAGGTGTCGTGGAACGCGCCGGCATCCAACGGCGACGCGATCTCGAACTACGACCTCGACGTGCTGCAGGGCTCCACCGTGGTGCGCACGATCCCGGTGCCCGGTTCGCAGACCAGCCAGGCCGTGACGATGGACACCTCGACGACCGACTACACGTTCCGCGTGCGCGCCCAGAACAAGGCGGGCTGGGGAGCGAACTCGCCGACGTCCGCACCGATCCGCGCGTTCACGGCTCCCGGTGCCCCGGGCACGCCCAGCGCGCAGGCGACCGGAGCCAACGGCACGCTGGCCGTCACGTATGCGGCGCCGAGCGACACCAACGGCGCGAACCCGTCGGAGCTGCGGTACCAGTACTCGCTCAACGGCGGCGGCTGGCAGGGCCGGTGGGCGGGCACCTCGAACACCATCACAGGGCTCACCAACGGGCAGAGCTACACCGTGCGCGTGCGCGCGTACTCGAGCATCGAGGGCGCCAGCTACACCGGCGCCCCCTCCGGCTCCTCGAACGCGGCCGTGCCGTACGGCCCGCCGGGCACCCCGAACGTCTCTGCCACGGCGAGCGGGACCGACATCACCTTCAGCTGGTCGCCGCCGGCCCCGAACGGCCGCGCCATCGTCTCGGCGCACGTCGAGATCGACGGCAGCCGGCTCGCCACCACTGCGACCAGCGGCAGCCGCACGCGCAGCTACGGCTACAGCGAGACGCACACGATCCGCGTGCAGGTGCAGGATGCCGCCGGGCAGTGGTCCAACTGGGCGAGCGACTCGGCGACCACGGTCGCGGCGCCGAAGCCGACCGCCCAGGCCGGCAAGGGCGCATCGGGGAGCTGGTCCGACTGCAGCAGCGCCACGTGCGCCTACGGAACGGTCACGGTGCACAACTTCCCGGCCGGCACGCACTACGTGACGTGCAACGGAACCGGCCCGTACGGCGGCACGTGGGGCGGGAAGAACTACAACTTCCCGCAGGACGGCACTGTCGACCTCACCTGCTACTACGGCGGCCAGGCGGGCGTGGACCAGTTCTGGGTGACCATCAGCGGCTTCGGCGACAGCAAGAAGGTGACCTGGTATTGACCGGCATCCGCCCGGCGTCCCGTGCCTCGATGGGGAAACATCCCCACGGGTGTACAGAACATCGGAAGCTAGGATGAATCCGCTGGGTGCCGCGCCGGGGGGTGCGGGACCGACCGCTGACACCGGGAGGGATACTTCCGCATGCCCGCATTCCGATGGCACGACGATGCGCCGCGTTCGGGTCACAGTGCTCCTCCTTCCGCACTGACCGCACGCGACGCAAGGACGAACACATGACGATGACACCGGAACAGGCGGCCTGGTTCCAGGGCACCTTCGCGCGCCTGGTCGACAACGTCGACCAGGCGCTCATGGGCAAGCGCGACATCGTGAGCCTCGTGCTCGCGGCCATGCTCGCCGAGGGGCACGTGCTGCTTGAGGATGCCCCGGGCACCGGCAAGACGAGCCTCGCCAAGGCGCTCGCCGCCACGGTGCAGGGCACGTCGAGCCGCATCCAGTTCACCCCCGACCTGCTGCCCTCGGACGTCACCGGCGTGACGATCTACGACCAGGCGAACCGCAGCTTCGAGTTCCACCGCGGCCCGATCTTCGCGTCCATCGTGCTGGCCGACGAGATCAACCGCGCCTCGCCGAAGACGCAGTCGGCGCTGCTCGAGGTCATGGAGGAGTCGCGCGTGACCGTCGACGGCCACCCGCACGAGGTGGGACGCCCGTTCCTGGTCATCGCGACGCAGAACCCGATCGAGCAGGCCGGCACGTACAAGCTGCCCGAGGCGCAGCTGGACCGCTTCCTCATCAAAACCTCGATCGGCTACCCCGACCTGGCCGTCGCCGAGCGGATCCTCGCCGGCGCCGCCGACCGCAACCCGTCGGCGCACCTGACCCCGGTGATCACCACGGCGGCCGTCGCCGACATGGCCGACCTCGCCGCCTCCGTGCACGTCGAGTCCGCGGTGCTCCGCTACACCGCCCAGCTCGCCGAAGCCACGCGCGAGGACACCTCCACGCGCCTCGGCGTCTCGGTGCGCGGCTCGCTGTCGATGATCCGCCTCGCCAAGGTGTGGGCCGCCGCGCAGGGCCGTCACTACGTGATCCCGGACGACATCAAGGCGCTCGTCGCCCCGACGTGGACCCACCGCCTGGTGCTCGACCCGGAGGCCGAGTTCGCCGGCATCACCGGGGAATCCGTCGTCGCCCGCGCGCTGCAGACCGTCGCCGCACCGCAGGCCCGGACCGCGGCCTGATGACAGCCCCCACGGCCACTGCACCCGGCTCGCCGGAGCAGCACGTCGGCGTCGGCGTGCTGCTGCAGTCGCTGTGGGTGCTCGCGCGCCGCCGGCTGCGCGCCGCCGCCCGCGTCGTGCGTCCCATCGCGTGGGTGCTCATCGGCACCGCCGTGGTGCTGTGGCTGCTCGCCCTGCTGTACGGCTGGGTCGAGCTGTTCACCGCCGCCGTGGTGCTCACCGCGGCGCTGGGGGCGTCGCTCTTCTTCCTCATCGGCCGCACCGCGTACGACGTCGGTCTCGACCTCAATCGCACCCGCGTCGTCGTCGGGGAGCGGGCCGTGGGCGCCCTCACCCTCTCGAACCCGTCGCAGCGCTCGATCCTGCCCTCGCGGGTGGTGCTGCCGGTCGGGCACGGGCGCGGCTCGTTCTCGGTGAAGCGCCTGGCGCCCGGCGAGAGCGTCGAGGAGCTGTTCGCCATCCCGACGCAGCGCCGCGGCATCCTGAAGGTCGGCCCGGTGAGCGTCGTCCGCGGCGACCCGCTCGGCCTCTTCGAGCGCGTGCACAGCACCGACGAGCCCGTCGACCTGTACGTGCACCCGCGCACCACTCTGTTCGACGGGCAGTCGCTCGGGTTCCTGCGCGACCTCGAGGGCATGCCCACCGCAGACCTCGCCCCCGACGACGTGTCGTTCCACGCCCTGCGCGAGTACCAGCCCGGCGACGACCTGCGGCATGTGCACTGGCGCTCCTCGGCGCGCACCGGCACGGTCATGGTGCGCCAATACGAGCAGACCCGGCGGTCGCACTTCGTGATCGGCCTGTCCCGCAGCCCGCACGACTACCGCGACGCCGACGAGTTCGAGCTCGCCGTGTCCGTCGCCGGCTCCATCGGGCTGCGCGGCGTCGCGGACTCCATGCAGGTGGAGCTGTTCACGCAGGGCCGCAGCGTCCAGGCGTCCACCGGCAAGCGCCTGCTCGACACGCTGTCCGGCATCCGGTTCAGCCGCGGACGGCGCAGCCTCGTCGACCTCGCCGGCGCGATCGCCGCCGACGTGGCCGACGCGACCGTCGTCGTGCTCGTCGTCGGACGGGCGACGGATGCCGCGTCCGTGCGCGCCGCGGTCGGCCGGCTGCCGTACGGCGCCCGCACCCTCCCGGAACTCGTCGAGGTGCTGTCCGAGCCGCTCGGACGCGTGCACCGGCTCATCGACGAGCACCACCTCATCGGCTCGCGTCGCGACGGCGTG
>DATMTQ010000107.1:0-8575 GCA_035564095.1 Microbacterium sp. | reverse complement strand
CGCGCCGCGGCAGCGTCCCGCCGGCCGGTGCCGGTCGTCCCGCGGCGAGCGGCGCGACCTAGGAGGCCGCGGCCTCGCGGGCCCGGAGGTCCTTGCGCAGGATCTTGCCGGCGCTGGACTTCGGGATCTGCTCGATGAACTCCACCCGGCGCACCTTCTTGTGCGGGGCGACGTTCTCCGCGACGAACGTCATGACCTCGTCGGCGGTGAGCCCCGAGTCGGGGCGGGCCACGACGAACGCCTTCGGCACCTCCTGATGCTCGTCGTCGAGCACGCCGATGACGGCGGCATCCATCACCTTCGGGTGGCCGAGCAGCAGCGCCTCCAGCTCGGCCGGCGCGATCTGGTACCCGTGGTACTTGATGAGCTCCTTCGCGCGGTCGACGATCGAGAAATAGCCCGCCGCGTCGTACACCGCGACGTCGCCGGTGTGCAGGAAGCCGTCGGCGTCGAGGGTCTGCGCGGTGGCATCCGGCTTGTCGAGATATCCGAGCATGATGTTGGGCCCGCGCATCCACAGCTCGCCGCGCGCCGTGACGCCGTCGGGGCCGACCTCGGTGATCTCCGCACCGGTGTCGAGATCGACGAGCTTGGCCTGCATGTTCGGCAGGAGGTACCCCACCGAGCTGACCGGGATGCCGTCGACGTCGACGGGGATGGCGTGCGAGACGGGACTGGACTCGGTCATCCCGTAGCCCTGCAGGACGCGGGCGTGAATGCGGCGGCCGGCGGCCTCGGCGGTCTCGGCGTCGAGCGGGGCGGCGCCGGAGAAGACCGTGTGCACCGTGGAGATGTCGTACTGGTCGACGATCGGATGCTTGGCCAGGGCGACCGCGATCGGCGGTGCGATGTAGAGGTACGTGCATCCGAAGCGCTGGATGTTCGTGAGGAACTCGACGAGGTCGAACTTCGCCATCGTCACGAGGCTGGCGCGCTGGCGCAGCGCCAGATTCAGCAGCACGGTCAGGCCGTAGATGTGGAAGAAGGGGAGCACCGCCAGCACCCGGTCCGAGGCGTCGAGGTTGAGGCTGGCCCGGCACTGCTGCACGTTCGCGACCAGGTTGCGATGGCTGAGCATGACGCCCTTGGGGATGCCGGTGGTGCCGGAGGAGTAGGGGAGCACGGCGATGTGCGTCGCCGGGTCGAAGGAGATCTGCGGAGGCGGGTTCTGCTCGCCGATGAGCTGCCCGAGGCCGGGATGTCCGTCGGCTCCGTCCATCACGATGAGGCGCTCGGGCGGAATTCCCGCCGCCTCGGCCGCGGCGGTCGCCTGCGGCAGGAACGCGCCCACCGTGACGAGCCACGTGGCGCGGGCATCCCGCAGCTGCTTCTCCACCTCGGGCGCCGTGTACAGCGAGTTGACGGTGGTGACCGATGCGCCGGCACGCAGCGCGCCGTGCATGACGGTGGCGAACGACGGGATGTTGGGGCACAGGAGCGCCACCACGGTGCCGACCTCGACGCCGCGCACGGCGAGGGCGCCGGCGAACGCGTCGATCTGTGCGCGGAGAGCGCGATATGTCGTCTGCGTGCCGCTGGCGGGATCGATGAGCGCGATTCGGGCGAGCTCGTCGTCGTCCAGCGTTCCGAACAGGTAGTCGTAGATGCTGAGGTCGGGGATCTCGATGTCGGGGTACGGGCTTTCGAACACGAGGAGGCTCCCCTTCGTCATGCGTCATCGCAGGTGGGCACCGGCTTCGCCGCCGGTGCTGACCATCATGCCACGGCGATTCCGGGTCTGGAACTGAGTCCCAGCCGACCCGGTACTGAGTCCCGGAATTTCGGCGACGGGCGCGCCCCGGCGCGCCGGATGCCGTAGAGTGGCTCAGGTACCCCCTGGGGGTATCGGTAGCAGAGAGGTGAGGCGATGACCACGATCGAGTTCCAGGTGACCGGCATGTCGTGCGGGCACTGCGAGGCCGCGATCCGCAGCGAGGTGGGCGCCGTCCCCGGCGTGACATCCGCGGACGCCAGTGCTGCGACGGGCCGGCTGGTGGTCGAGGCATCCGGACCCGTCGACGACGCGGCGGTCATCGCCGCCGTGGCGGAGGCCGGCTACGCCGCCGCCCGCGCCGCCTGACGCAGGCCGGCCCGGCGCGTTGTACAGGGCCGACGGGCGTATTGCGGGTGCGGGCCGCCAGGCTCGGACCGACGGCCCTGCAGAACGTCCCGAGGTTTCGCCGCACCGACTGGGCGGGCAGACGCGGGCCGTCTTCGAGCCACGCCGGAACGCCGGCCGGGCGGTGGGACGTTGTGCAGGGGTGAGGGGCGGATCGCCGGCGCTGGCAGTGCCTCATGCCCTGACGGCCCTGTCATCCGTCCCCAGGTCCCGCGGCATCGGCCCGGAGGGGCGTGTTGTCCCCAGACGCGTCGGGGCCATGGCGGGCATGCCGACCCGGCGCACAGTGTCGATGCATGACCAAGATGATCGATACGGGCGATGCCCCGCGGTTCGTCCGCGCGCGGGACCTCGCCGCGGAGGGATGGACGCCGAAGCGTCTGGCGCGGGCCGTTGCCGCGGGCCGGTTCCTCCGCCTGCGGAAGGGCGTGTACGGCGAGCCCGGACTGCCGGAGGCATGCGCCGCCGCGGTGCAGGCCGGCGGACGATTGTGCGGCTCATCGGAGCTGCAGCGCCGTGGCGTGTTCATTCTGAAGAACACCGCCACGCACGTCCACATCGAGCCGACATCGTCGCGTCTCCGCCCGGTGCCGGAAGGAACCGCGGTGCAGCGGGGCGTCCTTCTCCGCGCGCCGCATCCCAGGTCCTGCAGCGTGGAGGCGTTCGACGCGGTCGTCCAGTCCGTGCGGGCGCAGCCGTGGCATGAGGGTGTTGCGACGATCGACTCGGCGGTGCACCTCGGGGTGCTCGCCATCGGGGACCTCGACGATCTGTTCGGGGCGCTCCCGCGGCGCTGCCGCCGGGCGCGGCGTTTGATCGACACCCGATCGGAATCCGGCCCCGAGACGATCGTGCGGCTGATCGCACGAGAGCTGGGCGCCGTCGTCGAGGTGCAGGTGCCGATCGACGGGGTGGGGCGTGTCGACCTGGTGCTGGACGGCTGGCTGATCGTCGAGTGCGACAGCGCGGAGTTCCACTCGGATTGGAAGCAGCGCCGGGGGGATCTGCGCCGCGACCAGGTGGCGGCCGCGCTCGGCTATGCGACCTACCGGCCGGTCGCTGAGGACATCATGTGGCATCGCGACGATGTCAAGGCGGCACTGGCGGGGCTGCTCGCGCGAGGGCGGTCCGCAGTCGTCCATCGCGGCGGCACGTTGTCCAGGGCCGCTGGGCGGTGAGCCGGTGCGTGGCGCTGGGGCCGCCTGTATCCCCTGCGTAACGTCCCAGGCGAGGGATGCCTGAGCGTCGCAGGTAGCTGCGGCCCGGGCTGCTCAGGCCGAGGACGGTTGCACGGCACGGCTTGGCTAGGCTGACGGGGTGACCGTGAATCTGCCCGCCCGCAGCCTGCTCGTGCACGACGCCTTGCGCGCGGTGGACATCCCCGGCGAGATCGTGGTGCTGCCGGACTCCGCCGCCACGGCGCAGCAGGCCGCGGCGGCCGTCGGCGTGGAGGTCGGGGCGATCGCGAACAGCCTGGTGTTCTGGGCGGACGACGCCCCGCTGCTGGTGATGACCAGCGGGGCGCACCGCGTCGACACGAAGGCGCTCGCCGCCCGTCTCGGCACCGGAAGGATCGCCCGGGCGACGCCCGAGCAGGTGCGTGCGGCGACGGGTCAGGCGATCGGGGGAGTGGCCCCGACCGGGCATCCCGCTCCGATCCGGACGATCGTGGACGAGGCGCTGTCCGCCTACCCCGAGATCTGGGCGGCGGGCGGCACCCCGCACACCGTTTTCCCGCTGACGTACGACGAGCTCGTCCGACTCACGGGCGGCACCGTCGCGCGGGTCGACTGACACCGGCCGGCCGCGTCAGCGGCCGTACAGGCGCCGCTGCAGCTCCGCGGCCGCGGACCGGATCGCCGGGACCAGGGATGCCGGCTCGCGATCGGCCTCCTCGGGCCACGTGACCGCGACGGCGGCGACCGGCCAGCCGGCGTGGTCGAGCACGGCGACGCCGATCGAGCGCAGGCCCAGCGTGATCTCGCCGTCCTCGGTGGCGTAGCCGTCGGCGCGCACCTGGCGCAGCACCTCCCGCAGCGCGGCACGCGTGCCGGGCCCGCGGCCGGTGCGGTCGATGAAGCTCGCGGCATCCGGGAACAGTGCGCGGATCTGCGCCGCGGGCAGGGCCGCGAGCATGGCGCGGCCGGTCGCCGTGAGATGCGCGGGCAGGCGAACGCCCACGTCGGTGACCAGGGCCGGGCGCCGAGGGGCGCGCTCCTCGACGATGTACACGACGTCGCGGCCGCTCATGATGGCCAGATGCGCGCTCTCGCCGGTGCGGTCGGCGAGGGTGGCGACCAGGCGCCGGCCGAGCCGTGCGATGGGCTGCTGCCGGCTGTAGCCGCCGGCGAGCTCGAACGCCGCCGTGCCCAGCCCCCAGCGTCGCTCGGCGGGCACGTGCACGACGTAGCCGTGCTGCGACAGCGCGTCGAGCAGGTGGTAGATGCTCGAGCGCGGGATGCCGAGGGCCTGCGCCATCGCCGCCGCGGGCACGGGAGCCGGCTGGCGGGCGAGATACGTGAGGATCCGCAGCGTCTGATCCGCGGCGGGGACCTGGGGCCCCGGACGCCGGGGCTCCGCGGAGCGCGGCAGCGATCCGTGGACTGCGTCTGGGGATGGTCGATTGTCTGACATGCCAGACACATGATGCCACAAACCCCTCCCGCGGGCATCCCGTTCGGTGTGGAATCAGAACATGACCCTCACCGCTCTCGCTTCCGTCGTCGTCGGCGCAGACGTGCTCACCCCTGCCGACGTCGTCGCCGTCGCCCGCTTCGGCGCGCGTGTCGAGATCGCCCCTGCGGCCCTCGAGCGCGTCGCGGCATCCCGCGCCCTCATCGAGGCCCTCGCCGACGACCCGGTGCCGCACTACGGCATCTCCACCGGCTTCGGGGCCCTCGCCACCAAGTTCATCGAGCCGGAGCGCCGCGTGCAGCTGCAGCGCAGCCTCATCCGCTCGCACGCCGCCGGCACCGGCCCCGAGGTCGAGCGCGAGGTCGTTCGCGCCCTCCAGCTGCTGCGCCTGCAGACCCTCGCCACCGGCCGCACCGGCGTGCGCCCGGTGGTCGTCGAGACCTACGCCGGGATGCTGAACGCCGGCATCACCCCGATCGTGCGCGAGTACGGCTCGCTCGGCTGCTCCGGCGACCTCGCCCCCCTGTCCCACGTCGCCCTCGCCGCCACCGGCGAAGGCCGCGTGCGCGACGCCGCCGGCACCGCGATGGATGCTGCCGAGGCCCTCGCCGCCGCCGCCATCGCGCCGGTCGAGCTGCGCGAGAAGGAGGGCCTCGCCCTCATCAACGGCACCGACGGCATGCTCGGGATGCTGCTGCTGGCCCTGCACGACCTGCAGATCCTGCTCGACACCGCCGACCTCGCCGCCGCCCTGTCGGTGGAGAGCCAGCTGGGCACCGACGCCGTGTTCGCCGCCGACCTGCAGGCCCTGCGCCCCCAGGTCGGGCAGGGCACGTCCGCCGCCAACCTGCGCGCCCTCCTCGGCGACTCGCCGATCATCGCCTCGCACAAGGGCCCGGAGGACGGCCGCGTGCAGGACGCCTATTCGCTGCGCTGCTCGCCGATCGTGCACGGCGCCGCCCGCGACACCGCCGCCCACGCCCGCATGATCGCCGAGCGGGAGCTGGCCTCGGCCGTCGACAACCCGGTGGTGACGCTGGACGGCCGCGTCGAGTCCAACGGCAACTTCCACGGCGCCCCCGTCGCGTACGTGCTGGACTTCCTCGCGATCGCCGTCGCGGACGTGGCATCCATCTCGGAGCGCCGCACGGACCGCGCCCTCGACGTCGCTCGCAACCGCGACCTGCCGCCGTTCCTCGCCCACGAGGCCGGCGTCGACTCGGGCCTGATGATCGCGCAGTACGCCGCGGCCGGCATCGTCTCGGAGCTCAAGCGCCTCGCCGTCCCGGCATCCGTCGACTCGATCCCCTCGTCGGCCATGCAGGAGGACCACGTGTCGATGGGCTGGGCCGCGGCCCGCAAGCTCCGTCGCGCCATCGACGGCTTCTCCCGCGTGCTCGCGATCGAGGTCGTCACCGGATGCCGCGCGCTCGACCTGCGCGCCCCGCTGCAGCCGGGATCGGCCACCGGCGCCGTGCGCGACCTCGTGCGCACCATCGTTGCGGGCCCCGGCCCCGACCACTTCGTCTCGCCCGACATCGAGGGCGTCACCGAACTCGTGATCAGCGGCGCCGTCGCCGCCGCCGCCTTCAACAACACCAAGGAGAACTGATGAGCACCAACGCCGAGACGCGCGTCGTCCGCGCGCCCCGCGGTTCCGAGCGCACCGCGAAGAGCTGGGGCGCCGAGGCCGCCAAGCGCATGATCCAGAACAACCTCGACCCCGAGGTCGCCGAGCACCCCGAAGACCTCGTGGTCTACGGCGGCACCGGCAAGGCCGCCCGCAGCTGGGAGGCGTTCGACGCGATCGTGCGCACCCTGGACGAGCTCGAGCCCGACGAGACCCTGCTGGTGCAGTCCGGCAAGCCGGTCGGCGTGTTCCGCACCCACGAGTGGGCGCCGCGCGTGCTCATCGCCAACTCGAACCTCGTCGGCGACTGGGCCACGTGGCCCGAGTTCCGCCGCCTCGAGGACCTGGGTCTCACCATGTACGGCCAGATGACCGCCGGCTCGTGGATCTACATCGGCTCGCAGGGCATCCTGCAGGGCACCTACGAGACGTTCGCGGCCGTGGCCCGTTCGCTCGGCAAGGACTCCCTCAAGGGCACCCTGACCCTGACCGGCGGTGCCGGCGGCATGGGCGGCGCGCAGCCGCTGGCCGTGACGCTCAACGACGGCGCCGTGCTGATCGTGGACGTCGACGAGTCCCGCCTCGCCCGCCGTGTCGAGCACGGCTACCTCGACGAGTACACCACCGACCTCGATGCCGCGATCGCGCGCGCCGTGGGTGCCAAGGAGGCCGGCGAGGCGCTGTCCGTCGGCGTCGTCGGCAACGCCGCGGTCATCTTCCCGGAGCTGCTGCGCCGTGGTGTGCCGATCGACATCGTCACCGACCAGACCAGTGCCCACGACCCGCTCGCCTACCTGCCGATCGAGGTGTCGTTCGAGGACTGGAAGGATGCCGCCGCGGCCGACCCGGAGGGCTTCACCGTCCAGGCGCGTCGCGCCATGGCCGCGCACGTGGAGGCCATGGTCGGCTTCCTCGACCAGGGCGCCGCCGTGTTCGATTACGGCAACTCGATCCGCGCCGAGGCGGAGCTGGGCGGATTCGACCGCGCGTTCGCCTTCCCGGGCTTCGTGCCCGCCTACATCCGCCCGCAGTTCGAAGAGGGGCGCGGCCCGTTCCGCTGGGTGGCGCTCTCGGGGGACCCGGAGGACATCCGCAAGACCGACCGCGCCGTCGCCGAGCTCTTCCCGGAGGATGCCGCGCTGCACCGCTGGCTGGAGAAGGCCGACGAGAAGGTGCACTTCGAGGGCCTGCCCGCCCGCATCTGCTGGCTGGGCTACAAGGAGCGCCACCTCGCCGGACTCAAGTTCAACGAGATGGTCGCCTCCGGCGAGCTGTCCGGCCCGATCGTGATCGGCCGCGACCACCTGGACTCCGGCTCGGTGGCCAGCCCCTACCGCGAGACGGAGGCCATGAAGGACGGCTCGGACGCCATCGCGGACTGGCCCCTGCTGAACGCGCTGCTGAACACCGCCTCAGGTGCGGCCTGGGTGTCGATCCACCATGGCGGCGGCGTCGGCATCGGCCGCTCCATCCACGCCGGCCAGGTCACCGTCGCCGACGGTTCGGAGCTCGCCGCGCAGAAGATCGAGCGCGTGCTCACGAACGACCCCGGCACCGGTGTCATGCGGCACGTCGACGCGGGGTACGACCACGCGAAGGACGTCGCCCGCGAGCGGGGACTCAAGATCCCCATGCTGGACGCCTGACATGACGATCCGCGCACGCTCCGGCGTCGCCGACAGGATGTCCCCGGGAGTCGCCTCCCGAATGGCCGAGATCGCCGACATCGGCCGCGACCCGGTGCGCGGCGGATACTCCCGGCATCTGCTGGACGATGCGGACCTCGCCCTGCGGGCCTGGTTCCGCCGTTCGGCGGCCGACCTGGGGCTCGAGGTGGAGCAGGACGGCAACGGCAACCTGTGGGCGTGGTGGGGCGCGCGCGGACCGCAGGCGGTGGCCACCGGCAGCCACCTCGACTCGGTCCCCGGCGGCGGCGCCTACGACGGCCCGCTCGGGGTCGTCAGCGCACTCGAAGCGGTCGCGCTGCTGCAGGCCGAGGGCTTCCGCCCGGCTCGCCCGGTCGCGGTGGTCGCGTTCGCCGAAGAGGAGGGCAGCCGGTTCGGGCTGCCCTGCCTCGGCTCCCGGCTGCTGTCCGGAGCATCCGACCCGGAGGCCGTGCGCGCCCGCACCGACCGCGACGGGGTCACCTTCGACGAGGCCTGGCGGGCCGCGGGCCTCGACCCCGCGACGCT
>DATMTQ010000106.1:0-3381 GCA_035564095.1 Microbacterium sp. | reverse complement strand
CGTTTCCGGGGGTGTTTCTCGCGTGCCGTCGGGCCGCGTTCTAGGCTCGAGGAATGACTGTCGTCGTTCGCCATCTCCAAGATCTCGTCGTCGAAGAGCACACCATCCCGGTGCCGTTGGACTGGGCGAATCCCGGCGACGGGCGCACGATCGAGCTCTTCGCCGCCGTTGTCAGTCGCGAGGGCGGAGAGCACCTGCCGTTCCTCGTGTTCCTGCAGGGCGGCCCCGGCCATGAGGCGCCGCGGACGCTGCACGCGCCGACGTCGCCCAGCTGGCTGGATGCCGCGCTCCGGGAATACCGCGTGGTCATGCTCGACCAGCGCGGCACGGGACGCTCCACCCCCGTCGGCGACCGCGATCTCGAACGCGGCACGGACGCTCTCGTGGAGCACATCACGCACCTCCGCGCCGACTCGATCGTGCTCGACTGCGAAGCTCTGCGGGAGCACCTGGGCGCTGCGGCGTGGAGCGTACTGGGCCAGTCGTTCGGGGGATTCACGACGCTCGCCTACCTGTCGAGCCACCCGGCATCCCTCGCCGAGGTGTATTTCACCGGCGGGCTCAGCGCCGTGGGGCGGCATCCCGACGACGTCTACTCGCTCACGTACGACAAGATGCGGGATGCCTCCGAGCGCTACTACTGGCGCTTCCCGGCGCACCGCACCGCGGTGCGTCGGCTCGCCGACCTCGCGGACGCCGGCGACCTGGTGCTGCCCGACGGCGAGGTCGTCGCGGTGTCACGACTGCGCTCCCTCGGGTTCCTGCTGGGTTCCAACGACGGCTGGCAGAACCTGTGGCAGCTGCTCGAGCAGGACCCAGGCACCAACGCGTTCCGCTGGGACCTGGCATCCGCTCTGCCCTTCGACGCACGCAACCCGCTGTACTACGTGTTCCACGAGTCCAGTTACGCGGACGGCTTCGCGACCCGCTGGTCGGCGGACCGGGTGGAGCCGCAGGACTTCCGCGAGGACGTGACCCTGCTCACCGGCGAGCATGTGCGGAGGGACTGGATCGACACGGTTCCGGGTCTGCGCCCGTGGCGGGACGTGGTGCTGGCGCTCGCGGACCACGAATGGCCGAAGCTCTACGACGCGGACGCGATCGCGGCGTGCGGCGTTCCGGGTGCCGCCGCCGTGTACGTCAACGATCTGTACGTGCCGCTGGAGTTCTCGCTCGAGACCGCGCGGCTGCTGCCGGGCGTCACGCCGTGGGTGACCAGCGAGCACGAGCACAACGGCCTGCGCGCAGGCGAGGTGCTGCCGCACCTCATCGACCTGGTGCGCGGGCGGCGCGTGC
Organism: Microbacterium sp.; assembly: GCA_035564095.1. Taxonomy (GTDB): domain Bacteria; phylum Actinomycetota; class Actinomycetes; order Actinomycetales; family Microbacteriaceae; genus Microbacterium. The sequence continues at coordinate 2,085 of DATMTQ010000106.1, read as the reverse complement.
GGTGAGCCGCCCCGGTCGCTGAGCTGCCTCGGTCGCTGAGCCTGTCGAAGCGTCTCGCGTCCGGGGTCTGCCCTTCGACAGGCTCAGGGCGCGGTCCAGGTCGGGGCGCGGGCCAGGTCCACGCGCGCGCCAGGTACACGCGAGGCTCACGCGCGGGCGCGTAGGCTCGGCCGTATGCGTGCCACTGTGATGTACCGGGCCGGCGATGTGCGGCTCGAAGAGGTTCCCGACCCGCAGCTGCAGACGGGACGCGACGCGGTCGTACGCGTCGTGGCCGCGTGTGTGTGCGGGTCCGACCTGTGGGGCTACCGGGGCGTCACCCCGACCGATTCGCCGCGCCGCATGGGACACGAGTTCGTCGGCGTCATCGAGCAGGCCGGAGCCGACGTCGAGAACGTGCAGGTCGGAGACTTCGTCATCGGCTCGTTCTACGACTGCGACTTCACGTGCGAGATCTGCCGCTCCGGGTTCAGCTCCTCGTGCCTCGAGCTCGGGTGGTACGAGGGATGCCAGGCCGAGCTCATCCGCGTTCCCCACGCCGACGGCTCGCTCGCCGTCGTGCCCGCCGATCGGCTGACCGACGAGCTCATCCCGCACCTGCTCACCCTGTCGGACGTCTTCGGCACCGGTCACCACGCCGCCCACGCGGCGCGGGTCGCCGCCGGCTCCGAGGTCGCGGTCGTCGGCGACGGCGCGGTGGGGCTCTCCGCCGTGCTCGCCGCGCACCGGCTCGGGGCATCCCGCATCGTGGCGATGTCGCGCAACCCGCAGCGCCAGGCGCTCGCACGGGAGTTCGGCGCGACCGACATCGTCGAGGAGCGCGGGGCGGCGGGCGCCGCGGTCGTCAAGGAGCTGTTCCGCGGAATCGGCCCGCTCGCCGTGCTCGAGGCCGTCGGCACCGCCGAGTCGATGGAGCAGGCCGTGCGCTCGGTGCGCCCCGGCGGCACCATCGGCTACGTCGGAGTGCCGCACGGCGGGCCGGAGCTGCCGCTGCGGCCGATGTTCGGCAACAACACGGTGCTCGCCGGCGGCGTGGCTCCGGTGCGCAACTACGTCGACGAACTGCTGCCCGACGTGCTGTCCGGACGCGTGCAGCCCGGCAAGGTGTTCGATCTCGAACTGCCGCTGTCGGAGATCGCCGAGGCCTACCGCGCCATGGACGAGCGCCGGGCGATCAAGGTGCTCGTCCGGCCCTGACCCGCTACTTCGCCGCGAAGATCGTGCCGGGATTGAGGATGCCGGCGGGATCCAGCGCGTCCTTGATGCGCTGCGACACCTCCAGCACGTCGTCGCCGAGCTGATCGCCCAGCCACGGGCGCTTCATGCGTCCGACGCCGTGCTCGCCGGTGATCGTGCCGCCGAGCGAGACGGCGAGCGACATGACGTCGCCGTACGCGGCCTCGGCGCGCTCGGCCAGCTCGGCGTCATCCCACGACGACAGCACGAGCGGATGCGTGTTCCCGTCGCCGGCATGGGCGAGCATCGCGATCGTCACGTCGTTGTTCGCGGCGATCCGGGCGACGCCGTCGAGCAGCTCGGCCAGGCGCGGCAGCGGCACACCGACGTCCGACAGCAGCAGCCGGCCCTGCGCCTCGACGGCGGGGATCGCGGCCCGTCGCGCCGCCGCGAGCGCCTCGCCGGTCGCGCGGTCGGACTCGGTCACGATGTAGGCGCCGTGCGCGGTGAAGGACCCGACCATGAACCGGACGTCGCCGCCGTCGGGATCCAGGTCGTCGGTGCCGCCGAGCACGAGGGCGGCCGCGGCGGTGTCCAGCCCAGGATGCAGCGGGGTGCCGTCGGCGGAGCGCTGCGCTGCGACCGCACGGATGCACGTGGCGTCCATGTACTCGAGCAGGCTGGGGCGGATCGTCGTCGAGATCTCGGCGATCGCGGCGGCGGCATCGTCGATCGTGCGGAACCAGGCGGCGACGACGCGCGTCGGCGGCGGGGCGGGCAGCAGCCGGAGCGTGACCTCGGTGATGATCCCGAGCGTGCCCTCGCTGCCGACGAAGAGCTTCATGAGCGAGAGCCCCGCGACATCCTTGATCAGCGGCCCGCCCAGCCGCAGCGCGCGTCCGTCGGCGA
>DATMTQ010000105.1:0-3258 GCA_035564095.1 Microbacterium sp. | reverse complement strand
GATCCGCGGCCGGGGCGCCGACCGCCGAGGCACCCGGCGTCGAGGGACGTTATCCAGGGGGAAGCCTGCCCGCCACCCCGGTTGCGCCGCCGCCCGCCGCGATGGCCCCTGCACAACGCTCCACCAGCCGGCGCGGCTTCTTCGCCTGGACCGCGACCGCGGCGCTCGTCGGCATCGCGGCAGCCGCGGTCGGCACGGCGATGCAGTCCGGCTCGCGCGCCGCGAGCGCGATCCGCCGCGCCGTGCACCTCCCCCGCCCCGTGAACGCCGTCGCGGTGCCGGCCTCCGCCTCGTTCGCCGTGCCCGGCCTGTCGCCGGTGATCACGCCGAACGCGGAGTTCTACCGCATCGACACCGCCCTGGTCGTGCCGCAGGTCGACCCGGACACCTGGAAGCTGCGCATCCACGGGCTCGTCGACCGCGAGGTCACCCTCACCTGGCCGCAGCTGCTCGCCCTGCCGCTGCGCGAGAGCGCGGCGACCCTGTCGTGCGTGTCGAACGACGTCGGCGGCGACCTCATCTCCACTGCGATCTGGCTCGGCTATCCCGTGCGCGACCTGCTCGCGCAGGCCGGGGTGCATCCGGATGCCGACATGGTGCTGTCCACGTCGGTCGACGGGTTCACGGCATCCACGCCGCTGGAGACCCTCACCGACCCGCGCCGGGAGGCGATCCTCGCGGTCGGCATGAACGGACAGCCGCTGCCGCCGGAGCACGGGTTCCCGGTGCGGATGGTGGTGCCCGGCCTGTACGGCTATGTGTCCGCGACGAAGTGGGTCGTGGATCTGAACGTGACCCGGTTCGCGGATGCCACGGCGTATTGGACGGAGCGCGGCTGGGCGCCGCGCGGGCCGATCAAGCTCGAGTCGCGCATCGACGTGCCGCGGGACGGTGGCCGGGTGACCGCCGGCAGAACGGTGATCGCCGGGGTGGCGTGGCATCCGCACACCTCGATCGGCGGTGTGCAGGTGCAGATCGACCACGGCCCGTGGCAGCACGCGCAGCTGGCCACCGCGGTGTCCGCCGACACCTGGGTGCAGTGGCGGCTGCCGTGGAACGCGACCGCGGGGGCGCACACGATCCGCTGCCGGGCCGTCGACGGAGACGGCACGATGCAGACCGGCACGGTGGCGCCCCCGGCGCCGGACGGGGCGACCGGCTGGCACAGCGTGCAGGTGCAAGTGGGATGACCCGGCCGGAATAGGCTCCGCAGGGGCCGCGTTCCCCCGAGATGTCGCCCGCGCCGCCGCGGGCACCCACGTCGAGAGGAACGCGATGACCGAGTGGAACGAGCTACTGGGGACGGTCGGGGTCTGGCGAGGTGTCGCCGATGTCGACCCAGACCTGGCCGTCGAGATCGAGCGGATGGGGTACGGCACGATCTGGCAGGGCGGCTCACCCGGTGCCGATCTCGTGGCCGCCGAGCGACTGCTCGAGGCGACCGACGACCTGCGCGTCGCCACCGGGATCGTCAACATCTGGAAGTCGGATGCCGCAGAGCTCGCGGACTCGTTCCACCGCATCGAGTCGCGGCATCGCGGCCGCCTCTACCTCGGCCTCGGCTCCGGCCACCGCGAGGCGACCCCGGAGCGGGTGCGACCGCTCGACGCGATGAGCCGCTACCTCGACGTCCTCGATGAAGGCGGCGTGCCCGTCGGACGCCGGGTGCTGTCGGCCCTCGGACCGCGGATGCTGGAGCTGGCCGCCCGGCGAAGCGCGGGAACGCACCCGTACCTGACGGTGCCCGCCCAGACCGCGCAGGCCCGGGCGGCGCTGGGCGCCGGCGCGCTGATCGCACCGGAGCAGACCGTCGTGCTCGACCCCGATCCGGAGTCGGCGCGGGCGAGCGCCCGCGGGTTCCTGAAGCGCTATCTGAAGATGTCGAACTACACGAACACCATGCAGCGCGGCGGCTTCTCCGCGGAGGATGTCGCGGGAGGCGGCAGCGACCGCCTCGTCGACGCGATCGTCGCCCACGGCGATACGGCCGCGGTCGCCTCCCGCGTCCGCGCCCACCTGGCCGCGGGAGCGGACCACGTGTGCGTGCAGGTCGTCCCCGTCTCGCCCGACGTGCGCCCCGCCCTGCGCAGCATCGCCGCAGAGCTGGGGCTGGGCTGAGCTGGGGCCGGGGCTCAGCCTTCCAGCGCGACCTTCAGCTGCTCGACCGCCCAGTCGATCTCGGTCGCGCGCACCACGAGAGGCGGCGCGATGCGGATCGTCTGCGCGTGCGTGTCCTTGACGAGCACGCCACGGGCGAGCAGTCGCTCGGCGACCTCTCGCCCGGTGCCGACGGCGGGGTCGACGTCCACACCGGCCCACAGGCCCGCCACGCGCACCGCGGTCGCACCGTGCCCGACGAGCTCCCCGAGCCGCGCGGCCAGGTGCTCGCCGAGCGCGCGGGCGCGCTCCTGGAACTCGCCGGACGCGAGCATCTCGACGACCTTCACGCCGACCGCGGAAGCCAGCGGGTTGCCGCCGAACGTGGAGCCGTGCTCGCCCGGACGCAGCACGGCGAGCACGTCGGCGTCCGCGACCACCGCGGAGACCGGCACGATGCCGCCGCCGAGCGCCTTGCCGAGCAGGTAGACGTCGGGCTCGACGTCTTCGCGGTCGCACGCGAACGTCTCGCCGACGCGGCCGAGGCCGGACTGGATCTCGTCGGCGATCATCAGCACGTTGTTCGCGGTGCACGCCTCGCGCACCGCGCGCAGGTAGCCGTCCGGCGGGACGATGACGCCGGCCTCGCCCTGGATCGGCTCGATGAGCACCGCGACCGTGTTCGGGGTGATCGCAGCCGCAACGGCATCCGCGTCGCCGAACGGCACCGAGACGAAGCCCGGCGCGAACGGGCCGAAGCCGTCACGGGCATCCTCGTCGTCGCTGAACCCCACGATCGTGGTGGTGCGGCCGTGGAAGTTGCCGTGCGCGACGATGACCTCCGCGGCATCCGCCGGCACGCCCTTCACGCGGTAGCCCCACGCGCGCGCCACCTTGATGCCGGTCTCGACCGCCTCGGCGCCGGTGTTCATCGGCAGCATCATGTCCTTGCCGCAGAGGGCCGTGAGCGCCTCGGCGAACTCGCCCAGCCGGTCGTTGTGGAACGCGCGGCTTGTGAGGGTGACCCGGTCGAGCTGCTCCTTCGCGGCGGCGACGAGGGCCGGATGCCGGTGCCCGAAGTTCAGCGCCGAGTAGGCGGACAGCAGGTCGAGGTAGCGCTTGCCCTCGACGTCGGTCACCCACACGCCCTCGGCCTGGTGC
>DATMTQ010000104.1:0-3140 GCA_035564095.1 Microbacterium sp. | reverse complement strand
CTGCGCCGCCTGCGCGTCCGCCCGGGCGGTGGCGGAGGCGGCATCCGCCGCTTTCGCCAGCTTCGCGCGGGCCGTCTGGGCGCGGTCGGCCTGGTCGCGCAGGGATGCCGCGGTCGCCATGGCGAGCACTGCTGCCCGCGCCGTGTCGTTCCAGCTGCGGGTGACGTCCTGCAGCACGCCGAGCCGCGCGAGCAGCTCGCCGGGATGCGAGGACGTCGCGATGGTCATGAGCTCGCCCGATCCGCTGGCGCGCAAGAGAACCGCAGCGAGGTCTCCGACCGCACCCTTGGCCGTGCCGGCGCGGGACGCCGCGGCGTTCGCCTGCTGCTCGAGGGCGTCGGCCCGTGTCGTCGCGGCGGCGAGGGCGTCATCGGCGACCTGGGCCGCCTGCGCTGCCTGATAGGCGGTCGCCGTGGCGGCTGCGGATGCCTGCTGCGCGCGGTCGAGCGCCGCCTTGACGACGGCCACCTCGGCATCGGTCGCCGCGACGCTGTGCCGGGCGTGCTGGACGTCGGACCACGTCGGATAGCCGGGTGCGGACGGCGCGGGCCCGTCCGCGGCGACCGCGGCGGGGACGACCCATCCCACCAGCACGATCGCGACCGCGCTGATGCTGATGTGACGTATGAGGCGTGAGGTGCGCGTGAGGCGCATGCGCTCAAGGCTATGCCGATCGGTCCGGTTTGTCGATGACCGGATGCACCCGCGCCGGCTCCGGTCAGGAACCCGCTGATAGGGTGGACGCGACCGCAGTGCGTCATGCTCGCGCAGGTGCGCGGCTCTCGGATGCCCGCGGTCTCTGGCATGCTCGCCCGTCATACGGACGGTGCGAGCCTAAACAAAGAAGGAGGGACCTCTTGGAAGGTCCGGAAATCACCGCTGCTGAAGCCGTCCTCGACAATGGACGCTTCGGCACCCGCACAGTCCGGTTCGAGACCGGGCGCCTCGCCCAGCAGGCGCAGGGTGCGGTCGCCGCCTACCTGGACGGCGAAACCATGCTGCTGTCGGCCACCAGCGCCGGCAAGAGCCCCCGTGAAGGCTTCGACTTCTTCCCGCTGACCGTCGACGTCGAAGAGCGCTCGTACGCCGCGGGCAAGATCCCCGGCTCGTTCTTCCGCCGCGAAGGCCGTCCGTCGACCGAGGCGATCCTCGTGTGCCGTCTCATCGACCGCCCGCTGCGTCCCTCGTTCGTCGAGGGCCTGCGCAACGAGGTGCAGATCGTCGTCACCGTCCTCTCGATCGCGCCGGGCGAGTTCTACGACGCGCTCGCGATCAACGCCGCGTCGGCATCCACCCAGATCTCGGGTCTGCCGTTCTCGGGTCCGATCGCCGGCGTGCGCCTCGCGCTCGTCCCGGGTCACGGCGAGCACTCCGACCAGTGGGTCGCGTTCCCGAACGCGAAGCTCCTCGAGGACGCCGTGTTCGACCTGATGGTCGCGGGCCGCGTGCTGCCCGACGGCGAAGTCGCGATCATGATGGTCGAGGCCGAGGCCACCGAGAACAGCTGGAACCTCATCAAGGCCGGCGCCACGAAGCCCTCGGAAGAGGTCGTCGCGCAGGGTCTCGAGGCCGCGAAGCCCTTCATCAAGGAGCTCGTCGCCGCGCAGACCGCGATGGCGAACGTCGCCGCCAAGGAGATCCAGCCCTACCCGGTGTTCCCGCCGTACGCGCAGCAGACCTACGACTTCGTCGCCGGTCGCGTCTACGACGAGCTCGTGGGCGTCTACCAGATCGCCGACAAGATCGAGCGTCAGAACGCCGACGACGCGGTCAAGGACCGTGTCAAGGCCGAGGTCGCGGCCGCCGTCGAGGCGGGGGAGCTCCCGGCATCCGCGAACGCCGAGGTGTCGGGCGCCTACAAGTCGGTCACCAAGAAGATCGTCCGCGGACGCATCCTCGCCGACGGCGTGCGCATCGACGGCCGGGGCCTGGCGGACATCCGTCCGCTGGACGCCGAGGTGCAGGTCATCCCGCGCGCCCACGGCTCGGCGATCTTCCAGCGCGGCGAGACCCAGATCCTGGGTGTCACCACGCTGAACATGCTCAAGATGGAGCAGCAGATCGACTCGCTGTCGCCGGTCACGCACAAGCGCTACCTGCACCACTACAACTTCCCGCCGTATTCGACCGGTGAGACCGGTCGGGTGGGCTCGCCGAAGCGGCGCGAGATCGGCCACGGCTTCCTCGCCGAGCGCGCGCTCGTGCCGGTGCTGCCCGCGCGCGAGGAGTTCCCGTACGCGATCCGTCAGGTGTCCGAGGCGCTCAGCTCCAACGGCTCCACGTCGATGGGCTCGGTGTGCGCGTCGACCCTGTCGCTGCTGAACGCGGGTGTGCCGCTGCGCGCCCCCGTCGCCGGCATCGCGATGGGCCTCGTCTCGGACGAGGTCGACGGCCAGACCCGGTACGCCGCACTGACCGACATCCTGGGAGCCGAGGACGCCCTCGGCGACATGGACTTCAAGGTCGCCGGCACCAGCGAGTTCGTCACCGCGATCCAGCTCGACACCAAGCTCGACGGCATCCCGTCGTCGGTGCTGTGGGCTGCTCTGAAGCAGGCGCACGAGGCCCGCATCACGATCCTGAACGTGCTGACGAGCGCGATCGACTCGCCTGACGAGATGGCGCCGACCGCGCCGCGCGTCATCAGCGTGCAGATCCCGGTCGACAAGATCGGCGAACTGATCGGCCCGAAGGGCAAGACGATCAACGCGATCCAGGACGAGACCGGCGCCGACATCTCCATCGAGGAGGACGGCACCGTCTACATCGGCGCCGTGGACGGCCCGTCGGCCGAGGCCGCGCGCGCCCAGGTGAACGCGATCGCCAACCCGCACAACCCGGAGGTCGGCGAGCAGTTCCTCGGCACCGTCGTGAAGATCGCCGCTTTCGGCGCCTTCGTGTCGCTGATGCCGGGCAGGGACGGTCTGCTGCACATCAGCGAGGTGCGCAAGCTCACCGGCGGCAAGCGGGTCGAGAACGTCGACGACGTGCTCTCGGTCGGCCAGAAGCTGCTCGTGCGCATCGGCAAGGTCGACGACCGCGGAAAGCTGTCGCTCGAGCCGGTGACCGAAGAGACCGCCGAGGTCGAGGTCGCCGTCGCGGAGTAAGCCGCGCGCTCGAACGGATGCCCGTCCCCGACC
>DATMTQ010000103.1:0-4148 GCA_035564095.1 Microbacterium sp. | reverse complement strand
GGCGGGCAGCAGCAGCGGGTCGCGATCGCCCGCGCGTTCGCGGCCGCCCCCGACGCCCTGCTGCTCGACGAGCCGTTCGCCGCGCTCGACGTGCAGACGGCGACGCAGGCCCGGCGGGTGGTGGCCGGGTTCGCGAAGGATGCCGGCATCCCGATCCTGCTCGTCACCCACGACCCGCAGGATGCCCGCGAACTCGCCGAACGCACGATCGTGCTGCAGGCCGGGCGCGTCGTCGACGAGGGGCCGACGCACGCCGTGCTGCGGCGCCGGTCGACCGCGTTCGTCGCGGCGCTGGGCGCCCCGGCCGCATGGACCGCGACGATCGCGAGCATCGAGCACGGCGTCGGCGCCGTGCGCGTGCGCACCGTCGAGCAGCCGGAGGATCCGCTCGTCGTGCCCGCCGACGTCGCCGACGGCCTCGCGCCCGGCGCACGGCTGCGCCTCACCGTGACGGTCGAAGAGCCCGCACCCTGAGCCGGTCCCCTGAGCCCGTCGAAGTACCCGCGCCCTGAGCCTGTCGAAGGGCGACGAACGCGCGGCAACATTCCAGATCCGGGTGCTACCGTTGTCGATCCGTAAGGGGGTCGAGGTGTCGATCACGCGCGGTTCCGCACCTGCGGAGACAGAGACGTCAGACGGACGCAATCGCGTTCGCCGCGCTCGCGCGCTGGCATCCACCGGTCTCGCCGATCGCCTGAACCGGCCGCTGCGCGACCTGCGCATCTCGATCACCGATCGCTGCAACTTCCGCTGCGTGTACTGCATGCCCAAGACCGTGTTCGGCCGCGACTACGCGTTCCTGCCCCGCGAGGAGCTGCTCTCGTTCGAGGAGATCGTGCGCATCGCGGATGCCGCGGCATCCCTCGGCGTGCACAAGCTGCGCCTCACCGGCGGGGAGCCGCTGCTGCGCCGCGGCGTCGAAGACCTCATCGCCCGGCTCGCCGAGCTGCGCACCCCGGCGGGAGAGAAGCTCGAGCTGGCGCTGACCACCAACGGCTCGGCACTGCCCGTGAAGGCGCAGGCGCTGAAGGATGCCGGCCTCGACCGGGTCACCGTGTCGATCGACTCGCTCGATGACGCCCTCTTCCAGCGGATGAACGACGTGCGCTTTCCGGTGAGCCGGGTGCTCGCCGGAATCGAGGCCGCGCACGAGGCGGGGCTCGGGCCGATCCGGCTCAACATGGTCGTCAAGCGCGGGCTCAACGACCACGAGATCGTGCGGATGGCCGAGCGCTTCCGGGGCACCCCGTACACGCTGCGGTTCATCGAGTACATGGACGTCGGCACGACCAACGGATGGCGCCTGGACGAGGTCGTGCCGTCGGCCGAGATCGTCGAGCGGATCAGCGCCGTGCACGCGCTCGAGCCGATGGATGCCGCCGTGCCCGGCGAGACCGCCAAGCGCTGGCGGTACGCCGACGGCGGCGGCGAGATCGGCGTCATCTCGTCGGTGACGAACGCGTTCTGCGGCACGTGCAACCGCGCCCGGATCTCCACCGAGGGCAAGCTCTTCACGTGCCTGTTCGCCACGGAAGGCCACGACCTGCGCGCCCTGCTGCGGGGAGGTGCGACCGACGCCGAGCTGCGCGCCGCCCTCGGCGGCATCTGGGGCGCGCGCGACGACCGCTACAGCGAGGTGCGCTCCTCGCTCACGCCGGAGCTGCGCAAAGCGCGGCACCGCGTCGAGATGAGCTACATCGGCGGCTGACACCCGCGTTTCGTCTCGTCGCTGCGCACCTCGCGGGGCGACCGAAAGCCGCTACAGGCCGACCCACTCCGAGACGCCGTCGTCGAAGTGCTGGCGCTTCCAGATCGGCACCTCGTGCTTGATGAGCTCCACGACGCGCTCGCACGCGTCGAACGCCTGGCCGCGGTGCGGGGCCGCGGCTGCCGCGAACAGCGCGACGTCCCCGATCTTCAGGTCGCCGATGCGGTGGGATGCCGCGATCGCGTATCCGGTCTCCTCCGCCACGCGCGCGACGCAGTCCGCGAGGAAGCGGGCGGCATCCGGGTGCGCGCGGTAATCGAGTGAGCGCACCGCCTTGCCGCCGTCGTGGTCGCGCACGACGCCGCAGAACATGACGACGGCGCCGTTGGCATCCCCCTCGACCGCGGCGCGGATGGCCGCCTCGTCGAGTGGTGTCTCGCTGATGAGCGCGAAGCCCACCACCTGTTCAGACAATGTCGTCTCCTTCGACTTCGCCGCCGACGGCGACGTACGACTGGATGCCGCCGGCGAGATACGCCACGTCCGCCAGCCCGCGCTCGCGCAGGAGCCGCACCGCCGTCCGGGCCCGCGGGTCGCGCTCGCACACCAGCACGAACGGGCCCTCCGCCGGCACGGGCGCCCCGGTGCGCAGCTCGCCGAGCGGCACGGCGACCGATCCGGGGATGCGGCGGCTCGCCACCTCCTCGGGCTCGCGCACGTCGAGGAGGGTCATCCGCTCTCCGGCACGCAGCCTGCCGGCGAGGGCCGCGGCGCTGAGCGCGGTGAGGTCCCCGTCGTCGGAGACTCCGCAGAACAGGTCGTAGTCGACGAGCTCGGTGATCGCGGTGGTCTCCGGGGAGACGCCGTAGGGGATCTCCCGGGTGCGCGCGGTGAGCGCGTCGTACGTGAGCACGCGGCCGAGGAGCGGCTCTCCGAGGCCCGTGACGAGCTTGATGACCTCGGTCGCGAGGAACGAGCCGATCGCCGTGCAGAGGGTGGGCAGCACGCCGCCGAGCTCGCACGACAGCGCCTCGTCGGCGGGCGGCGGACTCGGGAACAGGTCGCGGTACGTCGGGCCGTGGCCGTGCCAGGCGACGCCGACCTGCCCGTGGAACCGCAGGATCGCGCCCCACACGAGCGGCACGCCGGCCAGCACGGCGGCGTCGTTGGCGAGGTAGCGCGTGGGGAAGTTGTCGCTGCCGTCGACCAGCACGTCGTAGCCGTCGAGGATGTCGGGAAGGTTCGCCGCGGTGACGCGCTGCGGATGCCGGATGACGCGGCATCCCGGATCGATCGCCGCGATCGCGTCGGCGAGCGAGTCGACCTTGGGCCGCCCGACGTCGGCGACGCCGTGCGCGAGCTGGCGGTGCAGGTTGCTGAGCTCGACGACGTCGTCGTCGATGAGGCCGAGGGTGCCGATGCCGGATGCCGCGAGCACGGGGGCGACCGCGGTGCCGAGTCCCCCGGCGCCGATGATCAGCACGCGTGCCGCACCCAGGCGCCGCTGGGCGGTGTCGCCGAAGCCGGGCAGCATGAGCTGACGGCTGTACCGCGAGAACTGCTCCGCGGTCAGTGCCGGACCGGGCGCGACGAGCGGCCGTTCAGCGGACGAGGGCATGCTCCAACTCTACGCGCCGAGACCGATGGGGTTCCTCGGAGTTTCCGCAATATGGATGGTTTTTTCCGTATCACGGGTAAGCTTGGACCATGGTGACGGTCACAGTGCGGTACTTCGCCGCCGCCGCGGAAGCGGCCGGGCGTGAGGAGGAACTCGTCGACCTCGTCGATGCGGCTCCCACGGTCGGCGCCCTGCGCGATCACCTGCTCTCCCAGTATGGCGCGGCTATGGCCCGCGTGCTCCGTTCCGGGTCGTTTCTCGTCGACGGCGTCGTGCGCCGCGACCCCGCCACCCCGATCTCCCGGTCGGTCGACGTGCTGCCGCCGTTCGCGGGGGGATGACATGATCCCCACGCACCTCGAACACCGGCAGGCCACCGCCGACCTGCTCGCCCCGTTCCTCGCCCGGGTCGCGGAACGCGCCGAGTCGCTGCCGCTCGCGGACGCCGCCGGACGCGTACTCGCCGCCGACCTCCCGAGTCCCATCGATCTGCCGCCGTTCGCGAACTCGCAGATGGACGGGTACGCCGTGCGCAGCGCGGAGGTCGCCGCGGCATCCGCCGACTCCCCCGCCGTGCTGCGCGTCGGCCCGACGACCGCGGCGGGCGACGCACCGGGCCTGCTCGAGCCGGGGTACGCCAACCCGGTGATGACCGGCGCGGCCATCCCGGCGGGAGCGGATGCCGTCATCCCGATCGAGCGGGCGCACCCCGACCACTTCCAGGGCATCGGCGGCGACGTGCGCACCGCACCGGACGGGGCCGTGGTGCGGTTCGCCGCGCCCGCGGCATCCGGAGCATTCGTCCGCGGCGCCGGCACCGAC
>DATMTQ010000102.1:0-2583 GCA_035564095.1 Microbacterium sp. | reverse complement strand
GTCGCGCGCGCACCACGCCGTGGGCCCGGCTCGCGCCGCTGCGCGTCACCCGGACGCAGGCCCGGCAACGGCTCGACGGCGAATCGGAGGGGCCGCGCGAGGGGCATCCGCGCACCGACCTGCGCTTCTTCTCCGGCGGCGGTGCCTGGGCCGTGCTCGGCGCCCTCATCGTGTCCATCGCGATGTTCCCCGCTCTGCTGGCCTGGAAGTCGATCACCGGGGGAGCACTGCAGCCCCTGCACGCGACGGTGTCCCGCCTCTGGGCGGATGCCGCGTACGGGCTCCGGCCGCTCGGCCTGCACGAGGTCGCACCGGCCGACCCGTTCAGCACCGTGGTCGCCGTGATCGGCTCGCTCGCACCGACGAACCCCTCGCGCGCGCTCGTGGTGCTGTGGGTGCTCGCACTGCCGCTGGCGGTGCTCGGCGGCTGGTTCGCCGCGACCCGCCTGACCGACCGTCCGCTGCTGCGGATCGCCGGCGGCGTGCTCTGGGCGCTCGCCCCCTCTCTGCTGGCCGCGCTGTCGCAGGGACGTCCGTCCGCCGTCATCGCGCACCTGCTGCTGCCGTGGCTGCTGTTCGCCGGCGCCGTCGCGCACCGGTCGTGGTCGGCGGCGGGCGCGGCATCCGTGCTCGTGCTCGCGGTGCTCGCGTGCGCCCCCTCGCTCGCGCCCGCGGTCGTCGTGCTGTGGCTGCTCTCCGTCGTGCTGACCGCGATCCTGCGTCCGCGCGGCACCACGCGTGTCGTGTGGACCATCGTTCCGGCCGCGGTGTTCGCGGTCCCGCTCGTCTGGCGTCAGCTGCACACAGCCTCCGCGTGGGCCCTTGCCGCCGATCCCGGCGTGCCGTGGGCCGGCCCCCAGGTCGCGGACACGCTGCAAGGCCGCCTGCTGCTCGCGAGCGGATTCCCGACGACCGACCCCGGCGGATGGGGCCGGCTGCTGAGCTCGGCCCATCTCGGGGACGCGACGTGGTGGGTGCCGCTGCTGATGCTGCCGGTGGTCGCCGGCGCCGTCCTCGCGCCGTTCACGCGTCGCTGGCTCGTCGGCGTCCTGCTGCTGCTGATCGGCGTCCTGGGGATCGGGACCGCCGTCTGCGCCGTCGCGGTGTCCGCGGCGTCCGTCGACGGCCACACCGTGCCGGTATGGGCGGGCAGCGGTCTGAGCTTCGCGTGGGCGGGTCTCGTGGCCGGCGCCGTGCTCACCCTCGATGCCGGCCTCGTCCGCTCCGTCCCCGACTCGCGGCGGGCGCGCCGCCTGCGCGCCCTGCGCGGGGCGGGAGCGCTCGTCATGATCGCGGCCGTGCTCGTCGTCTCGGCGCCGCAGCTGACCGCGCACCTGCGCGGCGCGTCGACCGTGGCGGAGGGATCGGACTCGACCCTGCCGGCATACGTCGCCGCCGTCGGACGAGACGATCCGGACACCGGGACGCTCGTGCTGAACCCGCTGAGCGAAGAACGGCTCGGCGCCGGCGTCGTGTGGGGGGAGAGCGAGACCCTCGGCGGTCAGTCCACCGTCTGGTCGACCCGCACCCGGCTGAGCGCCGCCGACCGCCTTGTGGCGGAACTGTCCACGGACCTCGTCAGCTCGGCGGTCGACACCTCGCAGGCGACCGACCCGGTACGCGCCCTGGCGGCGCACGGCATCGGCTACATCCTGCTCACGCGGGCCGCCGACGAGTCCGCCCAGACGCTGGCGCTGTCCGCCGAGACCGTGATGAACCAGCGCTCCGGGATGGATGCCGTCGGGCAGATCGCGGGCGGCACGCTGTGGCGGATCACCGACACGGTCTCACCCCGAGCACCGCAGTCCGCCGGCGAGGACGCGCTGGCGCGCGGGATCGTGCTGGCCGAGATCCTCGTGGTCGCCGCCGCCCTGCTGCTGGCGGTGCCGACGGTGGCGTCGGTGCGGCGCGAGCGCCGACTGCCGCGGGTCGTCGGACTTCCCGCCCTGTCGAAGGGAGGCGCCCTGTGAGCGGATCGCGCACCGCCGTGACCACCGGACTGCGGCTCGGAGCGGCGGTCGTCGTCGTCGCGGCGGCCGTGCTCGGCACGGGCTTCGCCGTCGCGGCGGGGCTCCCCGGCCATCGGGCGTCTGCGGTCTCCGCCGACGTCGCACCGCCCGCGTCGTCCGACGTGCTCGCCTGCGACGGACCGCTGCTCGCGCTCGGGCGGGACGAGAGCAGCATCGAGCAGCTGACCGTCGCGGCGCCGCAGCAGCTGATCACCGGGGCCCCGGCGGGCACGGCCTCATCGGCACGGTCGGCGCTGAGCACCCCGGGTGTGTCCGGCGGCAGCGGCCCGCAGAGCCTGATCACCCCGGCACGGGGCCGCACGCCCGCACGGGTCGGCGCGTCGGGCTCGGCACAGCTGAAGGCACCGGACCTGACCGGGTTCGCGGCATCCGCCTGTCAGCCGGGGCTCATGCAGTCCTGGCTCGTCGGCGGTTCGGCGGCCACCGGATCGAACGACCTCGTGCTGCTGGCGAACCCCGGCGCGGTCGCGGCGACGGTGCAGGTGACCGTCTACGGACCGGACGGACCTGTGAGCCCGCCGGGGGGCGGCGACGTCATCGTCGCCGCTCACAC
>DATMTQ010000101.1:0-11682 GCA_035564095.1 Microbacterium sp. | reverse complement strand
CCGATCGCGGGCAGGAGCGCCGCGGGGGAGTCCGCGCCGGCATCCAGCGCCCGCTGCGTCGTCACGTAGTCCAGCTGTGCGCGCGAGCGCACGAGCGCCCGCTCCACCCGGTGCTCGATATCCGCCCCGTCCCGGTCGAGCTCGACGGTCCAGACGAAGGCGCTGCGGTCCCGGCCGGGCAGCAGCGAGGCGCGGTCCTCGCTCAGCACGACCGGATGCAGCGGCACCGTGCCGTCGGCCGCGTAGAGCGTCTGGCCGCGGCGGCGGGCTTCGGCATCCACGGCCTCGCCGGGGGCGACGACGGCGGGGACGTCCGCGATCGCGTACCGCACGCGCCATCCTCGCCGGGTGCGCTCGAGGTGGAACGCCTGGTCGAGGTCGCGGGACCCGGCCGGGTCGAGCGTCGCGAACGGGATGTCGCGGAGATCCTCGCGGGGAGCGTCGGCGTATGCGGCATCCGCCTCGGCGATCACGTCGGGCGGGAAGTCCGCCGGGATCTGCAGCTCCGCACGGAGGGCGGCGAGTGCCCCGGCCAGCTCGGTCTGCGCGGTGGACGCGGTCAGCCGATGGCGGGGAGTGGGCACCCCGCCAGGCTACGCCCGCACCGGGCCCCGGCGCCGCGTCCGGCGAAGCTGGACGTGTCCTTCCACCGATCGTCGCAAGGTCACGAATTGGTCACTGCCTCTTGACAACCGGTGTGTTCTGTATACAAAATACTGACGACCCGCCCGAACGGGTCCTCAGGACAGAGCCGTTCATCCGAAAGAAGAGCCTCGCATGCTGAACTCGAAAACCCTCCTGAAGTCCGGCGTCGTCATCGGCGTCGCCGCGGCGCTGACCGCCGGGCTCGGTGCCTGCAGTGGCGGCAGCAGCGGCGGTGGCGGCAAGTCCACCGTCGTCTGGTCGACGTGGGGCACGCCCCAGGAGCTGCAGCGCTTCAAGCAGTTCGACACGCAGTTCATGAAGGACCACCCCGACATCACCGTCGAACTGCAGCCGGTCGCCGACTACGGCGACTACCACACCAAGCTCCTCACCGAACTCGCCTCCGGCACCGCCCCCGACGTCTTCTACATCGGCGACGACCAGATCGGCAAGTTCGTCAACTCGGACGTGCTCATGCCGCTGAACTCGCTCATGTCGTCGTCGGGTGGCAAGACCTCGCAGGATTCGTTCTACCCCGGCCTGCTCGGCGCGGCGGACAAGGGCGGGCAGATCCTGGCCGAACCGAACGACTCCAACCCCGACGCGCTCTGGTACGACAAGGTCGCGCTGAAGAAGGCGGGCATCACGGAGGACCCGGCGACGCTCGCCGCCGAGGGCACGTGGACGACCGCCACCTACCTCGCGATGAACGACAAGCTCCACAAGGCGGGCCTGACCGGCTCGATGTTCTGGAACTACTGGTCCACCCACTGGAGCTGGATCTCCTCGCAGGGCGGCCAGGTCTTCGACAAGTCCGGCAACTTCGTCGCGAACACCGACCCGACCTCGATCGCCGCGATGGACACTTTCGGCAAGGAATTCCAGAACAAGACGTTCCTGGTCGCCGACACGCTGCCCTCGGGCGACGGTTCGGACAGCCTGTTCGTCTCGCACAAGGCAGGCTTCTACATCCAGGGCCGCTACACGATCGGCACCGTCCGGTCGGCGGGCGACCCGCAGAACTACGACGTCGCGCCCTGGCCGACCCCCGACGGCAAGGCCGCCCCGACCGGCGTGGCCGTGAGCTACCTCGCGATCAACGACAAGACCAAGGTGAAGTCGGCCGCGTTCACGTTCTGGAGCGCATTCCTGAGCTCCGAAGGGCAGACTTTCCGCCTGAAGGACGGCGGCAACGCGGTCCCGTCGATCAAGGGCGCCGACTCGGTGGTGCTCGACGGCTACCCGAAGCACGCGCAGACCCTGCTCGACATGCGCAACGTCGGCTTCGAGGACTTCGCCCCCGAGGCGAAGGTCCCGGGCCTGTCCAGCGACGTCAGCGCGATCATGCTGCAGCTCTACCAGGGCAAGCTCACCGCGAAGGCCGCGCTGGACGCCTCGGCGAAGCTGATCGATTCCAAGACCAA
Organism: Microbacterium sp.; assembly: GCA_035564095.1. Classification (GTDB taxonomy): domain Bacteria; phylum Actinomycetota; class Actinomycetes; order Actinomycetales; family Microbacteriaceae; genus Microbacterium. The sequence goes on along the minus strand of DATMTQ010000101.1, from coordinate 9,613 downwards.
GTGAGGCTGATGTGACCGCGGTGCTCCCCGACACAGCACCCGGCACGGACGCGCTGCCCGCCACGCCGCTTCGGAAGGAAGCGGCGTGGCGGCGGCGGGACCGGCGCTGGGGCTACGTCTTCGTCGGCCCACAGCTGATCGGCATGGCGATCTTCGTCATGGTCCCGTTCGTCGCGAGCGTCGTGCTCGCCTTCGCGAAGTGGGACGGCCTGACCGCCCTGCAGTGGGTCGGCTTCGACAACTTCCGGCAGGAGCTGACCGATCCGCTGTTCGGCCGCGCGATCCTGAACACCCTGCTGATCGCGCTCATCACCGTTCCGATCGGCCTCGGACTCGCGGTCATCATCGCCGTCGCGCTGGAGAACCTCAGGACCCGCACGCTCTACCTCGTGCTGTTCTTCTCCCCGGTGATCACCAGCAGCATCGCGGTGGCGATGATCTGGCAGCAGCTGTTCCGCAAGGACGGCATCCTCAGCCACGTCGTCTCGACCGTGTTCCACGTGCCCGCGCCGGACTGGCTGGGCGATCCGCATCTCGCCCTCATCGCGGTGTGCATCGTCACGATCTGGTCGTCGCTCGGTCTCAACGTGGTGATCTTCCTCGCCGGCCTGCAGAACATCTCGCCGTCGGTCATCGAAGCCGCACGCCTGGACGGCGCCGGCGCGATCTCGCTGTTCCTGCGGGTGCGCCTGCCCCTGCTCTCACCGGTCATCTTCTTCTCCACGGTGATTGCGTTCATCAGCTCGCTGCAGACGTTCGACATCGTCTTCGTGCTCGTCGCGAACGCGGGGCCGGACAACGCCACTCGCACGATCGTCTACCACATCTACGATCTCGGCTTCGGCAAGACCGAGTTCGGCGTCGCCAGCGCGGCATCCATCATCCTGCTGATCATCACGCTGGTGATCACCGCGATCCAGTTCGGCGCCCAGAAGCGCTTCGTGCACTACGAGGACGGTGCCGCGTGACCACCCTGAATCCCCCCGCTCCGCCGACCGAGTCGACGGTCGCGATCACCGCCCCCGGCTTCCGGCCGCATCCAGGCGGCGGCCGCGACCGCGCCAGGCGCCGGGTGCGCACGATGATCCTGCACCTCGTGCTGATCGTCGCGGGCATCCTCATGATCTACCCGTTCATCTGGATGCTGGTCACCTCGTTCAAGGGGCTGCCACAGTTGCTGAACCAGCCGCTCAGCTTCTGGCCGACCCCGTGGGCGCCGCAGAACTACATCGACGCGTGGGACGACGCCCCGTTCGCGCAGGCGTACGTCAACAGCATCTACATCGCGGTGCTGGTGGTCATCGGCACGCTCATCACCGCCGCGATGGCCGGCTACGCGTTCGCGCGCATCAAGTTCCGCGGCGCCCGGGTCATGTTCATCGTGTTCCTCGCGACGCAGATGATCCCCATGCAGGTGACGCTGATCCCGTTCTATCTGCTGATGGCCAAGTTCGGGTGGGTGAACTCGCATCTCGCGCTCATCATCCCGGCCGCGCTCGCGAACCCGTTCGCCGTGTTCCTGATGCGCCAGTTCGTGCTGTCGCTGCCCTCGGAGCTCGAGGAAGCCGCGCTCGTCGACGGCGCCGGCCGCTGGCGCATCTTCTGGAGCATCGTGCTGCCGAACCTGCGCCCCGCGCTCGGCTCTCTCGCGATCATCGTGGCGCTCGGCACCTGGAACAACTTCCTGCTGCCGCTCGTGATCCTCAACAGCCAGGACCTGTTCACCGTGCCGCTGCTGCTGCAGAGCTTCCAGGGCCAGTTCGGCGCGGTCAATTACGGCCTCATCATGGCGGCGTCCGCGGTATCGACGATCCCGATGCTCATCGCCTTCGTGATCGGGCAGCGGCAGATCCTCAACAGCATGGCGGCATCCGGGCTGGGCGGTCGATGAGCGCGGACGACCTCGCCCGCCTCGCCGGGCGCCACCTCGACCTGCAGCGTGCCCCGTTCACGCTGCCGGGGTCCCGGATCCTGGTGTTCCGCAGCGCCGACGGCGCCGGCATCCGGGTGCACACGGCGGAGTACGAGAAGAGCCTCGACGAGTGCCGCGTGATCGAGCGGCTCGTGGTGCGGGATGCTTCGGGCGTCGTGCTCCCCGTGACCGCCGCGCTGCCGCAGGCGGTGGAGCTCGGCGGGGGAGCGGCCACGCTCGTGTTCGACGGCGTCGGGGCGCTGTCGCTGGGCGCAGCGGAGGCGGGTGCGTCGGCCGAATGGACCGCACCGGACGGAGGCACCCACCTGGCCGCGCTCGATCCCGCGCTGCGTTTCGCGGTCGCCGCCGACCGCAGCATCACGGTGTCGTCGTCCGACGCGCAGGCGGATGCCGCCGCGCGGTCTGCGCGCACGTGGCAGGACTGGTTCGCGAAGTGCCCGATCGTGCGCGACGACCTGCAGGAGATGACCGCGTTGTGCTGGTGGGTGCTCGGCGCCAACGTCATCCGCCTGCCCGCTCTGCAGGGCGCGCGACCGGTCGTGCCGTCGAAGATCGGCTACGTCGGCGTCTGGCAGTGGGACGCGTACTTCATCGCGGCAGGTCTCCGGCACGGCGATCCCGAGCTGGCCCGTGAGCAGCTCGACCTCGCCTTCCGCTTCCCGACGGATGCCGGGCAATTGCCCGACGTCGTGCACGAGAAGGGGGTGCTCGCCTCCAGCGACGACCTGCCGCAGGCCGACCGCGACCGGCTGCGCCGCGCCGGATCGGCCATCGCCGACCCGAATGCCCCCGTGCCGCTGACGAAGCCGCCGCTGTCGGCGTGGGCGCTGCGCAAAGTGCTCGAGGCCGCCCCGGAGACCCCCGGGATCCGGGAGTGGGCGCAGCGTCAGCTGCGGACGATCCGCCGATCGCAGGACTGGTGGTTCGCGCACTCCGACCTCGACCGGGACGGGATGCCGGAGTACGGGCATCCGTACTCGTCCGGGCTCGACGACAGCCCGATCTTCGACGGCCCGCTGCCGACCACGGCGCCCGACCTCGGCGCATACCTGGTGCGGCAGGACCTCGAGCTCGCGCGGTTCGCCGAGGAGTACGGGGATGCCGATCCCGCCTTCCACCGCGACCGGGCCGCCCGCACGTTCGCGCTGCTCGAGCAGATGTGGGATGCCGGCCGCTCCGCGTTCCTGGCCCGCGCGGCGGGGGAGCCGGTGGCATCCGACGCCATCACGGGCCTCATGCCCCTGCTGACCGGGATGCTGCCTCCCGAGACCATTGCGGCGCTCGTCGCCGCGATCGACGACCCGCAGCGATACGCCACCCCGTGGGGGCTGCCGACGGTGGCGGCATCCGACCCCGACTTCTCGCCGACCCGCATGTGGCGTGGCCCCGTCTGGATCAACACGAACGTCCTGGTCGCCGAGGGGCTCGAGGCGTCCGGGCATCCGGAACGGGCGCGCGACCTGCGCGAGCGCACCGTCGCCCTCGTGATCCACGGCGGCGGTCCGCACGAGTACTTCAACCCGCTCACCGGGGACAAAGCGCCGACGGCGACCACGGCGTTCGGATGGTCCGCAGCGCTGTTCGTCGACCTGGCCGTGCAGCTGTCCCGCTGAGTCGGGCGGTTCAGTCGGTGAAGTAGGCGCTGGTGGTGTTGTCCAGGATGCGGCGCATGCCGTGCATCCAATTGGCCTCGAGGGCGACGACGGCGGCATCCACATCGCCGGAAGCCAGCGCGCGCGCGATCGCGGCGTGCTCGGCGGCCACGCGCTCGACCATGACGTCATTCGGCACCAGCAGGGACTCGTAGCGGTGGAACGCATCACGGGTCGCCTCGATCATCGCCACCAGGCGCCGGTTGGGGCAGGCGGAGACCATGATGCCGTGCCATTCCTCGTCCTTGGTGATGACGAGGCTGTGCTGCACCCGCTCGTCGCGGAAGGACTCCGCCAGGGTGGTCAGGCGCTTGCCGATCTCGGTCAGCTGCTCGGCCGGGCTGAGCCGGAGAGCGAGGGCCTCCAGCGTCGCGAGGATCGGGGCGAGCTCCTCGAACTCGCTCTTGCTCAGCGGCACGAACCGGAAGCCCTTGCCGTTCTGGCTCTCGATCTGCCCCTCGCTCTCGAGGGCGATGAGCGCCTCGCGCAGCGGCGTGCGGCTGACGCCGAGCTCGGCGGCGAGCTGCACCTCGTTGATGCCCTCGCCGGGCTGCACGTCCCCTGTCCGCATGCGCGTGAGCAGCTCGTCCCGCACCTGCGAACGCAGGTTCTTCCGTTCGATCGCCATTGCTCGTCTTCCTCCGTGCTGTCGTCAGCTTAGGGCTTGACCGGATCGGGCTTCCGCCTTACGCTTACTGTATACAGAATACATTGGACAATCCACGCAGTCCAGCGATTCCGGGACTCGGAGAGGAGAAGCCGTGGCACACGCTCCGCGGACCCTGCGGCTCGATGCCCTCGCCTACGGAGGCGATTACAACCCCGACCAGTGGTCGGAGGACGTGTGGCACGAGGACGTCCGCCTCATGCGCGACGCCGGCGTCAACCTCGTGAGCCTGCCGATCTTCAGCTGGCCGCAGCTGGAGCCGGAGCCCGGCGTGTACGACTGGGGCTGGCTCGACCGCATCCTCGACCTGCTGTGGGCCAACGGCATCGCGATCGATCTCGCGACCGCGACCGCGACGCCGCCGTCGTGGCTGTTGCGGGCGCACCCCGAGATGATGCCGATGGATGCCGACGGGCGCCGCCTCGAGTTCGGCTCCCGCCAGGTGTACTGCCCGAGCTCGCCGGTCTGGCGCGACAACGTCGCCCGCATGGCGCGGGCCATGGCCGAGCGCTACGGGAACCACCCGGGGCTGTCGATGTGGCACATCTCGAACGAGTACGGCGACCACGTGTCCCGGTGCTGGTGCCCGGAGTCTGCCCGGCACTTCCGCCGCTGGCTGCAGAACCGGTACGGCACGCTCGAGGGGCTCAACGAGGCGTGGGGCGTGAACGTCTGGGGCCAGCGCTACACGTCGTGGGACCACATCGAGACGCCGAAGAAGGCGCCGGGTCCCGGCAACCCCACGCAGCTGCTCGACTTCGAGCGGTTCTCGTCGGACGCCATCCTCGAGCTCTTCCAGGTCGAGATCGACGTGCTGCGCGAGGTCACGCCGGATGTCGCGGTCACCACCAACTTCATGAGCATGTTCCGCGACCTCGACTACTGGCGCTTCGCCGCGGTCGAGGACATCGTCACCGACGACGCGTACCCGGAGCCGGCCGACCCGATCTCGCACGTCGGGGCATCCCTGAACTACGGGCTCATGCGTTCGCTGAAGGGCGGGCAGCCGTGGCTGCTGCTGGAGTCCTCCGCCGGCGCGACCAGCTGGCGCGACATCAACGTGCCCAAGGCGCCGGGGCGGATCCGCGCCGAGAGCCTTCAGGCCGTCGCCCACGGGTCGGACGGCGTCATGTTCTTCCAGTGGCGCCAGGCCAAGTACGGCCAGGAGAAGTTCCATTCGTCGATGCTCGGCCACCGCGGCGAGAAGTCGCGCTCGTACCGCGAGACGAAGGCGCTCGGCAACGAGCTCGCGCGACTGGAGCCGGTGCGCGGCACCCGGGTGCGCTCCCGCGTCGCCCTGGTCGTGGACTGGGACTCCTGGTGGGGCTCCAGCGCGATCGAGTCCCTGCCCTCGCAGAGACTGCAGTGGGCGCAGCAGGCCCGCGCCTGGCAGCGCGCCGTGTACCTGCTCGGCCAGCCCGTCGATGCCGTGCGCGCCACCGGCCCGTTCGACGCCTACGACGTCGTGGTCGCCCCCAATCTCTACATCGCGGATGCCGCGCAGGCGGCCGCCCTCACCGCGTTCGCCGAGGCGGGCGGCACGGTCGTCGTCGGCCCGTTCTCGGGCGTCGTGGATGCCACCGAGAAGGTGTTCGACGGCGGAGCGCCCGGCCCGTTCCGCACCCTCCTCGGCGTCGAGGTCGACGAGCAGTGGCCCCTCGACGACGGCGTCGCCGAGTCGGTCGCCGTCGGCTCCGAGACGCATCCCGTCCGGATCTGGACCGAGTGGATCGAGGCGGACGACGACGTCGAGGTGCGCGCCCGCTACAGCTCGGGCGAGCTCGACGGGCTGCCCGCCGTCACCGTCCGCGCCGTCGGGTCGGGCGCCGCCTGGTACGTCGGCTGCGTGCTCGACGACACCGGACTGGCCGCGGTCTTCCGCGATGTGCTCACCCGGGCCGGCGTCCCCGCCCGCGACCGGGTCGACGTGCATCTCGACGTCGTGACCCGCTCGTCGGCCGACACCGACTACACCTTCGTGCTCAACCACGGGCGGGATCCGCTCACCGTCGACGTGCCCGCGAGTGCGCACGACCTCCTCTCCGGCGAGACGACCGGCGCGACGCTGACCCTGCCCCGCTTCGGCGTGGCGGTGCTGCAGACGCCCCGCACCGGCCCCGTCCCGTTCCTGACACTCAGCGAGGGGACCGGTCGCCCCGCGAGCGAAGCGAGACGAGACGCCCCGACCCAGACCGATTCAGAAAGCAGCCTGCCGTGACCGAACCGTTCACCCATCCGTACATCCCCAACACGGCCCCGGACGTCAAGGCCGCGATGCTCGCAGCGGTGGGCGCGGCATCGATCGAGGAGTTCTACGCCGACGTCCCCGACGATCTGCGCCTGCACCGCCCGCTCGACCTGCCGGCGGCGCTGCCGGCCGAGCAGGATCTCGCCCGGCACGTGCGCGGCGTGCTGGGCCGCAACCACTCCACCGAGGAGCGACTCAGCTTCCTCGGCGCGGGCACGTACAACCACTACGTGCCGGCGGTCGTCGACGAGGTGATCGGCCGCAGCGAGTTCCTCACCGCCTACGCGGGCGAGCCGTACGAGGACCACGGCCGGTTCCAGGCCCTGTTCCAGTACCAGTCGCTCATGGCGGAGCTGCTCGCGATGGACGTCGTCAACGTGCCGACCTACGACGGCTTCCAGGCCACGGCCACCGGCCTGACGATGGCCGGGCGCATGACCGGCCGCCGCCGCGTGCTCGTCGCGAGCGACGTGCTGCCGGCGAAGTTCTCGAAGGTGCACGACTACGTGCGCCACCACCTCGACCTGGAGCTCGTGCCCACCGCGGACGGGGTCGCGGATGCGGCCTCCGTCATCGCCCGTCTCGGCGACGACGTCGCCGCGGTGTGGGTCGAGACGCCGAGCTTCACCGGTGCGGTCGAGACCGGAATCCGCCCCCTCGCCGACGCCGCCCACACCGTCGGAGCGGTCGTGGTCGTCGGCACCGACCCGATCGGCTACGGCGTGCTCGCGCCGCCGGCGCTGCACGGCGCCGACATCGTCACCGGCGACATCCAATCCCTCGGCCTGCACCAGTGGTACGGCGGAGCCCACGGCGGCTTCATCGCCGTGCACGACGACCCGCGGTTCGTGATGGAGATGCCCTCGCGCCTGTTCGGTCTCACCACCACCGACGTTCCCGGCGAGTACGGCTTCGGCGACGTGGCCTACGAGCGCACCTCCTTCGCGCTGCGTGAGCAGGGCAAGGAGTGGGTGGGCACCGCGGCCGCCCTGTGGGGCATCGCCGCCGGCGTGTACCTGGCGCTCATGGGTCCGCAGGGCATGGCCGAGCTCGGCGAGCTGCTGCTGGCCCGCACCCGCTACGCGCAGCAGGCGCTCGCCGCGATCCCGGGTGTCGCGCTCGGTGACGGTGCGCTGCACCTGCGCGAGTTCACCGTGGAGTTCACCGGCGTCGCCGCCGCGGACGTCGTGACTGCGCTGCGGGCCGAGGGCATCGAGCCGGGCGTCCCGGTGGCGGAGCGCACCCTCCTCGTGTGCGTCACCGACATGACCTCCCGGTCCGACGTCGACTGCCTGGCATCCGCCGTGGCCCGGCACCTCGCATCCACGACCGTTTCCACCCTCCAGGAGCAGAACGCATGAGCCTCCCCGTCGCACCCAAGCCGGCGCTGCGCCGCTTCCATCAGGCCAGCTGGGACGAACCGATCGTGTTCGAGCTCAGCACCCCGGGTGAGCGCGGCGTGCTGGTCACCCCGATCGAGCAGGGCGTGCGCGACGCCGTCGGCGACGTGCTCGGGACGCTGCCCGAGGGCATGCGCCGGGCGTCCCCGCCGGCCCTTCCCGAGATGAGCCAGCAGCGGGTGCTCAAGCACTACCTGCGCCTGTCGCAGGAGACGCTCGGCGCCGACTTCAACGTCGACATCGGCCAGGGCACCTGCACCATGAAGTACTCGCCGAAGATCAACGACCAGCTGATCGGCACCCCGCAGCTGACCGCGATGCATCCGCTGCAGGATCCCGCCGACGCGCAGGGCGTGCTCGAGATCATCTGGCGGCTGGAGCGGATGATCGCCGAGATCAGCGGCATGGACGAGGTGTCGCTGCACACGCAGGGCGGGTCGGCCGCCATCTGGTCGAACATCGCCATGATCCGCGCGTTCCACGAGGCGAACGGCGAGGGAGAGCAGCGCCGCGAGGTCATCACGACGATCTTCAGCCACCCCTCCAACGCCGCCGCCGCGAAGGCGGCGGGCTACGAGGTCATCACCATCCACCCGGACGGCGACGGCTACCCCGACCTCGACGCGCTCAAGGCCGCGCTGTCGCCGCGCACCGCGGCGATCATGGTCACCAACCCCGAGGACACCGGCATCTACAACCCGGCGATCAAGCAGTGGGTCGGTGCCGCGCACGCCGTCGGCGCCCTCGCGTCGTACGACCAGGCCAACGCCAACGGCATCCTCGGCATCACCCGGGCCCGTGACGCCGGGTTCGACGTGTGCCACTTCAACCTGCACAAGACCTTCTCGACGCCGCACGCGTGCGGGGGGCCGGGCGCCGGGGCGAACGCGGTGAGCGCGACGCTCGCGCCGTTCCTGCCCGGGCCGCGCGTGTTCAACGAGGACGGCGTGTTCACCGTGGGGTCCGGAGCCGAACAGTCCATCGGTACCGTCGCGCCCTTCCACGGCGTGATACCGAACATCGTGCGCGCCTACGCCTGGACGATGGCCCTCGGCGCCGAGGGCCTGCGCGCGGTCGCCGAGATCGCGGTGCTGAACAACAACTACCTGCTCGCCAAGGTGCTCGAGATCCCCGGGGCATCCGCCCCCTATGCCGAGGGCCGCCGCCGCATCGAGCAGGTGCGGTACTCGTGGCAGGAGCTGTTCGAGCAGACCGGCATCACCTCGGAGGAGATCGGTGTGCGCATGACCGACTTCGGCATGCACTACTGGACGAGCCACCACCCGTACGTGGTGCCGCAGCCGTTCACGCTCGAGCCGACCGAGTCGTACTCCAAGGCCGAGATCGACGAGTACGTCGCCGCGCTCGCCGAAGTCGCCCGCGAGGCCCGTGAGGAGCCGGAGGTCGTGCGCACCGCGCCGCACAACCAGACCGTGCACCACATCCATCACGACGATCTGGACGACCCGGAACGCTGGGCCATCACCTGGCGGGCCTACCTCCGCAAATACCCTTCGACAAGCTCAGGGCAGGCCACAAGCTCAGGGCAGGCCACAAGCTCAGGGCAGGCCGTCGGCGAGGTCCCCGCGGGCTTCGCCGGGGCGGCGTAGGCGCAGCGGATGCTCGGACTCATCGTCAACCCCGTCGCCGGGGTCGGCGGGCCCGCGGGCCTGGCCGGCTCCGACGGCGCCGAGGTGCAGCGGCACGCGCTGT
>DATMTQ010000100.1:0-2373 GCA_035564095.1 Microbacterium sp. | reverse complement strand
AGACGTCGACGGCGGGGGATGCCGTGCTGGCAGGCGCCCGCGTGGACACCCCGGCCACGCTCGACCGGATCCTGGCGGGCGTGCAGCGCGCAGCGAAGGACTGGGGTGCGCTCCCTGCGGCATCCCGCTCGGACGTGCTGCGCCGCGCTGCGCGCGTGCTCGCCGCCCGCCGCGGACGGCTCATCGAGGTGGCGGCATCGGAGACCGGCAAGGTGTTCGCGGAGGCCGACGTCGAGGTGTCCGAGGCGGTCGACTACGCCGACTACTACGCGGCCACCGCGCGCGAGCTCGACCGCGTGACCGGGGCGGTGTTCACCCCGTCGCGGGTCACGGTCGTGACGCCGCCCTGGAACTTCCCGATCGCGATCCCCGCGGGCGGCGTGCTCGCAGCCCTCGCGGCCGGATCCGGCGTCGTGTTCAAGCCGGCGCATCAGGCCCGGCGGTGCGCCGCCTTGCTCGCCGAGGCGCTGTGGGATGCCGGCATCCCGCGCGACCTGCTGGCGCTCGTGACGCTCGACGAGGGCGACCTCGGGCGGCAGCTCATCGAGCACACGGCCGTCGACCGCGTCATCCTCACCGGGTCGTGGGACACGGCGGCGCTGTTCCGGTCGTGGCGTTCGGACCTGCCGCTGCTGGCCGAGACCAGCGGCAAGAACGCGATGATCATCACTCCGTCGGCCGACCTCGACCTCGCCGTGAGCGACCTGGTCAAGAGCGCTTTCGGCCACGCCGGGCAGAAGTGCTCGGCGGCATCCCTCGCCATCCTGGTCGGGCCGGTGGCGCGGTCGGAGCGCTTCGCGCGGCAGCTGACCGATGCCGTGACCTCGCTGCGGGTCGGCCCGCCGTCCGACCCGCTGTCGGAGATCGGTCCGGTGATCGAGGTGCCGCAGGGAAAGCTCGCGTGGGCGCTCACCGAGCTCGGCGAGGGGGAGAAGTGGCTGGTGAAGCCCGAGCTCCTCGACTTCGGGCCGGAGACCGCGGGCCGCTACTGGCGGCCCGGCGTGCGCACCGGTGTACGGTCCGGGTCGCGGTTCCACCGCGAGGAGTTCTTCGGGCCGGTGCTCGGCATCATGCACGCGGCGACCCTTACGCACGCCATCGAGCTGCAGAACGGCGTGGAATACGGGCTCACGGCCGGGCTGCACACGCAGAATCCGCACGATCTGGCGCTGTGGCTCGACCGCGTGGAGGCGGGCAACCTCTACGTCAACCGCGGCGTCACCGGCGCGATCGTGCAGCGCCAGTCGTTCGGCGGCTGGAAGCGCTCGGCCGTCGGCGCCGGCAGCAAGGCCGGCGGTCCGAATTACCTCATCGGGCTCGGTTCGTGGCGGCCCACCGAAGGCGGCCGCCCCTCGTCGAGCCTGCACCTGCGCGGACTCGACACCCGCATCACCGCGCTCATCGAGGCATCCCAGCCGTCGCTGAAGTACGAGGAGTTCGAGTGGCTGCGTCGCAGCGCGTTGTCGGACGCCATCGCCTGGGACCGCGAGTTCGGGCAGGTGAAGGATGTCTCCCAGCTCGGCGTCGAACGCAATCTGTTCCGGTACCGGCCGGTTCCGGTGGGGGTGCGCGCCGTGCGCGGGGCGACCACCCAGCAGCTGCTGCGCGTCGTGATCGCCGCGGTGCGCGCCGGGTCCCCGATCAGCGTGAGCCTCGCGACCGGGCTTCCCGCCGCGGTGCGGCGCGCGTTCGGCGACCTGCGCATCGACGTGTTCGTGGAGACCGACGACCAGTGGTGCGAGCGGATGGCGGGAGGCGCCGTGGCGGGGACGCCGACCACAGGCTCGCCGGACGCGGTCGTGACCCCGGACGCCGTGATCGGCTCGGTGTCGGCGGCGGTCACCCCGCGGCCGCGGCGGGTGCGCCTGGTGGGGCCCGCGGGCGCGACCGGCAAGCTGCACCGCAAGCTCGCGCTCGCCGTGGAGGGCGACCCGGACCTCGCGATCTATCCCGGCGAAGTGACCACGGCCGGGCGGCTGGAGCTGCTGCCGTTCCTGCACGAGCAGGCGATCTCGATCACCGCGCACCGCTTCGGCGACCCCGACCACTGGAGCGAGGCCGTCATCTGACCCGTCGGTGCGACCGGGCCCGGCCCGCCCGGCACGGTGAGACACCGCGCACGGGCTGAGACCCCTGGCGAGGACGCGGGCCTCGGCCGTCACAAGGTGCCTCGTGGAGGTGGCGACGCGCTGCGGGGGCCCGGCGGCGGAGTAGCGTCGAGAGGGTGAGCCTGCGTGATGTGCTCGGCATCGAGCATCCCGTCGTCCTCGGCCCGTTCGGCGGGCTGTCGTCCATCGAGCTGGTCGCGGCGGTCAGCGACGCCGGCGGGCTCGGGTCGTACGGGCTGTACGGCTACGCGCCCGACCGCATCCG
>DATMTQ010000099.1:0-2985 GCA_035564095.1 Microbacterium sp. | reverse complement strand
GCGCCGCGGCATCCGGCCCCGGCGCGCGAACCGGCCCGGATCGGGCCGTTCACGCGCGGGCAGTGGGCGGGCTCGGTGATCGTCGCCGGGGCGGGGCTGCTGTTCGCGGCGGCCATGGTCGTGCTCGCTGTGCGCATCTTCGTGTCGCTGCCCTTCATGCAGGACTTCCTGCACACCTACCCGGGTCAGTACGCGCTGCCGGCATCCGCCCCCGTCGGGTTCCCGGCATGGCTGAACTGGCAGCACTTCCTCAACGTGTTCTTCATCGTGCTGATCATCCGCACCGGGCTCGGGGTGCGTCGCGAGAAGCGCCCCAGCGTGTTCTGGGCGCGCCGCGGCAGCAAACGCAGGATCAGCCTCACCCGGTGGACGCACCAGGCCCTCGACGTCCTGTGGATCGCCAACGGCGTCGTGTTCGTGGTGCTGCTGTTCGCCACCGGCCAGTGGATGCGCCTCGTGCCCACCAGCTGGAGCGTGTTCCCGAACGCGCTCAGCGCGGTGCTGAAGTACGCGTCGCTGAATTGGCCGCACGACGACGGCTGGCTGAACTACAACAGCCTGCAGCAGCTCACCTACTTCGCCGTGGTGTTCCTGCTGGCGCCGCTCGCGATCATCACCGGCGTGCGCATGAGCGGGGTCTGGCCGAAGAACGCCCCGGCCCTCGACAAGGCCTACCCGGTCGAGTGGGCGCGTGCGGTGCACTTCCCGACGATGCTCGCCTTCGTCGTGTTCGTGATCGTGCACGTCACCCTCGTGTTCGCCACCGGGGCGCTGCGCAACCTCAACCACATGTACGGCACCTCCGACGCCGAGAACTGGGCCGGCTTCTGGTGGTTCGCGGCATCCCTGCTCGTCATCGCGGCGGGCTGGGCGGCACTGCGGCCACTCGTGCTCGCCCCGATCGCGCGGCTGTTCGGGACGGTGACCAGCCGATGACCGGGGGATAACCCGAAGACACGACTGCGGATGCCTCGGCGGCGCGGAGAGGGCGGGATTTCTAACGTGGATGACATGACCTCGATCCCCCTGTCCTCCGCGGCCGTCGCCGCACCGCCGCGAGCCCGGCCGAGCGGCCCGCGGGTCGCCACCCCCGGACGGCTCGCCCTCGCCACGCTCCACCTGCTGGCGATGGGCGTGCTCGGCTTCATCGCGTTCATGGTGCTCGGCTCGTTGCTCGGCACCGGCCTCGGGCTCATCCCGGCGCTCGGCGTCGGGCTGCTGCTGCTCGTCGCGTTCGAGTACGGGCTGTTCGCCCTCAGCTGGCTCGAGACGGCCCGCGTCGACGGGCTGTACCGGTTCGGCCTGCCGGAGCGCCGCATCCGCACCAGCGGACAGCCCGGATTCACCGGATTCGTGCGCACCCTCTGGCTGCAGCTCATCGACCCGATGATGTGGCGCGCCGTCGCGAACGCCGTCATCGCCACGATGCTCGGCTGGCTGTCGTGGGTGTTCCTCAGCGTGTTCGGCTCCGGGATCGCCATGACTCTCTCGCCCCTGTACGGACATCTGGATCGCGGCGTGAGCCTGTGGGGCATCGAGCTGCGGCAATCGAGCCTCGTGCTGCTCATCGTCGTGGGGGTGCTCGTCGCGCTCCTGTCGGCCGCCGCGATCGTCGGACTCGCGGCCCTGCACGGGGTGCTCTCCCGCGCGGTCATGGTGCCGTCCCGTGAGGCACTGCTGGCCGACGAGGCCCGGCGTTCGCAGGTGCAGCGCGCCGGCGCCGTGCGCGCGGCCGACGTGGAACGGCACCGGATCGAGCGCGACCTGCACGACGGCATCCAGCCCCGGCTGGTCTCGGTGGCGATGACCCTCGGCATGGCGCAGCAGAAGATCGACACCGACCCGGCCACCGCCAAGCAGCTCGTCGCCGAGGCGCACACCTCGACGAAGGCCGCCATCACCGAGCTGCGGCAACTGGCGCGGGGCATCCACACCTCCGTGCTCGACGACCGCGGGCTGGATGCCGCCCTGTCGGCCATCGCGTCCCGCTCCCACATCCCCGTGCAGCTCGACGTGCGCCTGACCACCCGGTGCCGGCCCGAGGCCGAGGCCGCGGTGTACTTCGTGATCGCCGAAGCGCTCACCAACGCGGCCAAGCACTCCCGGGCCTCCGAGGTGCGCGTGCTCGTGCGCCAGCGCGACGACGGCACCGTCTGGGCGCGCGTCGAGGACAACGGCATCGGCGGCGCGACCGTCGCCCCGGGCGGGGGACTCGACGGCTTGGAGAACCGCGTGCTCGGCGTCGGGGGCACGCTGCGCATCGACAGTCCCGCCGGCGGCCCCACGACCGTGGAGGTGAGCGTGCCGTGCGCATCCTGATCTGCGAGGACTCCGTGCTGCTGCGCGAGGGACTCGTGCGCCTGCTCGAGGACTCCGGGCACGAGGTGGTGGCGGCCCTGCCGGATGCCGCCCGGCTGTCCGAGTCCGTCGAGGCCCAGCATCCCGACCTGTGCATCCTCGACGTGCGGCTGCCCCCGTCGTACACCGACGAGGGGATCCGTGCGGCGCTCACCCTGCGGGCCGCGAACCCCGCTCTGCCCGTGCTCGTGCTCTCGCAATACGTGGAGGAGCGCTACGCGTCCGACCTCATCGCGGGCCGCGGCGGAGCCCTCGGCTACCTGCTCAAAGACCGCATCGCGGACGTCTCCGAGTTCGTCGAGACCGTCGAGCAGATCGCCGCCGGCGGCACCGTCTTCGACCCGGAGGTGGTCGCGCAGCTGCTCGGCCGCCGCGCCCGCGACGAGCGGATGCAGCGGCTCACCGCCCGCGAGGCGACCGTGCTCGCCCTGATCGCCGAGGGCAAGTCGAACCAGGCGATCGCGAGGGCCCTGTTCATCAGCGAAGGGAGCGTCGAGAAGCACATCACCTCGGTGTTCCAGAAGCTCGACCTCGAACCCGACGAGTCCGGCAACCGGCGCGTGCTGGCCGCCCTCGTCCACCTTTCCCACGGCGGCCCGGCCGCCCCGCAGTCCGGAGCTCTCTCAT
>DATMTQ010000098.1:0-5588 GCA_035564095.1 Microbacterium sp. | reverse complement strand
CGGCGATCTCGGCGTCGTCCGTGCTCACGACCACCAGGTCGACGCGCTCGGCCGCGGCGGCGGCGCGTACGGCGCGCGCGATGAGCGGCACCCCGCCGACCCGCCGCACGTTCTTGCGCGGCACGCCCTTGGATCCGCCCCGCGCGGGGATGATCGCGACGGTGACGGTGCCGCCTCCGCCGGTCGTTGAGCGAGGACGCGCTTGCGCGCCTGAGACGAAACGCATCGACTCGTCCGGCCTCATCGTCCCTGCAGCACCTTCATCGCGCGACCGAATCTGCGCTGGGCTCCGAGGATCGTCAGGCGCAGCTCCTCGAGCCGGGTGACCTCGCCGGCCGGGGTCAGCATTCGCGTGAAGAAGCGGGCGCGCCCGCCCGGCAGCGACAACTCCGCCAGCCGCCGGCGCGAGAAGTACCGGTGCCGCTCGTCGTCGTCGAGGCCCTGCAGCACCCGTTCGGCGCGCGGCCGCAGGTGAGCCATGATCCCGGGCTGCATGCAGTAGCCCACGGCATCGACGAGGCCCTGCAGGGAGGCCGGCGTGCGATACGGCGAATCCGGCCGGGTGAGCGCGTCGACGATCGTGACCGGGATGCGGTTGCTGTTCTCGAACGGGTCGAGCCGCCGCAGCAGCGTCTCGGTGCCGGCCGAGGCGATCGGCAGGCCGAGCACGGCGTGTGCGCTCGTGAGCGCGGACGAGAACCCGGCGACGACGCCCACCGTGTTCAGCCGGACGGCGAGCACCTCCGCCGGAGCCGCACCGGAGTACTGCGCCCAGACGAGGCCGCGCATGCGTGCGTGCGCCGCGAGGGCGCCGGCCCCTGCCGGCGGCGCCGACGGGTGCGGCTTGAACACCACCCGCTCGGCACCGAGGTCGCGGGCGCGGTCGATCATCTCGAGCTGCATCGCCTGCTCTTCGTTCGCCGTGACCAGTTCGAGCGCGGCCAGGTACTGTCCGAGAACCAACGCCGTGGGGGCGCCGGATGCCGCGAGCGCGTCGATCGCGGCATCCTGAACCGCGTCGCCCACCTCGTCGAGGATGGCGCGCATCCGCGTCGCCGGCACCGGCAGCCGCACGGCATCCGCCTCGGTGAACAGCACGGGCTGCACACCGGGCACGACGTCGGCGTATGTCACGGCGCGCACGCGGCCGGTGATGCCGCGACCCAGCCGGTCGCGGATGGGCGAGTAGGTCATCAGTCCGTCGCCGATCACCGTGAGCGGGGCGGCCACGAAGACGGCGGCCAGCGCCCGCGACGGCGACACCTGCGGGCTCTGCACGAACAGCTCGACGGGCTCGTCTCCGAGCCCCCAGGCGGTGCGCAGCAGACGCTCCAGCAGCGGCCACTCGCTCTCCGGCGGGTTCCACATCGTGGGCGGGATGGGCGCGATCAGCTCATTGAGCGAGACCACCCGGTCGAAACGCGCGAGCAGTCCGTTCATCGACGGCAGCTCACCGGGCCCGGACCCGATCTCCGGCACGAGCGCGGCGTTCACCGAGAGCAGGATGCGGGGCGATCCGGCCGGCACCGTTCCTGCGTCGATCGCGGCGGCCGCAGTCATCAAGCCGGAGGCGGAGTTGAGCGCGAAGATCTGGGCCATGTCAGCGCGCCCCTCGCGTGAAGCGGGCGAGCATACGCCGGCGCGGCTCCGACATCCGCCGCAGCGCGTCGTCGACGTATCCCGGCGGCACCACGTCGATGAGCTGCCGGACGCCCCGGCGCAACTCGGTGCGCAGGGCCGGGGTCATCGCCCGCGAGCGGCGCAGATGGTGCGCGCAGACCGCGAGAGTGGTCCATACCGCCTTAGGCATATACAGGTCGGCGTGCTCATCCGCGGCGACGATCTCGAGGGTCTGAGTGAATGCGGGCAGGAAGTCCAGCTGCCGCCGGTCGGCGATCTGGGTGAGTGAGTTCGTCACCCCGCGGCGGTACAGCAGGGCGGGCGCGTCGACGACGGCGAAGGATGCCGCGGTCAGATGCAGGCGCCAGATCCACGGCCGGTCCTCCGCCGTGAACAGGCCCTCGGGGAACGCTGCGAGACCGTCGTCGATCAGCCGGCGGTGGAACATTCCCGCCCAGGCATACGGATAGTCGACCATGGTCGTGTCGTCGTCCGGCAGGATCGCGTCCCGCGGGGTGCAGACCGTTCCCCGCCACGGATGCGGGGCGCGCACGAGCTGCCGGCGGCCCTCGGTGACGGTCACGTGGTCGGTGCGCACGAAGTCGCAGCCGAGCGCGTACATCGCCTCGGCGAGGGAGGCGAGCCGGCCGGGGGCCATCCAGTCGTCGCCGTCGACGAAGCAGTACAGGTCGCTGTCCACGTGGGCGAGGCCCTGGTTGCGGGCGCTCGCGAGTCCCACGGGCGTCTCGTTGCGCAGCAGCTCCGCGGAGCCGAACCGGGATGCCGCGCCGCGCATCTGCTCGCCGGTGTCATCGGCGGATCCGTCGTCGATCGCGACGAGCTTGAGCGCGTCGGGGTCGTCGAACTGCCGCGCCAGCGTGGCCAGCGTCGTGCCGATGAAGGGGCCGGCGTCCTTCGCCGGCAGGATCACGGTGACTTGCGTGCGTGTCACGTCGCTCCCGGTTCTGTCGGTGCACCGCGGCTGCGGTCTCCCGGCAGGCTTTCAAGCCCGGATGACACCCCGTCGACCCCCGGGCAACGCGTCGGTGAACGACGGGCTCAGACGCGCGCGGCCCACCACTCCAGCAGCCGGCGCTCGGCCTCCGCCGCCGAGACCTCGCCCTCGTCGAGGCGGATGTCCAGCAGGAAGCGGTACGCCTCGCCGACTGCGCGGCCCGGCTCGATGCCGAGGATCTCCATGATCTCGGTGCCGCCGAGCGCCGGCCGCAGCGCGTCCAGGGCCTCCTGCTCGGCGAGCTCCCCGATGCGGCGCTCGATGTCGTCGTACGCCGAGGCGAGCCGGGCCGCCTTGCGGCGGTTGCGGGTCGTGACGTCCGCGCGCGTGAGGATGTGCAGCCGCTCGAGCAGATCGTCGGCGTCGCGCACGTACCGGCGCACGGCGGAGTCGGTCCAGGCTCCTTCCGCGTACCCGAAGAATCGCAGGTGCAGCTCGATCAGGCGGGCGACGGCATCCGTCGTCTGGGTGTCGAAGCGCAGGTCCTTCAGGCGCTTGCGGGCCATGCGCGAGCCCTTGACGTCGTGATGGTGGAAGGTGACCCCACCGCCCGCCTCGAGACGCCTGGTCGGGGGCTTTCCGATGTCGTGCAGCAGGGCGGCGAGCCGCAGCGCGACGTCGGGGGCGGCGTCCGGGTTGCGCGACTTCTCCAGCTCGATGGCCTGCTGCAGCACCGTCAGGGAGTGCTCGTACACGTCCTTGTGATGGTGGTGCTCGTCGACCTCGAGGCGCAGCGCGGGAACTTCCGGCAGGAATTCGTCCATCAGCCCCGTCTCCACGAGGATCCGGATGCCGCGGGTGGGATCGTCGGTGCGCAGGATCGCCACCAGTTCGGACTGGATGCGCTCCGCGCTGACGATCCGCAGCGTCTCGCGCAGACGCGTCATCGCGTCGAGCGTGTCGGGGTGCACGTCGAACCCGAGCTGCGCCGCGAACCGGGCCGCGCGCAGCATCCGGAGCGGATCGTCGCCGAAGCTGACGACCGCCTCGATCGGGGTGCGCAGGAGGCCGGCGAGCAGGTCCTCGACGCCGCCGGTGGGGTCGACCAGGGTCTTGCCCGGCAGGCGCAGCGCCATGGCGTTCACGGTGAAGTCGCGGCGCACGAGGTCGCCCTCGAGGGAGTCGCCGAACTCGACGCTGGGCTTGCGGGTGAGGCCGTCGTACGCGTCGGCCCGGTAGGTGGTGATCTCGACCTGCTCGGCGGGACTCCCGGGCACTTTGACCCGGGCGGCGATCGTGCCGAACGCGCGCCCGACATCCCACGTCTTCGACGCGATGGGGCCGATGATCCGCAGGATGTCGTCCGGCCGGGCGTCGGTGGTCAAGTCCAGATCGTGCGTCGTCCGCCCCAGCAGCGCGTCGCGCACGGGACCGCCGACGATCGCCAGCTCGTGCCCGGCGTCCGCGAACGCCTTCGCGATCGCGGCGACCACCGGGGAGTCGGCGAGCGCGCCCAGCCGCGCGATCCCCTCGACCATGTTGAGCATCCCACGAGCCTATCCGCCGCCCCTGGACACCCCCCTGAGATGCCGCCACCCGCCCGGCGTCAATCGGCGAAGCGCAGCATCCCGATGAACAGCAGCTCGCGCACCCGGGGCAGCAGGTCGGTGCGCAGGGCGGGGGCATCCGCGTCGAGCAGCTCGGCGATCGCGTCGACGAGCACGCCCACCGGCAGGTCGCCGTCGCAGGCCCCGACCAGTGCGGCGAGCGCCGGGTCGACCTCGAGCACCCGCCCGAACCCGCCGCCCTGCCTCAGCTCGATGACGCTCGGCGCCTCGGCGCCCGGCAGGTGGTGCCGCGCCTCGGTCACGTCCGGCGCGGTCACCAGCACGGATGCCGCGACCCCCGCGTCGTCGAGTCGGGACACCCGATCCCATGCCGCCAGCGACCGGGCCAGCGCGCCGCCCAGTCCGGCCTCCGCGACCGGCTGCAGCATCCGCTCGAACCGGTGGAGGGCGGGCATCCCGTTCGCGGGCCGCCGCAGCAGCACGTATCCGAACCCGATCTCGGTGACACCGCGGGCCTCGAAGTCGTCGAGCCAGGCGCCGAGCATCCGGTCGTGTTCCGCGGTTCCCGCACGCGTGCCGGCATCCCGGATCCACAGCTGCGCATACGCGACCGGGTCCAGGCGCTCCCGTTCGATCACCCAGGCCTCCAGCGGCACCGCGGATGCCACCACCCACTGGCGCACCCGGTCGAGCCCGTCCACGCCGTCGCGGGTCTCCCAGTTGCCGAGCAGCTGCGCGACTCCGCCCGGAGCCAGCACCGAGCCGACCGTGCCCACGAAGGATGCCACCACCCCGTCGCCGATCCGCCCCCCGTCGCGGTACTCGTACGCGGGCATCCCCTCGGCGCGAGGCGTGATGACGAACGGCGGGTTCGACACGACGCGGTCGAACCGCTCGCCGGCGACCGGCTCGAACATGTCGCCGCGGCGCAGCTCGATGTCGTCGACCCCGTTGAGCAGGGCGTTGAGGCGGGTCATCCGCAACGCCCGGTCGGACACGTCCGTCGCGACGACCGCATCCGCGAACAGCCGCGCCCGCAGCGCCTGGATGCCGCATCCGGTGCCGAGGTCGAGCACGCGTCCTGTGGGCACGGGCAGCTGCAGACCGGCGAGCGTGAGGGATGCCCCGCCGACGCCGAGCACATGGTCCTCCGGCAGGGCGCCGTGCAAGGCCGCCTCGTCGAGGTCGCTGGCGATCCACCACTGGCCGGCACCGGTGTCGTCGACCCAGTCCTGCGGGCGGATGAGCAGCTGCGGATGCACCTCGGCACCGTCGCGCACGACGGCGCCGAGCGCCTCGAGCCCGTCCACCCCGACGGTGGGAAAGGCGCGCTCGGCCTCGGTGACCGGCACGCGGTCGCCGATCCCGAACAGGGCGGCGATCACGCCGACGTGTGCTCCGGCCGCGGCATCCTCCTCGGCGGCCCGGGCGAACGCGCGCCGTGC
>DATMTQ010000097.1:0-2662 GCA_035564095.1 Microbacterium sp. | reverse complement strand
CCACCGCACTCGGCGGTGACACCACCCTCACACTGACCCGCCACGCTACGCCGGAAGGCCCAGATCGCGCGCGATCACCATGAGCTGCACCTCGCTGGTGCCCTCGCCCACTTCGAGGATCTTGGAGTCGCGGAAATGTCGCGCGACCGGGTATTCGTTCATGAACCCGTTGCCGCCGAAGATCTGGGTGGCATCCCGTGCGTTGTCCATCGCCGCGTCGCTCGCGGTGAGCTTCGCGATCGCGGCCTCCGTCTTGTACGGCCGGCCGGCATCGCGCAGCCGCGCCGCGTGGTGCCACGCGAGCCGAGCCGTGTGCACCCGGGCCTGCATGCGGGCGAGCATGAACTGGATGCTCTGCCGCGTGCCGAGCTGCTCGCCGAACACCACGCGCTTGCCGGCGTAGTCCAGCGCGGCTTCGAGGCATCCCTCCGCGGCGCCGGTCGACAGCGCGGCGATCGCGATGCGGCCCTCATCGAGGATGCTGAGGAAGTTCGCGAACCCGCGGCCGCGCTCGCCGAGCAGATTCTCCTCCGGCACGCGCGCGTCGTCGAAGCTCAGCGGATGAGTGTCGGACGCATGCCAGCCGACCTTGTCGTACGCGGGCTGCACGGTGAACCCGGGGGTGCCGTTCGGGACGATGATCGTGGAGATCTCCTTGCGCCCGTCGGGGCGTTCGCCGGTGACGGCGGTGACCGTCACGAACCGGGTGATGTCGGTGCCGGAGTTCGTGATGAACTGCTTCGACCCGTTGACCACCCATTCGCCGCCGTCGAGCTTCGCGGTGGTGCGGCTGGCGCCGGCATCCGACCCGGCTTCGGGTTCGGTGAGACCGAAGCCGGCGAGCGCGCGGGCGGCGAGCAGGTCGGGCAGCAGCTCCTGCTTCTGCGCCTCGGTGCCGAACCGGAACACCGGCATGGCTCCGAGGTTGACGCCTGCCTCCAGCGTGATCGCGAGCGACTGGTCGACGCGGCCGATGCCCTCGATCGCGAGGGCGAGGGCGAACAGGTCTCCGCCCTGGCCGCCGTACTCCTCCGGGAACGGCAGGCCGAACAGGCCGAGTTCGCCCATCTGCGCGACCACATCGAGCGGCAGGGTGTGCGTGCGGTCCGCCTCGTACGCGATCGGTGCGATGACCTCTTCGGCGAACTGCCGCACGACGACGGCGAGCTCGCGCTCGTCCTCGGTGAGATCGAATGTGCTGTCCATCAGGCTCCTTCGGCTGCGGGGTCGCGGTTCGCGGCGGTGACCACCGCGACGATCTGATCGCGCTGCACCTGGTCGCCCACGGAGACCTGCACGCGCACGGTGCCCTCGTGCGGGGCGGTGATGGGATGCTCCATCTTCATCGCCTCGATCGACAGGATGCGATCGCCGGTGGCGACGGTCTGCCCGTCGGTGACGTGCACGGCGACCACGGCGCCCGGCATCGGCGCGGGCAGGTGCGGGTCGGATGCCGCGGACTCGGTCGCGAGCGACGCGCGGTGCAACTCGCCCGCCTGGCGCCGGGTGAGCACGCGCAGGGTGGAGGTGAGCCCGTCGGCGTGGATCCAGACCGTGCCGGCCGCGAAATGGGCGGCGACGTCGTCCGGGACGAGAACCGGGGCGCCGAGCGCGATCGTCGGTCCGTGGCCGGGAGGCAGCGCTGCGGCCGCGCGTGCCGCCGGACTCGGCGTGCACACGTGCACGAGCCCGGATTCGTCGCGCAGGAAGACCGCGGCGACGCGCGGCGGCGCGGCCGACCGCCAGCCGGGCAGCTCCGCCCAGACCCCCGCGTCGCGGTACCGCCCGGTGGTCGTTGTGCTCCACCACGCCAGATCTGCCGCCACCCGGAGCGCAGTCTCCCCCGGTTCCGGTGTCGTGAACGGCGGCATCCGATCGATGAGCCCGGTGTCCATCGTCCCGGCCTGCACGTCGGGCTGCGCGAGCAACTCCCGCAGGAACGCGATGTTCGTCTCGACTCCGAGCAGCACCGTGTCGGCGAGCGCGGCATCCAGCCGGGCCAGCGCCGTCGCGCGGTCGTCGGCGTGCGCGATGACCTTCGCCACCATCGGGTCGTAGTCCGAGGTGATGACGCTGCCGGTCTCGACCGCGGCATCCGTTCGCGCCGCGGATGCCGGGCGCCAGTCCAGCACGCCGCCGGTCGCAGGCAGGAACCCGCGCTCGGGGCTCTCGGCGTACACGCGCGCTTCAATGGCGTGGCCGTGCAGCCGCAGCGGCTCCGGCGGCAGGTCCCACCCGCGCCCGGCCGCGATCCGCAGCTGTTGCTCGACCAGGTCGACGCCCGTCACGGCCTCGGTGACCGGATGCTCCACCTGCAGGCGCGTGTTCATCTCGATGAAGAAGAACTCGTCGGGGCGCGCGGCGGACACGATGAACTCGACGGTGCCCGCCCCGCGGTAGTCGACCGACGCCGCGGCCGCGCACGCCGCCGCGCCGAGGCGCTCTCGGGTCGCCGCGTCGATGATGGGCGACGGCGACTCCTCGACGACTTTCTGATGGCGCCGCTGCAGCGTGCATTCGCGCTCGCCCAGGTGCACCGCCTCACCGCGCCCGTCACCGAGCACCTGCACCTCGATGTGCCGGGGACGCTCGATGAGCCGCTCCACCAGCAGCGTGTCGTCGCCGAAGCTCGCCTTCGCGATGCGCCGCGCGGTCGCGAGCG
>DATMTQ010000096.1:0-3525 GCA_035564095.1 Microbacterium sp. | reverse complement strand
CCGCCGCGGCGACCTCGCCGCACGGTCCGTGCCGATGCCGCGCGGCGGGGCGCTGCACCTCGCCTGGCAGCGCAAGAGCGTGCTCGGCGACCACGACCGCACGATCAGCGGCGCCGTCGCGCTCGCCGTCGGCACCCCGCTCGCGAAGGCGATCGTGGCCTCGCGCCGGCTGCGCGGCCGTCGTGGCCGGCACACCTGGCTGGACGACGCGAGCGACATCACGCTGACCCCCGCCCGGTACCAGGACCCCATGCGCCGCGCCGCCCGCACGGCGTGACTCTCGCCCGGGTCAGGCGCGCGGCTTGCGGTTCTCCGCGCTGACCATCCAGGACAGCTGCTCGATCCGCTCCAGGATGTCGTGCAGGATGTCGGCGCTCGTCGGATCCTCCTGGTCGACCGGGTCGTGCACCGTGCGGCAGGTGCCGGCCACGTCGTCCAATCTCTGCGTCATCAGGTCGACGACCTCGCGGGTCGCGATCTCTCCCGGAGGGAACGCGGGAAGGGTCGTCGTCTCGGCGACGACATCGCTGCGACCGTCGGGAACGGCGTGGAGCGCCCGCATCCTCTCCGCCACGGTGTCCGCGAAGCCGCGGGCCGCGTCGACGATCTCGTCGAGCTGCAGGTGGGTGTCGCGGAAGTTCGCCCCGACGACGTTCCAATGGGCCTGCTTGCCCTGCAGGGCGAGTTCGATGAGGTCCACCAGCACGCGCTGCAGGTTCTCACCGAGTGCCCGGGATGCCGCGAAGCCGTGCTCCGCGTCTCGTTCCGCCGTCAGCTGCGCACCCATGCCGCCGTGGGCGGTCTTGCTGTGGGTCTTGGCGCTCGGAGACGCCGACTTCTTCTTCGTGGTGTTCGCCATGATGCCTCCTCGCCGCCGACGGTAGGCGTCGCGTCCCCGCCGTGCGACGGGGTTGCCTCGTGCCACGCGGCAGTGCTACAAGACGAGGGTGCTGTCAACCTGGGTCGCATCGCCCACGGCCCGCGGTACCGTCGAGCACATGGCCGACGATGAAACCGCGCAGGAGGGCGGCTCTGCGGACCGAGAGGATCGCACGGCGCGTCCCGAGCACCGGTGGCCGGTCGTGGTGGGCGTGCTCGTGGCGCTCGCGCTCTACACGTTCCTGCCCAGCGGCCTGTTCCCGGTGCAGCGTTACGTCGTCGTCGGGATCGGACTGCTTCTGCTGGTGCCGCTGGTCGTCATCAACCCGCATCACTACACCCGGCAGACCCGGTTCTCCCGGCTGACCGAGGTGGCCCTCGCACTGGTGATCGTCGCGGCCAATCAGCTGACGCTGGTGCTGCTGGTGGTGCAGCTCGTGCACAAGTCCAACGGCGGCAGCGGGCTGCTCCTCGCGTCGCTGCAGGTGTGGGTGACGAACGTGATCGCATTCGCACTGCTGTTCTGGTGCATCGATCGGGCCGGGCCCGTTGCCCGCACCACCGTGCCGCGATCGAAGATGCGCGCGGCGGACTTCCGCTTCCCCCAGGACGAGGATGCCGACACCATCGACGAGGTGGCGCGCGGTTCGTCAGAGAAGAGCGACTGGGTGCCCACCTTCATCGACTACCTGTACTTCTCGCTGAGCAACTCGATGGCGTTCAGCGCCACCGACACCATGCCGCTGACGTCGCGCGCGAAGGCGCTCATGGCGCTGGAGTCGTTCGCCGGCTTCGTGATGCTGGCCCTCGTCATCGCCCACGCGGTCGCGCAGATCGGCTGATCGCGGCGAGCCCGACGACCAGGGCTCCGACCGCGATCGACAGGCCGCGACGGTGCCCGATGGCCCAGGTCTGCGGCGTCCACCGCAGTGACCGCTCGTCGAAGTCCCCGTGGGCGCCGTGATCGCCGGGCACCGGCTCGTAGAGGTTCGTCGGCAGCATCGGCCGGTCGACCGCCGAGGTCTGCTGGCCGGCATACCCCGTCTTGGCGAGATACCAGTCCCAGAACGATCCCAGGAGGCGGTTGCCGACGATCGTGAGCACCGTCGACTCTCCCACCCACGTGCGACGGCGCGGCCGGTCGGCCACGTCGGCCACGGTGCGGGCGCCGATCTCGGGGGCGTAGATCGGCGGCACGGGCTGCGGATGCTGGGGCAGCTTCGACTTGACCCAGTCGAACTGGACGGTGTTCAGCGCGGGCATGTCCACCTCCGAGAGCGCCACGCGGTGACCGTGGTGCAGCAGCTCCACGCGCACGGACTCCGTGAACCCCGCGATGGCGTGCTTCGCGCCGCAATAGGCCGCCTGCAGCGGGATGCCGCGATGGGCGAGGGCGGATCCGACCTGGATCACGTGCCCGCGTCCGCGCGGGACCATCCGCTCCAGCGCCGCGCGCGTGCCGTTGACGAAGCCGAAGTAGTCCACCGCTGTGGCCCTCTCGAAGTCGGCGGGGTCCGTGTCGAGGAACTCCGCGAAGACGCCCGCCATCGCGTTGTTCACCCACAGCTCGATCGGACCGAGCTCGGCCTCCACGCGGGATGCCGCCCGTTCCACGGCATCCCGGTCGGTCACGTCCGCCTCGACGGCGAGCGACCGGCGCCCGGCTTCGCGCACCTCGGCAGCCGCGGCATCCACGCCCTCTCGTCCGCGGGCGAGCACGGCGACGTCCCACCCGCGCGCCGCGAGTTCCCGCACGATCGCCCGGCCGAGTCCCGCGGATCCGCCGGTCACGACTGCCACGCCCCGTTCCATACCCGCTCCCTCCGTGCCCGCTCGTGATGCTGTCGCGCCGCCGCCCGCACGGCCAGAGGGTTGCACCACGGCGCACCGTGGGAGGACAATGCCCGGCGTCGCCCCCGGTCGTTGAGCGAGGAGCGACGCGACGAGACGAAACGCCGTGTGCCGCGGCATCCGTCTGCGTTCGTCGCGCTTCGCTCGCTCAACGACCGGAGTGCATCTCCGGCGGCGGATCCGCCCTACAGCCAGCCGTTCTCGTCGGCGATGCGGGCGGCATCCGCGCGGTTGCGGCCCCCGGTCTTGCCGATCGCGCTGGACAGGTGGTTTCGCACCGTGCCCTCGGACAGGTGCAGCATCCCGGCGATGTCCGCGACCGACCCGCCGGTCCGGGCGGCCGCGAGCACGTCGGTCTCGCGTTCCGTGAGCGGCGAATCGCCTTGTGCGAGCGAGTCGGCGGCGAGCACCGGGTCGACCACGCGCAGCCCCTGGGAGACGCGGCGCACGGCGTCGGCGAGCTGAGCGGCCGGGGTGTCCTTGACGACGAATCCGGATGCCCCGGCTCGCATCGCGCGCTTCAGATATCCCGGCCGGCCGAAGGTGGTCACGATGAGCACGCGGCATCCGGGCACCCGCTGCCGCGTCGCGGCGCACGCATCGATGCCGTCCATGCCGGGCATCTCGATATCGAGCAGGGCCACGTCGGCGCCGCAGGACGCCACCGCATCCGCGACCTCGTCGCCGCGTCCCACCTGGGCGACCACTTCGATGTCGGGCTCCAGGTCGAGCAGTGCCGCCAGTGCACCGCGGACGAGGGCCTGGTCGTCGGCGACGAGCAGCCGGATCACAGAC
>DATMTQ010000095.1:0-9148 GCA_035564095.1 Microbacterium sp. | reverse complement strand
CGACGGAACCGAGTTCGACGTGTACGTCGCCAGGCCGGCGGGCACGCCGCGTGCGGCCCTCGTGCTCGTGCACGAGATCTGGGGTCTGCAGCCGCACATCCAGGAGGTCGCGGACCGGTTCGCCGCGGAGGGATACCTCGTCGCGGCGCCCGACATCCTGAGCCGTGCCGGGGTCGCCCCCGACCTCGGTGCCGAGCTGTTCGCGCTCCTGCACGACCCGGACGAGCAGGTGCGCGTCGCCGCCCAGCCGCGCCTGCGCGACGCGCTCACCGAGATCCGGTCCCCGCAGTACGCCGCCTGGGCGACCGGCGCCCTCGTCGCCGTGGTGGACTGGCTCGCTGCGCAGCCGGGCGTGGACGGCCGGATCGCGGCATCCGGATTCTGCTTCGGCGGCACCTACACGTTCCTGCTGGCCGCGGCCGACGACCGCGTGCGCGCCGCCGCCCCGTTCTACGGGAGCGCCCCGACGGCGGACCGCATCGCGCAGATCCACTGCCCGGTACTCGCCCTGTACGGGCAGAACGATCCGACCCTCGTGGACGCGCTGCCCGGGGTACGCGCACAGATGGCCGCGGCGGGCGTCGCGTTCGAGGGCGTCGTCTATCCGGATGCCGGCCACGCGTTCTTCAACGACGCCGGCTCGCGCTACGTCCCGGCCGCCGCGGCGGACGCCTGGGACCGGGTGCGCGCGTTCTTCGCGGCGCACGCCGGCTGAGCGTCACCCGGGGCGACCCGATTTGCGGTGCCCGGCCGTGGCCGGATACCCTCGCCCCATGCCCTCGGCCGTCGCACACCTCGAGCAGCTCCTCGTGAGCCTCGGTGGCGCGCGCCGACGTCCGGGTCAGCGCCGACTTTAGGCGACCCTGCCACGCGCCTTCTCCGCGCGCGCAGCGGGCGTCGCCGCCTACGCCCGACTGACCTGGAAACTAAGGTGGAACCATGCCCTATTCGGTCGCCGTCTCCGGCGCCTCCGGCTACGCCGGCGGCGAGCTGCTGCGCATCCTCGCCGGCCATCCCGACGTCGAGATCCGCACCGTCACCGCGCACTCGAACGCCGGCGACCCGCTCGTCGCACACCAGCCGCACCTGCGCTCGCTCGCGCACCTGACGCTGCAGCCCACGACCCCCGAGATCCTCGCCGGGCACGACGTCGTCTTCCTCGCCCTGCCGCACGGGCAGTCCGGTCAGTACACCGACGCGCTCGGCGACGTGCCGCTCGTGATCGACGCGGGCGCCGACCACCGGCTCACGTCGCAGGATGCCTGGGACGCCTTCTACGGCGGCGCGTTCCACGAGCCGTGGACGTACGGCGTGCCCGAGCTCCCGGTCGCCGGTGGCAAGCAGCGCGGCGCGCTGGCCGGGGCATCCCGCATCGCCGCACCGGGATGCAACGCGTCGACGGTCAGCCTCAGCCTCGCTCCCGGCGTCGCGGCCGGGGTGATCGACCCGGGCGACATCGTCACCGTGCTCGCGGTCGGCCCCTCGGGCGCGGGCAAGAGCCTGAAGCCCCACCTGCTCGGCAGCGAACTCCTCGGCTCCGCGAATCCGTACGCCGTCGGCGGCACGCACCGGCACATCCCCGAGATCAAGCAGGCGCTTGCCGCTGCCTCCGGGGCGGCGACCACCGCCGGCATCCACGTGTCGTTCACGCCCGTGATCGTGCCCATGGCCCGTGGCATCCTCGCCACCAGCACCGCGCCCATCGCGCCCGGCGTCACCGACGCGCAGATCCGGCAGGCGTGGGAGGACGCGTACGCGGGGGAGACGTTCGTGCAGCTGCTGCCGGCGGGCCAGGTGCCCCGCACCGCCGACGTGCTCGGCGCCAACACGGCGCTCCTCGGCCTCGCGATCGACCGCGACGCCAACCGCGTGGTCGTCGTCGCCGCCGTCGACAACCTCGTCAAGGGCACCGCCGGTGCCGCCGTCCAGTCCATGAACATCGCGCTCGGCCTTCCCGAAGACCGCGCACTCACCGTGAACGGAGTCGCCCCGTGAGCGTCACCGCCCCCCAGGGATTCGCCGCCGCCGGCGTCGCCGCAGGCCTGAAGTCCACCGGCAAGCCCGATGTCGCCGTCGTCGTCAACCGCGGACCGCGCAAGGTCGGAGCCGCGGTGTTCACGAGCAACCGTGCCAAGGCCAACCCGATCATCTGGTCGAAGCGGGTCATCCAGGACGGCATCGTCGAGGCGGTCGTGCTCAACTCCGGGGGAGCGAACTGCTTCACCGGGACGTTCGGCTTCCAGACCGCGCACCAGACCGCCGAGAAGGCCGCGGAGCTGCTCGGCGTCAGCGCCGGCGACATCCTCGTCTGCTCCACCGGCCTCATCGGATCCGGCGACGAGGTGTTCCGCGGCAAGGTGCTCGCCGGCACCGCGGATGCCGTCGCACAGCTGAGCGAAGACGGCGGGGATGCCGCGGCCGCCGCGATCATGACCACCGACACGCGGCCCAAGACCGCCGTGCGCGCCGCCGACGGGTGGACCATCGGCGGCATCGCGAAGGGCGCCGGCATGCTGGCGCCGGGACTTGCGACCATGCTCGTCGTCATCACCACCGACGCCGACCTCGACGCGGACGAGGCGGACACCGCTCTGCGCGCCGCCACCGGTCGCACGTTCGACCGGCTCGACTCCGACGGGTGCATGTCCACCAACGACCAGGTGACCCTGCTCGCCAACGCGGCATCCGGCATCCGCCCCGACCTCGACGCGTTCGCGGCGGCGCTCGCCGACCTGTGCCAGGACCTCGCCGCACAGCTGCAGCAGGACGCCGAGGGCGCCGGCCACGACGTCACGATCGAGGTCGCGCACGCGGCATCCGAAGCCGACGCCGTCGAGGTGGGCCGCTCGGTGGCCCGCAACAACCTCTTCAAGGCGGCGGTGTTCGGCAACGACCCCAACTGGGGCCGGGTGCTCGCCGCGATCGGCACCACGAGCGCCGAATTCGACCCGTACGACACGGACGTCTGGATGAACGGCGTGCGCGTGTGCACGGCCGGCGGCCCCGACCGCCCGCGCGAGGACGTCGACCTCACACCGCGCGCCACTCACGTGCTCATCGACCTCAAGGTCGGGGAGGCCACCGCGACGATCCTCACCAACGACCTCACCCACGATTACGTCCACGAGAACAGCGCCTACTCGTCATGATCCACGCACCCCTGCAAGACACCGACCCCGCGGAGGCCTCCAAGAAGGCCGCGATGCTCATCGAGTCGCTGCCCTGGCTCAAGCGCTTCCGCGATCAGATCATCGTCATCAAGTACGGCGGCAACGCCATGGTCTCCGACGAGCTGCAGGAGGCGTTCGCCGAGGACATCGCGTACCTCCGCTACGTCGGCGTGAAACCCGTCGTCGTGCACGGCGGCGGTCCGCAGATCTCCGACATGCTCGACCGGCTCGCGATCCCCAGCGAGTTCAAGGGCGGATACCGGGTCACCAGCACCGAGGCCATCACGGTGGTGCGGATGGTGCTCACCGGCCAGATCAACCCTCAGCTGGTCGCCAAGATCAACGCGCACGGCCCGCTCGCGATGGGGCTCAGCGGCGAAGACGCCGGCCTGTTCGGCGGACGTCAGCGCGGCGTCGTCGTCGACGGCGTCGAGCACGACCTCGGCCGCGTCGGCGACATCGTGAACGTCGACCCGCAGCACGTGCTCGACCAGCTCGATGCCGGTCGCATCCCCGTGGTCTCCTCGATCGCGCCGGATCTCGACAACCCCGGCCACTCCCTGAACGTCAACGCGGATGCCGCGGCCTCCGCCCTCGCGGTCGCCCTCCGGGCCGAGAAGCTCGTCATCCTCACCGACGTCCCCGGGCTCTACGCGGACTGGCCCGACCGATCCTCGCTCGTGTCGCATCTGAGCGCGGCCGAGCTGCGCGAGCTGCTGCCGACGCTCGAGTCCGGCATGATCCCGAAGATGCGGGCGTGCCTGGATGCCGTCGAGGGCGGCGTCGAGACGGCCGCGATCATCGACGGGCGGGTGCCGCACTCCGTGCTCGTCGAGATCTTCACGGAACGCGGCATCGGGACGGAGGTCGTGGCATGAGCAGCCCGAACTGGCGGGACGACGTCGCCCGCGATCTGATCAAGAACGTCGGTCCGCGCATGGAGCTGTTCGTGCGCGGCGACGGCGCGCACCTGTGGGATGCCGACGGCCGCCGGTACCTGGACTTCCTCGCCGGCATCGCGGTGAACTCCCTCGGCCACGCGCATCCCGTGTTCGTCGAGGCCGTTTCGCGGCAGGCCGCGACGCTGGCGCACGTGTCGAACTACTTCGCCACGCCCGCGCAGCTCCAGCTCGCCGCCATGCTCAAGCGACTGGCGGGCACCGGTGAGACCGGCCGGGTGTACTTCGCCAACTCGGGCGCGGAGGCCAACGAGGCCGCGTTCAAGCTCGCGCGCCTGCACGGCGGCGCCGAGCGCCCCCGCATCCTGGCCCTGACGGGCGCCTTCCACGGCCGCACGATGGGCACGCTCGCCCTCACCGGCAAGCCGGCGATGCGCGCGCCGTTCGAGCCCATGCCCGCGGGCGTGGAGCACCTCGACTCGACCGTGGAGGCGCTCGAGGCGGCGATCAGCGACGACGTCGCGGCCGTCTTCGTCGAGCCCATCAAGGGCGAAGCGGGCGTCATCGACCTGCCGGACGGCTACCTGCGGGCGGCGCGCGAGCTCACGGCCCGGCACGGTGCCCTGCTGATCGTCGACGAGATCCAGACCGGCGCGGGCCGCACCGGCGACTGGTTCGGGTTCCAGCACGCCGGCATCGTGCCCGACGCCATCACCGTCGCGAAGGGCATCGGCGGCGGGTTCCCCGTCGGTGCCCTCATCACGTACGGCGCGGCGAGCGAGCTGTTCTACCCGGGCACGCACGGGTCGACTTTCGGCGGCAACCCGCTGGCTGCCGCCGCCGCGGTCGCGGTGCTCGGCGAGATCGAGGCATCCGACCTGCCCGCCAACGCCGTCCGCCGCGGGGCGCAGATCCGGGATGCCGTCGCCGCGATCGGCTCGCCCCTCGTCGCCGGCACGAGCGGCCGCGGCCTGCTGATCGGCGTGCAGCTGACCGCCCCCGTCGCGAACGACGTGGTCGGCGCCGCCCAGCAGCGCGGCCTGATCGTGAATGCGGCCAACGAGAGCACCATCCGCATCGCCCCGCCGCTGAACATCGGCGACGCCGAGATCGCCGAGTTCCGGCCCCTGTTCGCCGAAAGTCTCGCCGCCGTCGCGGCGACCGCCCCGGAGGTTTCCGCATGCGATGCACCGAGCGACTGGAAGGAGTCGAAGTGACCCGCCACCTGCTGCGTGACGACGATCTGACCCCCGCCGAGCAGGCCGAGATCCTGCACCTGGCGGCCGAGCTGAAGAGCGACCGGTGGGGCCGCAAACCTCTGGAGGGGCCGCAGACCGTGGCGGTCATCTTCGACAAGTCGTCCACTCGCACGCGTGTCTCGTTCGCCGTCGGCATCGCCGACCTCGGCGGCTCGCCGCTGATCATCTCGACCGCGAACAGCCAGCTCGGCGGCAAGGAGACCCCGAGCGACACCGCCCGGGTGCTCGAGCGGATGTGCGCGGCGATCGTGTGGCGCACCTACGCGCAGGCCGGTCTCGAGGAGATGGCGCGCGGCACCACCGTGCCGGTGGTCAACGCGCTCAGCGACGACTTCCACCCGTGCCAGCTGCTGGCCGACCTGTTCACGATCCGAGAGCACAAGGGCGATCTCGCCGGTCTCACGGTCACCTTCTACGGCGACGGCAAGTCCAACATGGCGCACTCGTTCGTGCTCGCCGGCGCCGTCGCGGGCATGCACGTGCGCGTGGCATCCCCGGAGTCCTACGCCCCGCGCGAGGACGTCGTCGCCGACGCCCAGCGCATCGCCGCGCAGACGGGCGGCTCGCTGACCCTGATCAGCGACCCCGAGCGCGCGGCCGAGGGCGCCGACGTCATCGTCACCGACACCTGGGTGTCGATGGGCAAGGAGGACGAGAAGCAGCACCGGCTGCTCTCGCTCGGCAGCTACAAGGTGACCTCCGACCTCATGGCCCGGGCCAAGTCGGATGCCATCTTCATGCACTGCCTGCCCGCCGACCGCGGCTACGAGGTCGACGTGGACGTCATCGACGGTCCCCAGTCGGTCGTGTGGGACGAGGCCGAGAATCGCCTGCACGCCCAGAAGGCCCTGCTGGTGTGGCTCCTGTCGAAGCAGGAGGAGTCGAAGTGAGCGCCGCGCACGGCACCAACGAGGGCTCGCTGTGGGGCGCGCGCTTCGCCTCCGGCCCGTCGCCCGAACTGCAGGCGCTGAGCCGATCCACCCACTTCGACTGGACCCTGGCGCTCTACGACATCGCCGGCTCCCATGCGCACGCGAAGGCGCTCGAGATCGCGGGATATCTGGATGCCGCCGAGGCGCAGGCGATGCACGCCGGCCTCGACCGGCTCGCCGCCCGGATCGCCGACGGCACGCTCGTCGCGCAGCCGGGCGACGAGGACGTGCACGGCGCGCTCGAGCAGGCGCTCATCGCCGAGGTCGGCCCCGAGGTCGGAGGGAAGCTCCGCGCGGGCCGCAGCCGCAACGACCAGATCGCGACGCTCGTGCGCATGTACCTGCTCGACCACTCCCGCACGATCGCCCGCGACGTGCTGCGTGTGATCGATGCGATCGTGTCGCAGGCCGAGGCGTATCCGGATGCCATCATGCCCGGGCGCACGCACCTGCAGTCCGCGCAGCCGATCCTGCTCGCGCACCACCTGCAGGCCCACGCCTGGCCGCTGGTGCGCGACCTCGAGCGCCTGCGCGACTGGTCGGTGCGGGCATCCGTCTCGCCGTACGGCGGGGGAGCGCTCGCCGGCTCGTCGCTGGGCCTCGACCCGGCGCTCGTCGCACGCGAGCTCGGGCTGTCGGCTCCGGCGGAGAACTCCATCGACGGCACCGCCGCCCGCGACGTCGTCGCCGAGTTCGCCTACATCGCCGCGCAGATCGGCATCGACGTCTCGCGGTTCGCCGAGGACGTCATCATCTGGAACACGCGAGAGTTCGGCTTCGTCACGCTCGACGACGGCTTCTCGACCGGCTCCAGCATCATGCCGCAGAAGAAGAACCCCGACATCGCCGAACTCGCCCGCGGCAAGGCCGGTCGTCTCATCGGCAACGTGACCGGATTGCTCGCCACCCTCAAGGCCCAGCCGCTGGCCTACAACCGTGACCTGCAGGAGGACAAGGAGCCGGTCTTCGACTCGGTGCGGACGCTCGAGACCGTGCTCCCCGCGTTCACCGGGATGGTCGCGACGCTCCGATTCCACACCGAGCGGATGGCGGAGCTGGCGCCGCAGGGCTTCTCGCTCGCGACGGATGTGGCGGAGTGGCTCGTCAAGCGGCATGTGCCGTTCCGGACCGCGCACGAGCTGAGCGGCAGTCTCGTCCGCTTCGCGGAGGAGAACGGCCTGGAGCTGCACGAGGTCGACGACGAGCAGCTGGCCGCGATCTCCCCGCTGCTGACTCCGGAGGTGCGCTCGGTGCTCTCGGTCGAGGGCTCGGTGGCCAGCAGGGATGGGATCGGCGGCACGGCCCCGGTCCGCGTGGCCGAGCAGCTCGCGGCACTCACCGACAACGTGCGCAAGGCCGCGCTGGCCCTGCGCTCCTCCCGAAGGGATCTGGTCTGATGGCGCGGTTCGAACCGGAAGGGAAGCGTCCGTGGATCATCCCGGCCATCGTGGTGGTCGCCGTGGCGGTCGTCATCGTCGGGCTGATCGTCACCCTGGCGGTGGGCGGGCGGATCTTCTGACGTGACGCTGCACCGTCCCGGGCGCGACGCTTTCCTGGCGTCGTCGCTGGAGGTCGCCCCGCGGCTCCTCGGCGCCGTGCTGCGCCATGAGACGCTGGAGGGGACGGTGGCGCTGCGCATCACGGAAGTGGAGGCGTACGTCGGCGACGGCATCGACCCGGGGTCGCACGCGTTCCGCGGCAAGACCAAGCGGAACGCGGTCATGTACGGTCCGCCCGGGCACGTCTACACCTACTTCACGTATGGGATGCACGTCTGCGCGAACATCGTCTGCTCGCCCGAGGGCGAGGCGTCGGCGGTGCTCCTGCGGGCGGCCGAAGTGATCGAGGGGGAGGAGCTCGCCGAGCGGCGGCGGGTCGGAGCGAGCGGCCGCAGCATCCCGCACCGCGACCTCGCGCGGGGTCCCGCCCGGCTCGTCGTGGCGGCCGGGATGAGCCTGGCGGACGACGGAGCGGACCTGTTCCGTCCTCCGTTCGAGCTGTTGCTGCCGAGTGAGCAGCTGGAGTACACGACGGGTGCACGCACGGGCGTGTCGGGCGCGGGCGGAGGTGTCGCCTTTCCGTGGCGCTACTGGCTGCCGGGGGACCCGACGGTGTCGCCCTACAAGCGGCATCCCCGCGCCCACGCGTGACGTCCAAGCAGAGTTTCGTGACGAATGTCGCGCTGGACAGCGGTGAGGGCAACATTCGTGACGAATGTCGCGCTCAGCAGCGCGCAGGGCAACATTCGTGACGAATGTCGCGCTCTGCTTCAGCCCGCGGCCATCCGGAAGAGGCCGGCGCACGCGCACGCCCAGATGATGCTCGTCAGGCTGCCGATGATGAAACGCTCGCGGGCCTCGGCCTCCTCCAGCTCGGTGAAGCGTCCGACACCCTTGATGGCGATGAGCACCGCGAGGCCTTCGGGGAAGCCCGCCATGATCGTGCCGGCGGCGGCGAACCGCTCCAGCAGGCCGATCGTCATGCCTCCGCGCAGGACCTCCCGTGTCGTCACGCCCTGCGCCGTCATCTCGTGCACCAGGATGCCGCCGTGCGGGCTCAACTCGGTGGTGCTCCGCGTCGCCAGTGCCAGGACGAGCTGAGCCGCCGGTCCGCCGCCGAGCACGGCCAGGGCGAGCGCGACGATCCCGATGAGCAGCCGGAACGCGAGCGGCGCATGCTGGCCCGGAAGGAGGAGGACGATGAACGCCGCGGCCAGCAGCCCCGCAGCGCAGTACACCAGTGGCCGGCGCGGCGTGCGCATGGTCGCGACGATGCAGCCGAGGGATGCCAGGAGCAGGAGCAGGGCGAGCGCCCAGAGTGCATGCGGGACGATCTGCGTCACCAGCACCGGTGTGGGCGGCCAGCTGGTCATGCGTCCTCCTCGACGG
>DATMTQ010000094.1:0-19230 GCA_035564095.1 Microbacterium sp. | reverse complement strand
CCTGCGCCGGCGCCAGGCGATCGCGGTCGGCGTCGCCGCGGCGGTCGTCGCCGCCGCGCTGACCCCCGCGCTCATGCCCGGGCTTCCCGTCCTCGTCGCCGCCGTGGTGGCGATCATCGTGGGCTGGTTCAACTGGCTGGGAGCGCGGGACGGCGCCGCCCTTCGACAGGCTCAGGGACCGGAGGGGTGGCAGGGACCGGAAGGACTGCCGTGACCCTGTGGAACGCCGTGCTGCTGGCATCCGTCGTCTGCGTTGCGCTCAAGGCGATCGGATACCTCGTCCCCGCGCGCCTCATCGAAGCGCCGCGCACCGCGCGCATCACCGATCTGCTGACGGTGGCGCTGCTCGCGGCGCTCGTGGCCGTGCAGTCGCTCGGCGCGGGGCAGGCGGTGACCGTTGACGCCCGGGTCCCGGCGGTGTTCGTGGCCGCCGGGCTGCTGCTGCTCCGCGCGCCGTTCCTGGTGGTGGTGGTCGCGGCCGCCGTGGTCGCGGCGCTGCTGCGGATGCTCGGCTGGGCGGCATAGGCGGGACGCCTAGACTGGCGGCGTGACGCTGAACCGGATCCTGCCCTGGCTCACGGCCCTCGTGATCGGGGCGGTGTACGGCGCAGCCGCGACGGTCTCGCACGGGTTCCGCTTCGGCGGCTGGCCGGTGGGTCTCGCCCTCGCGGTGATCGGCGCCGGCGCCATGCTGGCGGCGGTGCGCCTGCTCGTCGACGACCGCTGGGCGGTGCTCGCCTGCGGGGCCGGGCTGCTCCTGGCCACCGCCCTGTTGTCGCAGGAGGGCCCCGGCGGTTCGGTGATCGTGCCGAGCGGCAGATCGGATGCCGTGGGACCGGTCGACCTCGGCATCGCCTGGTTCGTCTGCGCCGTGGTGCTGGTGCTCATCGCGGTCTTCTGGCCCGACACGAAACGTCACCGTCCCGACGCCGCGAACTAGACTGAACGCGTGACTTATGTGATCGCCCTGCCCTGTGTGGATGTGAAAGATCGCGCTTGCATCGACGAGTGCCCGGTGGACTGCATCTACGAGGGCGAACGCTCGCTCTACATCCACCCGGACGAGTGCGTGGACTGCGGTGCGTGCGAGCCCGTGTGCCCGGTCGAGGCGATCTACTACGAGGACGACCTGCCGGACGAATGGCAGGACTACTACAAGGCCAACGTCGAGTTCTTCGACGACCTGGGCTCCCCGGGCGGCGCCGCCAAGGTCGGCGTGATCCACAAGGACCACCCGATCATCGAGGCCCTGCCGCCGCAGGACCACTGACGTGGGGGTCGCGGACCTCGCCGAATACCCCTGGGACGCCGTCGCCCCGTACGCCGAGCGCGCTCGTCGTCACCCCGACGGCATCGTCGACCTGTCCGTCGGCTCGCCGGTCGATCCGACCCCGGAGCGCGTACGGGAGGCGCTGGCCGCGGCGACCGATGCGCACGCCTATCCGCAGACGATGGGCACGCCCGCGCTGCGCGAGGCGATCGTCCGGTGGTACGCGCGCCGCCGCGGCGTCCCGGGGCTGACCACGGCGCAGGTGCTGCCCACGGTCGGCTCGAAGGAGCTCGTCGCGCTGCTACCGCTGCTGCTGGGTCTCGGCCCGGGGGACATCGTCGTGCACCCGCGCGCCGCATACCCCACCTACGCGGTCGGCGCCGCCCTGGTGGGGGCGACCGCGGTGGCCGCGGACGATCCCGCCGACTGGCCGGGCCGCACGCGTCTCGTGTGGATCAACAGCCCCGGCAACCCCGACGGGCGGGTGTGGGATGCCGGATCCCTGGTATCGGCCGCGGCACGGGCGCGCGAGCTCGGGGCGGTGCTCGCGGGCGACGAATGCTATGCCGAACTGGGCTGGGACGCGCCCTGGGACGTCGAATTGATCCCGTCCGTGCTGGACCCGCGCGTGACGGATTCCGCGGCCGCCGGCATCCTGTCCGTGTACTCGCTGAGCAAGCAGTCGAACCTCGCCGGTTACCGCGCGGCGTTCCTCGCCGGCGACGCCGCGCTGGTCGCGCGCCTGCTGAGGGCGCGCAAGCACCTCGGCCTCATGCTGCCCGCGCCGGTGCAGCACGCGATGGTCACCGCGCTGCAGGATGACGCGGATGTCGCGGCGCAGAAGGAGCGCTACCGAGCCCGCCGAGAGACGCTCCGGCCGGCCGTGGAGGCGGCCGGTTTCCGGATCGACGCGAGCGAAGCGGGCCTCTACCTGTGGGCGACCGAGGGCCGCGACGCGTGGCAGAGCCTCGACCGCCTCGCGGATGCCGGGATCCTCGCCGGACCCGGGCATTTCTACGGCGACGCGTTCCCGCAGCACGTGCGCTTCGCGCTCACGGCCCCGGACGAGCGCATCGCGGCGGGTGCCGCGCGCCTGCGCTCGCTGTGACCGGGCCGTGTCAAGAGCGCGTCTGTGCGGCCGCTAGGCTGGACGCAAGCGAGGACGGTGACCGCCGGCCAACGCTCCGGGGAGTCCACCGGGACGACCTCTCTTCGTCAGCCACCCCCATCCGCAAGGAGGCGCCGTGAGCACTGCAGTGAACGAGCCGAACAAGGCGACACTGACTCTGAACGGCAAGATCGTCGATCTGCCGGTGCTGTCGGCCACCGACGGCACCCCGAGCGTGGACATGTCGGCGCTGACGCGCGAGACCGGGCACACCGCCCTGGACTACGGCTTCGTGAACACCGCGGCGACGAAGTCGGCCATCACGTTCATCGACGGGGATGCCGGCATCCTGCGGTACCGCGGATACCCGATCGAGCAGCTGGCGAAGAACAGCACGTACCTCGAGGTGGCCTGGCTGCTGATCTACGGGGAGCTTCCGACGACGTCGCAGCTCGAGGAGTTCGACAACAACATCCGCCGGCACACGCTGCTGCACGAGGACCTGAAGCGCTTCTTCTCGGCACTGCCGCACACGGCGCACCCGATGTCGGTGCTGTCCTCCGCCGTCTCGGCCCTCTCCACCTATTACGAGCACCAGTCCGACCCGCACAATCCCGAGCATGTCGAGCTGAACACGGTGCGGATGCTCGCGAAGCTCCCCGTCATCGCCGCGTACGCGCACAAGAAGAGCAAGGGCCAGGCATTCCTGTACCCGGACAACTCGCTGAGCTTCGTCGACAACTTCCTGAAGCTCAACTTCGGTGTGCTGAGCGAGATCTACCAGGTCAACCCGGTGATGTCGCGAGCCCTCGAGCGCCTGCTCATCCTGCACGAGGACCACGAGCAGAACGCGTCGACTTCGACGGTGCGCCTGGTCGGCTCCACCGGGGCCAACCAGTTCTCGTCGATCTCGGCCGGCATCAACGCGCTCTACGGGCCGCTGCACGGCGGCGCCAACGAAGCCGTGCTCGACATGCTGCGTCAGATCCGGGAGTCCGGCGAGTCGGTGCACCGCTTCGTCGAGCGCGTCAAGAGCAAGGAAGACGGCGTCAAGCTCATGGGCTTCGGGCACCGCGTCTACAAGAACTACGACCCGCGGGCGCGCCTGGTCAAGGAATCCGCGGACGAGGTGCTCACCGAGCTCGGCGTCAGCGACCCGCTCCTGGACCTCGCCAAGGAACTCGAGGAGATCGCGCTCCACGACGACTATTTCGTGGAGCGCCGGCTGTACCCGAACGTCGACTTCTACACCGGCGTGATCTACAAGGCCATGGGGTTCCCGACGCGCATGTTCACTGTGCTGTTCGCGATCGGGCGCCTGCCCGGCTGGCTCGCGCAGTGGCGCGAGGCGGTCAGCGACCCGCAGACCAAGATCGGTCGCCCGCAGCAGCTGTACGTCGGCGCGCCGCGGCGGGACTACCCGGGCGTCGTCTGAGCACGTGCACTCGTACGAGCCGCGCTCCGGGCACGGACTCGCGCACGATCCGCTGAACTCGATCGTCGCGCCGCGGCCCATCGGCTGGATCTCCACGCTCTCCGCCGACGGCGTGCGCAACCTGGCCCCGTACAGCTTCTTCAACCTCTACTGCTACCGCCCGCCGATCGTCGGGTTCACCAGCACCAGCTGGAAGGACAGCGTCGCCAACGTGCAGGCGACGGGCGAGTTCGTGTGGAACCTGGCGACCCGCCCCCTCGCCGAGCGCATGAACGCGAGTTCGGCGGAGGTGCCCGCGGACGTCGACGAATTCGACCTGGCGGTCGTGGATGCCGCGCCGTCGGTGCTCGTCGCGCCGCCGCGCGTGACCGAGAGCCCTGTCGCGTTCGAGTGCCGGCTCACCCAGCTGATCAACCTCACGGACCTGAGCGGGCGGCCGACGGCCGGATGGCTGACCCTGGGCGAGGTCGTCATGGTGCACATCGCGGACGACGTGCTGGTGGACGGCGCGTACGACACGGTCGCCGCCCACCCGATCGTGCGCGGCGGAGGCCCTGTCGACTACTGGGAGATCACCGAGCAGGCGCGCTTCCGCATGAAGCGGCCCTGACGCCGCGCACGGCCGGGTGCGGAGGGTCTGGGAGGATGGTGTCATGTCACGTCTTCTCGTCCGTCGTCCGTCGCCGCGCCTCGCCGAAGGCGAGCTGACCCATATCGAGCGCGTCCCGGTGGATGCGGATCTGGCCCTCGAGCAGTGGCGTCGCTACGTGGACGTGTACCGCACCCGCGGGTGGGACGTCATCGAGATCGACCCGGCCGACGACCACGCGGACGGGGTCTTCGTCGAGGACGCCGTCGTCATGTTCGGCGACGTCGCCGTGATCACCCGCCCCGGCGCCGAGTCGCGACGCGGGGAGATCGTGAGCGCTGCCGCGACCCTCGAGGCCGTGGGCATCCCCGCCCTGCGCGTCGAGGCGCCCGGCACGCTGGACGGCGGAGACGTGCTCAAGGTGGGCCGCACCGTGTACGTGGGAGAGACGCTGCGCACGAATTCCGCCGGCATCGAGCAGCTGCGCGCCCACCTCGCCCCGCGCGGGTGGGATGTCGTCGGCGTGCCCGTGACCAAGGTGCTGCATCTGAAGTCCGGCGTCACGGCACTGCCGGACGGCACCGTGATCGGCTACGAGCCTCTCGTGGACGACCCGGCCGTCTACCCGGAGTTCCTCGCAGTGCCGGAGGAGCACGGCACCGCGGTGGTGGTGCTCGACGACCACACGGTGCTCATGTCGTCGGATGCCCCGCAGAGCGCCGCCCTGTATCGCGATCGCGGGCTCGAGGTCATCACGACCCCGATCTCGGAGTTCGAGAAGCTCGAAGGCTGCGTCACCTGCCTGTCGGTCCGGGTGCGCGACTGATCCTCCGTCTCACGGGTCGACGGCGGCCGGAAGGGAGACCCTCCGGCCGCCGAGCGCACGCGCCGGTCAGGCGGCGTCGACGAGCGCCTCGTCCGTGGATGCGGACAGGGCGACGATCTCGGCGGAGGCGCGCCGAGTCGGACGGACCGCGAGCACGATGACGGCGGCGACCACGGCCGCCGCGGCCAGCGACAGCCAGGCGACGGTGTAGCCGCCCAGTGCCGGCGAGGCGCCCCGGGTCACGGATCCGAAGACCACGGCGGTCGCGAACGCGGAGCCGACGGCTGATCCGATCGTGCGCAGGTTGGCGTTGACGCCGGTCGCGATACCGGTGCGGTCGGCCGGAACGCTCTCCACGATGATGCTGGCGGCCGAGGCGTACGCCAGCCCGATACCGAGGCCGAAGACGCCGCCGGCGGCTGCGAGCTCCCAGACCGCCCGGTGTTCGAGGACGGCGAAGGCGACGCCGGCCGCCATGAGGGCCGCTCCGAGAGCCATCATCACCCGGAGCGGAATGAGCCGCGCGATCGCTCCGGTGGCGAATCCCACGCTGGACATGCCGACCAGCAGCGGCAGAAGCGTGAGCCCGGCGGCCTGCACGTCGAGACCGAGACCCCAGCCGGACGCCGTGGGCGTCTCGAGGAACTGCGGAAGGTATCCCCAGAAGCCGAATGCGGCGGCGCCGATCAGCACAGCGGCGGCGTTGACGGGCCAGATCGCGCGCCGGGCCATGAGCCGCAGATCGACGAGCGGCTCGGCGGAGCGGAGCTCGGCCGTGATCCATGCTGCGATGAGGACGAACGCCGCCCCGAAGAGCGCGACGGTGAGGGGCGCTCCCCATCCCCACCGGGAGCCCGAGCTGAGCGGCACGAGCAGCGCGACCAGCCACGCGGAAAGGAGCGTCGCGGACAGCAGATTCACGCGACCCGCGGCGCGGGCGCCGCTGGGCGGGACGAGCACGACGGTCAGCAGGATGCTGGCGACCGCAGCGACGAACGGCACCGCGAAGATGCCGTGCCATCCGAGCAATTCGGCCAGCGGCCCGGCGAGGACACTGCCGGCGGCTCCGCCGATGCCGATGATCGCGCTCGTGGCCCCGATGGCACCGGTGAGCCGCTCTGCCGGCATGACGTCGCGCAGCAGGCCGAACGCCAGCGGGAACAGCGCGCCGCCGATCCCCTGGAGCACTCGAGCGGCGACGAGCACCGCCAGATTCGGGGCGAAGGAGGCCACGATGTCACCGAGCGCGACGACGGCGAGGACGCCGAGGAACGTGTCCCGGCGCCCGCGCAGGTCGCCGATGCGCCCCAGCAGGGGAGTCGCGACTGCGGCGGCGATGAGCCACGCGGTGATGGTCCAGGAAGCCGCATCCGCCGTCACGCCGTAGGCGGAGGCGATGAGCGGGATGACGGGGATGACGAGATTCTGGAGCAGCGCGAGCGAAGCGACGCTGATCGCGATCGCGGTGAACGCCGCCCGGGATGAGGTGAGAGGTGCGGTGGGCATCGACGGGCCTTCCGAAAGAGTGCGGATCCGGTGAATGCGGGGTAAAGTAGGAGGAGCCCTCCGAACGGAGAGTGCCTCCGTTTAGAGATTAGCGGAGGGTGTCTCCGTTTCGCAAGGCCTGATTTCACCGACTTCGCGAAGGGTGGTGCCGATGCCGGTTTCCGAGCGGGTGGCCGCACTCGAGACGCGCCGACCGAAGCGCGCCGACGCCGCACGGAACTTCGATGCGCTCGTGGCGGCGGGACGCGCCGCGTTCGCGGAGCAGGGTTCCGCGGCCTCTCTGGATGACATCGCGCGTCGTGCCGGGGTGGGCATCGGCACCCTGTACCGGAACTTCCCGACGCGCGACGACCTGATCGAGACGCTCTATCTCGGCGAGGTGGATGCGCTCGCGGACGCGGCAGACGAGGTCGCGGAGCTCGAGCCCTGGGCTGCGCTGCGGGCGTGGCTGGACCGGTTCGTCGCCTACGTCGGAACCAAGCACGCCCTGCTGGACGGGCTCAACCGCGAATCGACCGTGCTGGGCGAGTGCCGCGCGATCATGCTGTCCGCGGGGGAGCCGTTGCTCGTACGTGCGCAAGCGGCGGGAGAGGTCGCGTCCGACGTCACCATCGGAGACGTCGTCAAGCTCGTCTCAGGTGTCGCTGCGGTGGCCTACGAGGACGCCGCGCAGCGAGACCGCGTGCTGAACCTGGCGATCAACGCCATCCGGCTCTGATCGCACCTCAGGCGTGCAGCGCCTCGTTGAGCGTGACGCCGACGCCGGCGCGCTCGACGGCCTCGACGGCGCCCGTCAGGGAATTGCGTCGGAACAGGATGCCGCTGCGACCGGACAGCTCGGCACCCTTGGCGGTGGGACGGGTTCCGTCGGCGCGCACCGGCTGGTCGGCGAGCACGATCTTCGTACCGGCCGTGACGTAGAGCCCGGCCTCGACGATGCAGTCGTCGCCGAGGGAGATCCCGATGCCCGCGTTCGCGCCGAGGAGCGTGCGCGCCCCGACGGAGACGCGGTGCGTGCCGCCGCCGGAGAGCGTTCCCATGATGGATGCGCCGCCGCCGATGTCGCTTCCCTCGCCGACGACGACGCCCTGCGAGATGCGTCCCTCGACCATGGACGAGCCGAGCGTGCCGGCGTTGTAGTTGACGAAGCCCTCGTGCATGACCGTGGTGCCGGGGGAGAGGTGGGCGCCGAGGCGGACACGGGAGGCATCCGCGATCCGCACCCCGGCGGGTGCGACGTAGTCGGTCAGGCGCGGGAACTTGTCCAGGCCCTGCACCTGGATGCCGGCGGCGCGCAGGCGCGGCCGCAGCCGGTTCAGATCGTCCGGGTGCACGGGGCCCGCGTTCGTCCACGCGACGTTGGGCAGGTGCGCGAACACCCCGTCCAGGTTGACCTCGTTCGGCTGCACCAGGCAGTGCGACAGGACGTGCAGTCGCAGGTAGGCGTCGACGGTGGACGCCGGTGCGGCATCCAGGTCGATCTCCACCACGACCACCACGGTGCGCACCCCGCGCCGCTCGTCCGGGCCGGCCGCGTCGTCCAGCGCAGAGGTGTCGGCCGTCGCGGGCGCCGCGCCGAGCGCGGGCTGCGGGTACCAGGCGTCGAGAACCGTCCCGTCGCCTCTGATCGTCGACAGTCCGATTCCCCATGCGCGGCGCTCACTCATGCGTTCCAGGCTACTCGGCAGACGCCGAGGGGCCCGTCCGTGTGACGGCCTAGACTCGGAGGATGCCGGAGCTCGATCTGTCCGCGTCCTCTGCCGATCTCACGCGTGCCATCTGCGACATGCCGAGCGTGTCCGGTGACGAGAAGTCCCTCGCCGACGCCATCCACGCGGCGATCGGCGGCCTCGCCCACCTGGAGGTCTACCGCGACGGCGACACGATCGTGGCGCGCACCGACCGGGGTCGTGCGCAGCGCGTCGTGATCGCCGGGCACATCGACACGGTCCCGATCAACGCCAACGTGCCCACCCGCGACATCGAGCTCGACGGGGCGCCCTACATCTGGGGCCGCGGAACCGTCGACATGAAGGCCGGCGTCGCCGTCCAGCTGAAGCTCGCCGCCGAGCTCGCCGACCC
This sequence comes from Microbacterium sp., assembly GCA_035564095.1. Classification (GTDB taxonomy): domain Bacteria; phylum Actinomycetota; class Actinomycetes; order Actinomycetales; family Microbacteriaceae; genus Microbacterium. The sequence goes on along the minus strand of DATMTQ010000094.1, from coordinate 10,414 downwards.
CCGGATCGACGTCACGTGGATGTGGTACGACCACGAGGAGGTGGCCGCGGAGCTGAACGGCCTGAACCGGCTGTCGCAGTCCCGGCCCGACCTGTTCGCGGGCGACTTCGCGATCCTCGGCGAGCCCTCCAACGGCGAGGTCGAAGGCGGTTGCAACGGCAACCTGCGCGCGATCGTGCGCACCCACGGCGTGCGCGCGCACAGCGCCCGTGCGTGGATCGGCGAGAACGCCATCCACCGGGCGGCGCCCGCGCTCATGCGGCTCTCCGAGTACCGGCCGCGCGACGTGGCGGTCGAGGGCCTCGTCTACCGCGAGGGCCTGAACGCCGTGCGCATCGGCGGCGGCGTCGCCGGGAACGTCATCCCGGACCTCTGCGAGATCGAGGTCAACTACCGGTTCGCGCCGAGCCGTTCGGTGGCCGAGGCGGAGGATCACGTGCGCAACGTCTTCGAAGGCTTCGAGGTCGAGGTGGTGGACAGCTCGGAGGGCGCCCGTCCCGGACTGGACGCGCCGCTCGCCCAGGAGTTCGTCGCGGCCGTCGGCGCGACGCCCAAGCCGAAGTACGGGTGGACCGACGTCGCCCGCTTCTCGGCGCTCGGGGTACCGGCCGTCAACTACGGCCCGGGCGATCCGCATCTCGCCCACCACGACGAGGAGCGGGTGCCGGTGGCACAGATCGAGGGCGTGGAGCAGGGCCTGCGCACGTGGCTGACGGCGTCCTGACCACACCGACCGCCGGATCCCGCAGGGAGCCTTGGCGCGCACTGCCGGCCTGGCTGCGGATCGGCATCCTGTATCTCGCCGCCCGCGTCGAGACCACGGCGATGCTCGCGGGCGCCTCGGCGCTGTCCGGCCCGTCGTCGCGGTTCGGCGCCGCGCCCGGGATCGGCGACCTGATGCTCGGATGGGATGCGCAGTGGTACTGGTACACCGCCGTCAACGGCTACCCGGCGACGCTGCCGCTGACCGACGGCGGACAGGTCGCCGAGAACCAGTGGGCGTTCATGCCGGTCTACCCCTACCTGGCGCAGCTCGTCGGAATGCCCGCCGGGTTCTGGGGCGTCGGCGCCGTGCTGGTCTCGCTCGCCTCCGGCTACCTCGCCGCACTTGTGCTGCACCGCATGCTGCGGATGCGGCTGGGCGAGCCCGCCGCGATGTGGGCGGTGGTGTTCTTCGTCGCCGGGCCGCTGTCCGCGCTGTTCGAACTCGGCTACGCCGAGGCGCTCGGACTGCTGTGGCTGCTGCTGATCCTGTGGTGCGTGATGCTGCGGCGGTACGGCTGGCTGTACCTGCTCATTCCGCTCTTCGGCTTCACCCGGCCGGGCGTGCTGGCGGTGGCGCTGTTCCTCGGCCTGTTCGGCATCTGGCGGCTGGTCCGGCGCCGCAGCGAGCAGCTCCGCACCGCCGAGGTGGTGCACATCATCGTGCTCGCCGCCTGGGCGACGGTGATCGGCTTGTCCTGGCAGGTGATCGCGGCCGTGGTCACCGGCGATCGCAACGCGTACCTGGTGACGGAGCTCGCGTGGCGGCGCAACTGGCTCCCGGACGCGTCGACCGTGTTCGCGCCGTTCGACGGGTTCCTGCAGGGGGTGGCGTTCTGGTTCTCGATGTGGGGCCTGCCGGCGGCCGCCGGCTACGCCGCGCTGGCGATCGCCGTCGTCGGCGTCGCCGCGCTGTTGCTGTTCGAGCCGCACGTGCGCAGGCTCGGCGTCGAGCTGCGACTGTGGACGGCGAGCTACCTCCTCTACCTGCTCGCGGTGTTCTTCCCGCAGTCCAGCATCTTCCGCCTGCTGTTCCCGCTGTCGCCGCTCTGGGGCGCCGTGGCGGTGCCGCGCTCGCGGCCGTGGCGGATCGGGGTGCTGGCCCTCGGGCTGCTCGGACAGTGGTGGTGGATCTACAACATGTACGGCTTGGGCGACACGTACTGGCGCATCCCCTGACCGTCCGATCCGCCGGGATCTCACAGTCGCGATTCGTAGAATCGCGGGGTGCCGGACAGCCACTCCTCAGCAAGCGACGAAGATCTCTCCGTGGCAGGTGACCTGGTGGGCGCGCCGGATGGGACCACGACGAAACGACGGCGCGGACTTCCCGTCTGGCTGACGATCGCCCTGTGGTACATCGCCGCTCGCGCGATCACGACCTGTCTGTTCCTCGAAGCCTCGGCCTTGTCGGGCCCGAAGTCGCGGACCGGAGCACATCCTTCGCTGTGGCACTACCTGACCACATGGGACGCCTCGTGGTACCGGTACACGGCATCGCACGGCTACCCGACGATCCTTCCCCTGACACCCGACGGGCACATCGCGGCCAACTCGTGGGCGTTCATGCCCGTCTACCCGTATCTCGCGCGATATCTCGGGATGCCGTTCCACTCGTGGCCGGTCGGCGGCATCACCATCTCCGTGGTGGCGGGCTATCTGTGCGCGTTGGTGCTCTATCGGATGTGGCGGATGAGGCTGGACGCCTCGGCATCGATGTGGGCGGTCGTCTTCTTCGTCTCCGGCCCGCTCGGCGCGCTGTTCCAGATCGGCTACGCGGAGTCGCTCGGCGAGCTGTGGCTGGTACTCATCCTGTGGTGCGTGATGCGGCGGAGCTACGGCTGGCTGTATCTGCTCATCCCGCTCTTCGGATTCACGCGCCCGGGCGCTCTGCCTGTGGCACTGTTCCTCGGCCTCTACGGCATCTGGCGGCTCATCCGTCGCCGCGAAGAACGGCTGCGGGCGGGCGAGGTCGTGCACATCGCCATCCTCGCGGTGTGGGCGACCGTCGTCGGCTTCGCGTGGCAGGTCATCGCCGGGCTCGTGACCGGTGATCGCAACGCCTACCTCGAGACCGAACTCGCGTGGCGGCACCATTGGGCCCCGAACATCCCCGATGCCTTCGCACCGTTCCAGGGGTTCCTGCAGGGGGTCGCGTTCTGGTGCACGACCCACGGAGTTCCGGTGGCGGCGGGCTATGTCACGCTGGCCGTCCTCGTGGTGGGTGCGGCCCTCCTGCTGCTGTTCGAACCACATGTGCGTCGCCTCGGCGTCGAACTCAGGCTGTGGACGGCCAGCTACCTGCTGTACATCGTGGCCGTCTTCTTCCCGCAGTCCAGCATCTTCCGGCTTCTGTTTCCCACCGCACCGATCTGGGGTGCCGTCGCAGCGCCGCGTTCCCGCGTCTGGCGCGTCGGCGTGCTGGTCGTCGCCCTGGTCGGGCAGTGGCTCTGGATCTATAACATGTACGGGCTCGGCGACGGAATCTGGCGCATCCCGTGACGCGGCGCCGATTTCTGGGCCGCCGGGCACTCAGGATAAACTAAGGATTCAGACCTCTGACGAAAGGGAGCGCCGATGGCAGCTATGAAGCCGCGAACCGGAGATGGACCGATGGAGGCCGTCAAGGAAGGACGCCTGATCATCGTGCGCGTTCCCCTCGAGGGCGGCGGACGACTGGTCGTGTCGGTCAACGACGACGAGGCGAAAGAGCTCTACGACGTGCTCGGTGGCGTGGTGAACGCCTGACCGCACAAGCGGAGAACGAAGAACGGCCGGTCCTGGGACCGGCCGTTCTTCGTCTGTGCGCCCGGCGGCGCGCGCTACTGCGGCTCGGCGACGGTGGTCAGCTGCAGCAGTCCCTCGCCGGACGTGGAGATGGCGGCGATCACGGCCGGTGACGACTGGGTCTCGTGGATGAGCGTGCGGTACGCGGTGGTGACGGCGTCCCGCCTGACCGGATCCGCGACAGCGCCGCCGCGGGTCACTCGTGGAACCAGCACGAGGCCGCCCGGCCGCACGAGTCGTAGACCGTGCTCGACGTAGTCGATGACGCCTTCCGCATCGGCGTCGATGAGCACGACGTCGTAGGACGCCTCGTTCATGCGCGGGAGCACGGTCGCGGCCCGCCCGGTGATGAACCGGGTGCGCGCCGCGGGCACGCGCGCCTGGGCGAAGGCCTGCCGTGCGGCGGCGAGGTGCTCCGGCTCGCTGTCGATCGTCGTCAGCACGGCTCGCGGCGCACCGTGCAGCAGCCACAGGCCGGACACACCCGCACCGGTGCCGATCTCGACGATGTTCAGCGCGTTGGCCGCGGCGGCGAGCACGGCGATCTGGGCGCCGATGGGAGCGCTCACCGGAGATGCGCCCAGTTCGAGCGCGTGTGCGCGGGCCCGGGCGATGTGCTCGGGTTCGACCGTGGCCTCCATCACGAAGCGCGCGCTCGCGTCGTACTCACCCATTCGCATGACCTCCTCGGACACTCTACGCGGGGATCGCGAAGGTTCCGGGCCTGCCACGGCAGGTAACCTGATACTCATGATCCTGGGCCTGACGATTGAGAAGCTGCTGGTGATCGGTCTGATCGCCGCGATGCTCCTCGGTCCCGAGCGCCTGCCGAAGTACGCGGCGATGCTCGCGCAGTTCACCGTGCGCGCCCGGGAGTTCGTGAACGGCGCGAAGGACCGCATGCGCGAGGAGATGGGCGACGAGTTCGACGACGTCGACTGGCGCAAGCTCGACCCGCGTCAGTACGATCCGCGGCGGATCATCCGGGAAGCGCTCCTGGACGATGCGCCCATCGCCGCGAGCTCGGCGTTCGCGCCGACGCCGGCGATCGACGAGCCCGAAGGCGCGGAGACGGACTCCGCGGCGCGCACCGCGTTCGTGCCCGGCAAGGTCCCGCCGTTCGACCTCGAGGCCACCTGATCGCGGCGGGTCACCGCACGGAGACGTCCAGGCGCCGGCCGGCGAGTCCGCGGCCCTGACCGGCGATCGCGGCGGCGAGATCCGTGATGGCGTGCGCGGCGGCATCCTGCGGATCAGAGACCACGACCGGGGTGCCGGCGTCTCCGGCGGTTCGCAGCGCCGGGCTGAGCGGCACGGATGCCAGCAGCGGCACCGGGTCCCCCCCGGCGGACAGCTGATCGGCGACGACGGCGCCGCCGCCCCGGCCGAAGAGCTCCAGCTCCGTGCCGTCGGGCAGCGTGAGCGGGGCCATGTTCTCGACGACCCCGATGACCCGCTGCCCGGTCTGACGCGCGACGAGCCCGCTGCGCACCGCGACGTCCGCCGCGGCCGGCTGCGGGGTGGTGACCACGAGCACCTCGGAATGGGGGAGCAGCTGCCCGACCGAGATCGCGATGTCCCCGGTGCCGGGCGGCATGTCCAGCAGCAGGATGTCGAGGTCGCCGAAGAAGACGTCGGTGAGGAACTGCTGGACGGTGCGGTGCAGCATCGGCCCCCGCCAGGCGACGGCCGAGCGCTCCTCGCCCTCGCGCAAGAACATACCGATCGAGATGGCCTTCACGTCGTGCGCGATGGGCGGCACGATGAGATCGTCGATCCGCGTGGGCCTTGTGGCATGGCCGTCTGCGTCGACCAGGCCCAGGATGCCCGGGATCGAGAATCCGTGCACGTCGGCGTCGACGAGACCGACACGCAGGCCGCGGCGGGCGAGCGCGACCGCGAGATTCGCGGTGAGCGAGGACTTGCCGACTCCGCCCTTGCCGCTGGTCACCGCGATCACGCGCGTCAGCGAATCGGGCGTGAACGGCATGCGCCGAGCCCCGCGCAGGCGCCCGATGAGGTCGGCGCGCTCGGCCGGCGTCATCACGGACAGCTCCAGATCGACCGACTCGATGCCGGTGACGGAGGATGCGGCATCCCGCACGTCCCGTTCGATGCGATCCGACGCCGGGCAGCCGACGATCGTGAGCGCGATCTCGACGTGGGCGATGGCCTCGTCGACCTCGACGCGCCGCACCATGCCGAGCTCCGACAGCGGACGCCGCAGCTCGGGGTCGGTGACCGCGCCGACGGAGGCGCGCACGCGATCGCGCAGGCTCTCGGTCGTCACGATGCGGCGCGTTCCTGGTCGCGGGCGTCGAGCTGCTCGAGCAGGGCCCTCAGCTCGGTGCGCAGCATGTCGCGGGTGACCGTCTCTCCCGTCATGTCGCCGAGGGCCATGCGCAGCGCGACGATCTCGCGCGCCAGGTACTCGGTGTCGGCGAGGTTGCGCTCCGCACGCTGGCGATCCTGCTCGATCTGCACGCGGTCGCGGTCGTCCTGCCGGTTCTGCGCCAACAGGATGAGGGGCGCCGCATACGAGGCCTGCAGCGACAGGATCAGCGTCAGCAGCGTGTAGTTGCCCTTGGCGGGGTCGAACTGCCACACCGGCGGCAGCGCCGTGTTCCACACCAGCCAGATGACGACGAAGATGCTCATCCCGATGAGGAATCCGGAGGTGCCCATCGCCCGGGCGAAGGCTTCGGAGAACCGGCCGAACCGGTCGCTGGACTGCGACGAGCGCCCGCGGCGGCCGGAGAAGCCGCGCGGCGCGTCGAGCGATGTCTGCCGTGCGGTGCGGGCCATCAGCGCCTCCTCGGGATGCTCGCGGTATCGGTGGGAACGGGTGCCGGTCCGGCGTCGTGGGAGCGCCAGTCCTCGGGCAGCAGATAGTCGAGCACGTCGTCCACCGAGACCGCGCCGACGAGGCGATGGGCCTGATCGATCACCGGCAGCGAGACGAGGTTGTAGCTCGCGAGCATGCGCGCCACCTCGGCGGCCGATGCTGTCGCCGGCACCGGATCGAGGGTGTCGTCGATGATGGCCCCGAGCCGCTCGTGCGGGGGATAGCGCAGCATCCGCTGGAAGTGCACGGTGCCGAGGAGGCGCCCGGTCGGAGTCTCGTAGGGCGGGAGCGTGACGAACACCGCGGCCGCGAGGGCCGGGTGCAGCTCGTGCCGGCGGATGAGCGCCAGCGCCTCGGCCACGGTGGCATCCGCGGACAGCACGATCGGCTCCGAGGTCATGAGACCGCCGGCGGTGTCCGGGTTGTACTTCAGCAGCGCGCGGATGTCCTCGGCCTCTTCGGGCTCCATGAGATCGAGCAGACCCTCGCGCTGCTCGTCGGAGAGCTGGCCGAGCACGTCGGCGGCATCGTCGGGCTCCATGGCGTCGAGGATGTCGGCGGCGCGCTCGTCGTCGAGGGATTCCAGGATGTGCACCTGCTCGTCCTCGGGCATCTCCTCGAGGGCATCGGCGAGGCGGTCGTCGCTGAGCTCGTCGACGACCTCCAGCAGGCGGTCGGCGGGAAGGTCCAGGAGGGTGTTGGCGAGGTCGGCGGGCTTCAGCTCGGAGTACGTCGCGATGAGCTGCTCGGCCGACTGCGCCTCGCCGGGGTTCTGCTGTTCGCGTACGTCGCTCCACTGGGCGAACGTGGTCGGGCCCTTGGCGAACGGGGATGCCGTCGTCTTCGGCTTGCGCAGGAACAGCTGGCCGACGTCCCACTCGCCGAGACGGTTGCGCTCCACGGCGACGTCCTCGATGACCGCATAGCCGCTGCCGTCGCGGAAGTAGACCTTGCGGCCGAGGAGCTCGGCCATGACGCGCACCTCGCCGCCGCGCTGCTCGAAGCGGCGGACGTTGATGAGTCCGGTCGTGATGACCTGGCCGGTGGCGATCGAGGTCACGCGGCCGATCGAGACGAAGACGTGGCGCCGCCCGGGGATCTCGACGATGAGTCCGATCACGCGCGGAGGGGCGTCGTTGCGGTAGACCACGACGACATCGCGGACCTTGCCCAGCCGGTCGCCGGCGGGGTCGAAGACTGCGCACCCGGCCAGGCGCGCCACGAAGACCCTCTGCGTGCTCACTCGGTCAAGCGTAGTCCGGTGGCACGGGTGTCCGAGGCTGGCCGGGCCGGTCATGCGAGGATGGAGGCATGAGTATGTCGGGCCCGGGTCAGAGCAGGACCGAAGTGGGCGAGACCGTCGCGAGCTTCCCGGTGTACGAAGGTGCGCAGAAGGCGGTGTCCACGCTGATCTCGTCGGGCGTTCCGGCGCGCGAGATCGCCATCGTCGGCAGCGGCCTGCGGTCGGTCGAGCGCGTGACGGGAAGGCTCGGCTATGCCACCGCGGCCCGGCAGGGAGCCATGAACGGCCTGCTTCTCGGCCTGATCTTCTCCGCGATCTTCGTACTGGGCAACTCGACGGTCTCCGCTTTCGTCGGCGTGATGTTCATCGGCATCGCGCTCGGCATGCTGATGAGCATCGTCGCCTACGCGCTCATGCGGCGGCGCCGCGACTACGCCTCGGTCACACAGGTGATGGCCGACCACTACGACGTCACGGTGATGCCCAACAGCATCAACCGCGCCCGTCAGGTGCTCGGTGCGGGCCTGGTGCCGCCCGTGCCGATGAGCGGCGGAGAGCCGCCGGTGGTGCCGCCGGCGGGCCCGCCGGCCCAGGAGCCGCCCAGGTTCGGCGAACGCATCGCGCCGCCGGCGGAGCCGCCGTCGCCCGCGGAGCCGGAGTCGCCCACGGAACCGGGGTCGGATTCCCGGCACGACGACGAACCGCGCCCTCCGCAGGGCGCGTGACGCCGGACGAGGGCCGCATCCGCGTCGAGCTTCCGGCCGGCACGGTCGACGTCGACGCGGTCTGGACGCACGCCGGGACGGCTTCGGCCGCCTACGTCCTCACGCACGGCGCCGGCTCACGCTGCGACAGCCCGTTCCTCGTCCACCTGTGCGCGTCGCTCGCGACGCACGGCGTGAGCACGCTGCGCTTCAATCTGCCGTACGCGCAGCTCGGACGCCGGATGCCCGGGCCGGCCTCCCACGCCGTCATGGCCTGGGAACGGGCGATGACGGCGGCCGGGTTCGACGACCTGCCGGTGTGGGCCGGCGGGCGCTCCTACGGCGGGCGGATGGCCTCCGTCGCCGCCGCGGAGGGCCGCATCCTGCCGGCCGGACTCGTGTACCTCAGCTATCCGCTGCATCCGCCGGGTCGCCCGGACGAACCGCGTGTCGAGCACTTGGCGCGGATCGCTCAGCGGCAGGTGTTCGTCTCCGGCCGCACGGATCCGTTCGTGGACCCGCACGACCAGCTGGAGCAGGCGGCGGCATCCTGTCCGGACGCCCGCATCGCCTGGGTGGACGGCGACCACAGCTACGCCGTCAAGGGGCACAAGCGCTCCGCCGCCGAGATCGCCGGGGCGATCGCGGAGGTCGTCGCGGCGGCGCTGCGCCCCGCCGAGACGCGCTGACGGAACCTCCGCTCACCGGCCGGCGGCGTACCCCAGCATTCCGCGGGCATTGGCCGCCGCCCACACGCGACCGCTGCGGCGGTCGACGCCGACGGCGGAGAGGCGCCCCAGCGACCAGTCGCCTGCGACGGCGACCTCGTGGCCGCGCGCGCGCAGGCCCTGCACGACATCGTCGCCGATGCGGCCCTCGACGACCACCCCGGCGGGGGTCCACGTGCGCGGCCAGAACGAATCGATGAGCGCCGTCGTGTGCAGCGTGGGCGCGTCGATCGCCTGCTGCGGCGTGTAGCCGCCGACCAGGATGCGCAGCAGCGCGGGCAGCTGCCACTGCTCCTGCTGATCGCCGCCGGGCGTGCCGATCGCCATCGCGGTGTGGTCGTCGAACACGAGGGTCGGCGTGAGCGTCGTGCGCGGGCGGGCCCCCGGCCGCAGCGCCGACGGCGCGGATTCCTCCAGCCACGTCATCTGCAGGCGCGTGCCGAGACAGAAGCCGAGTTCCGGGATCACCGGCGAAGACTGCAGCCATCCGCCGGAGGGCGTCACCGCGACGATGTTTCCCCAGCGGTCGACGACGTCGATGTGACAGGTGTCGCCGCGCGTGTTCCCGGTGGATGCCACGGTGGGCTCGCCCACTCCGAGCGAGTCGTCGCCCACGGCGAGCGTGTCGTCGAGGCTGAGCGGCGGATAGAACGGCCTGCGACCGCCGGGTGCGCCCGGCCGCCAGGCGTGGGACGCCTCCTCGCCGATGGCGCTGCGACGGGTCTCGACGTAATGCTCGGACAGCAGCGGAGCAACATCCACCCCGTCGCCGAGATGCGCATCGCGATCGGCGAGGGCGAGCTTCAGCGCTTCTATCACGGCATGCGCGCCCATGGGCGTCGACGGGTCGAGCAGGTCGTCCGGCAGCGGCTCGAGGATCCGCAGAGCCTCGAGCAGCGCGGGCCCCTGGGTCCATCCGCCGGCCTTCGCGACCGTGAGCCCGCGGAACGGGACCGTGACGGCGTCCTCGTAGCCGGCGCGGAAGCCGGCGACGTCCGCGGGCCTGATCACGCCCGCGTGGTCGGCGCCGTCGGAGTGGCGGTGCGGCCTGGAAAGAAAGGAGGATGCCGCCCGTCCGACCGTCTGCGCCCACAGCGCGCGCGCTTCGTCGATGCCGCGCGCCCGGTCTGAACCGGCGGCGGCCCCGGCGAGGCTCTCGAGCAGGTCCGCGTAGCGTGGATTGCACACGAGAGCGCCCTCCGCGGGAAGCGTCCCGTCCGGGAGCCAGAGGTCGGCCGATGAGGGCCAGTGCTCGCGGAACAGGCCGGCGACGCGCCGGATCGTCGCGGCCGCGGTCGCCGACAGCGGCACGCCGGTGCGGGCATAGGCGATCGTCGGGGCGAGC
>DATMTQ010000093.1:0-16569 GCA_035564095.1 Microbacterium sp. | reverse complement strand
CGACGCCGGCGACGGCACGGTCGCGCCGCCCGGCTCCGCGTCCGCGCCGGGAAGCGCCGCAGGCATCAGCGGCCCGCCGCGTCGACGTGCGCGGGTGGCTCGGCGGTCTGCGCCTGTCCGGGTTCACCGTGATCATGATGGGACTCGTCATCCTCGCGGTCTGCGTGCTCGTGCCGACCGTGTCGACCTACGTCGGGCAGCGGCAGCAGATCGCGGCACTCCAGCACTCCGTGCAGATGGCGAAGGACGACGTCGCCGCCCTCGACCAGGAGCGCGAGCGCTGGAAGAACCCGGCGTACATCGCCAGCGAGGCCCGCGAGCGGCTCTACTACGTCAAGCCCGGCGACATCGTCTACCTCGTGATCGACGATCTGCCGGCATCCCGCCTGCCGCAGCAGCAGGATGCGGTGAGCAAGGGCGTCCAGCAGACCAAGACCGACTGGACGTCGCAGCTCGTCGCCTCCGTCGTGCAGGCGGGTACCGCCCGGATCGCCGTCACCAAGTAGCCCGGCCGGGCCGGATGCAGGTCCGCGGCCGCCTTGTCGTTAGCCTTGTCGGGTGACGACACCGCCCTTCGCCCCGCTCGCGTCCGCCGACATCGCGGTGCTGCACAGCCAGCTCGGTCGCGAGCCGCGCGGCGTCGTCGGCATCGCGGCGCGCTGCGTCTGCGGCAACCCGACCGTCGTGGCGACGGCACCCCGGCTGCCCGACGGCACACCGTTCCCGACGTTCTACTACCTGACGCATCCGGCCGCGACCGCGGCGATGTCGACGCTCGAGGCCGAGCACCTGATGCCGGAGCTGCAGCAGCTGCTGTCCGTGGACGAGGGCATCCGGGATGCCTACGCGGCGGCGCACCGCGCCTATCTCGCGGATCGGGCTCAGTTCGGCGACGTGCCCGAGATCGCAGGCATCTCGGCGGGCGGGATGCCGGTCCGCGTGAAGTGCCTGCACGCCCTGGCGGGGCACGCCCTCGCCGCCGGTCCGGGTGTCAACCCCATCGGGGACGCCGCTCTGGCTCGTTCGTCCTGGTCGCCGGATCGCTGTGTGTGCGCCGAGCCCGGTGCGGCCCTGCGCCCCGAGGCGCGGCCCGAAGCGGGATGAGCGCCGTGAAGCGCGGGATCCTGCTGGTGGCGACCGGCATCCTCGGAGTGGTCGTGCTCACCGGGGCGACCCCGCCACCCGATGATCCGGCCGACGCCACGCGGCAGTCCGAGTACTGGCTCGACAGCACCTTCGTGCGGGACGCATGGCAGACCACCCAGGGTCAGGGCCAGACGATCGCGATCATCGACACGGGCATCGGCCGCAATCCGGAACTCGATTCGGCCGTCGTCGGCGGCACCGACGAGTCCGGGGTGGGCTCCGCGGACGGACGGACGCCGGTGGGCGCCGTCGATGCCGACCATGCCAGCTGGGTGGCGTCGCTGCTCGCGGCCCGCGGCGACGCGGACGGAACCGGGATGATCGGCGTCGCCCCGGCCGCTCGTCTGCTGTCGGTGTCGATCGGATTCGGCTCCGCGTCGCGCGTGCCGTTCGCACAGCAGGTGGCCGACGGCATCCGCTGGGCCGTGGACCACGGCGCCGACATCATCAACCTCTCGTTCACCACCAACTCGACGGAATGGGACCCGAGCTGGGACAGCGCGTTCCTGTACGCGTATCAGCACGACGTGGTGGTCGTCGTCGCCGCCGGCAACCGCGGGGCCGGCACCACCCAGGTGGGTGCCCCCGCGACCATCCCCGGCGTGCTCACGGTCGCCGGCGTGACACGCAGCGGGGCGGCCAGTCGCGAAGCGTCCACACAGGGCATCACGATCGGCGTGGCCGCGCCGAGCGAGGAGCTCCTGGGAATCTCCGCGGACGGTCAGACCGTCGCCTGGGAAGGCACCAGCGGCGCGGCGCCGATCGTGGCGGGCATCGTGGCCCTGGTGCGCGCCGCACATCCCAAGCTCGACGCGAACGACGTCATCGAACAGGTGATCAAGACGGCGCGCCGCGCACCCGTGCAGACGCACGTCCCGGATGCCACGTACGGCTACGGCATCGTGGATGCCGCGGCAGCGGTCTCGGCGACCGGCATCCCGCACGTCGCCGAGAACCCGATGGGGAGCCTGCAGGACTGGATCCGGCTGCACCGGCGCGCCGAGATCGTGCCCGTCCCGGAACCGAGCCAGGTGCAGGTGACGGTGCCGCCCCTGCCGCCCGCGCGGGACGTCGGAGACAGCGGTTCCGTGCTCCTGCCGACCGCCGAGACCCTGCGCTACGGGACCCTCCCGCTGGCCGGGCTCACGGTGCCCGCTATACTGGTTGCGTTCGGCGTCACCGTGGCTGTCCGACGCATCCGATCGGCGCGTCACTCCCGTACGCCGAGCAGTTGAACCCGCGAGGAGTCTCCCCACCGTGAACAGCGCACAGACCACTGCGCCCAGAATCCTGATCGTCGGCGGCGGCTACGCCGGCTTCTACACTGCCTGGAAGCTCGAGAAGCATCTGCGCAAGGGCGAAGCCGACGTGACCATGGTCGACCCGCTGCCGTACATGACGTACCAGCCGTTCCTGCCCGAGGTCGCCGCGGGCGAGATCGAGGCACGGCACGCGGTCGTCGGGCACCGGCGCCACCTCAAGCGGACGAAGGTCGTGACCGCCAAGGTCACCGGCATCGACCACGCGAACAAGACGGCGACGATCACCCGCGCCGACGGCGTCAGCTGGCAGCAGGAGTACGACCAGATCGTCGTGACGGCCGGTGCGGTCTCTCGCACCTTCCCGATCCCGGGCATCGCCGACAACGCGATCGGCCTGAAGACGATCGAGGAGGCGGTCGCCATCCGCGACCGCATCCTGACGAACTTCGACCGGGCGGCGACCATGCCTCCCGGACCGGACCGCGACCGCCTGCTGACGGTCGTCGTCGTGGGTGGCGGCTTCGCCGGCATCGAGGCGTTCGCCGAACTGCGCGCGCTCGGATCGGCCCTGCTGAAGAACTACCCCGAGCTGACGTTCGAGGACACGCACTTCCACCTCATCGAGGCCATGGGCCGCATCATGCCCGAGGTGTCGCTGAAGACGAGCGAATGGGTGCTGAAGAGCCTCGCCAAGCGCGGCGCGTACGTGCACCTCGACACGCAGGTGATGAACGCGGTCGACGGCGACGTCGAGCTCTCCGACGGGCAGACCATCTCCACCGACCTCATCGTGTGGACCGCCGGCGTCATGGCGAACCCCACCGTCGTGCGCGGCAGCGACCTGCTCGTCGAGGGCCGTGGACGCATCCAGACCCGCACCGACCTGCGGGTCGGCACCGAGGACGAGATCGTCGAGGGCGCCTGGGCGGCCGGCGACGTGTCCGCCGTGCCCGACCTCAGCGGCGGCGGTGTGGCGGGCATGTGCGTGCCGAACGCGCAGCACGCGGTGCGTCAGGCGAAGCTCCTGGCCAAGAACCTCGTCGCCGTGCTGCGCGGTGAGGAGCCGAGGGAGTACTTCCACAAGAACCTCGGCGCGGTCGCAGGTCTCGGCCTGTACAACGGCGTGTTCCAGTCCGGCAACCTGGCACTCAAGGGCTTCGTCGCCTGGCTCGCGCACCGTGGCTACCACGGCCTCGCTATGCCGTCGTGGGAGCGCAAGTGGCGCGTCATCGGCGACTGGTGGCACGACTTCTGGCTCGGCCGGGACAACGTGAGCCTCGAAGCGATCCAGTTCCCGCGCGCGGCGTTCGAAGAGTTCGCCGCCCGCCCCAAGCCGAAGGCCGCCGAGGCTCCCGCGCCGGCCGCCGAGGCGCCCGCGAAGCCGGCCGAAGCCCCGGCGAAGGTCGAGAAGCCGGCGGAGAAGCCCGCGACGCCTCCGAAGCCCAAGGCCGAGAAGCCGAAGTCGGAGAAGGCCAAGGCAGAGAAGGCCACCGTCTCCAAGTAGGCGACAGCCGGATGCCGCAGGCCCGTCTGAGAAGATGGCCCTGCGGCATCCGCGTCTGGCGGACGACCCGCCCCCGTAGCCCAATGGCAGAGGCAGGCGACTTAAACTCGCTTCAGTGTGGGTTCGAGTCCCACCGGGGGCACGATCGGTCCGCACCCGCCCGCCATGCCTCCCCCGGGGACTAGGCTTCGCGCGTGGGCACCATCTACTACGGGGGATCCGCCACCCCGATCCATATCGAAGACCGCGCTCTGGCGCACCTCAAAGTCGTCATCGCCACGAAGCTGCGACGCAACGAGAGCTTCACCCTCTCGTGGCGGCACCCGGAGGACGAGCCGCGCGGGCGTTCGACCATCTGGCTGCATCCGTCGATCCCGCTGCGCTTCGTGTTCGACGATCCCGAGCCGCCTGCGCTGAACCGGCGGTTCATCGAGACCCTCGCGAACTCGGCCAACACGTCCGGGGGCATTCAGCTGGTCCCGGAGCAGATCGACACCGATCCGATCAAGGTTCCGGACGAGTCCCCTCAGATGGTCGAGATCGTCACGGAGTCGACGCAGGAGGCGCCCGCCTCGTGACGAACTGACACCGGGTCTCATGCGCGGTGACTCTGCGTTCCTCCCGTAGGCTGGGCGGATGCGAAGGAGCAGCACGTGAGCCTCGACCTGCTTTCGCCCGCCCCGCAGACCGGCCAGGCGTGGGAGGCCGGGTCGTACTGGCCCTCGATGACGCAGGCGGTCGCGGGGGAGTCGGGCCCGATCGCAACGATCGACCTCACGGCACTGCGGTTCAACGCGCTCGACATGGCCGTGCGTGCCGGCGGCGTCCCGATCCGGCTCGCGAGCAAGTCCGTGCGCGTGCGGGCCGTGATCGATGCAGTGCTCGCCCTGCCCGGCTTCTCCGGCATCCTGGCGTTCACGCTTCCCGAAGCCCTCTGGCTCGCCGGGCACGGACACGACGACATCGTGCTCGGCTATCCGACCGCGGACCGCGCCGCCCTCCGTCGGCTCGCGACGGACCCGGACGCGGCGTCCCGGATCACGCTGATGGTCGACGACGTCGCCCAGCTCGACCTCATCGACGCGATCCTGCCGCCGGCGCGACGGGAGGTCCTCCGGCTCGCGATCGACGCCGATGCCTCGTTCCGCACCGCTGCGCTCGGGCATGTCGGGGTGCGCCGGTCGCCGGTGTTCGACGACGAGGATGCCGCTCTCCTCGCACACGCCGTCGCGCGGCGTTCCGGCTTCCGGCTCGTCGGCCTGATGATGTACGAGGCGCAGATCGCCGGACAGCCCGACGCCGCCGGAACGGCGCAGGATGCCGTGATCCGATGGATGCAGGGGCGGTCCGCGGCCGAACTGCGCACCCGGCGCGCCGCTATCGTCGCCGCCCTGCGCGAGATCGCTCCGCTCGAGTTCGTCAACGGCGGGGGAACGGGGTCGCTCGAACGCACGTCGTCCGATCCGTCGGTCACCGAGCTGGGGGCCGGCAGCGGCCTGCTCGCCGGCCATCTGTTCGACGGCTACCGCGCCTTCCGGCCGGCGCCCGCGGCCGCGTTCTCACTCGAGGTCGTGCGCAAGCCGACCGCCGACATCGCCACCGTGCTGGGCGGCGGCTGGATCGCGTCCGGGCCGGCCGCCGCTTCGCGCCAGCCCCGGCCGGTGTGGCCGCGCGGGCTGCGGACCCTCGCGCGCGAAGGCTCCGGCGAGGTGCAGACTCCGCTGCAGGGCGAGGCGGCACGGGACCTGCAGGTGGGCGACCGCGTGTGGTTCCGGCATGCGAAGAGCGGCGAGCTCGCCGAGCGCGTCGACCGCTACCTCATCGTGGACGCCGGCCGCGTCGTCGACGAGGTGCCGACATACCGCGGCGAGGGGAGGGCGTTCCTGTGACACGACCCGGCGGGCAGTGGCGCAACTGGGGCCGGTCGGCGCGGGTGCGTCCGCAGCGCGTGGAGTTCCCCGGCAGCGTGGGTGCCGTTCAGCGCGCCGTCGTGGCGGCGCGGTCCCGCGGCATGCGCGTGAAGGCGGTCGGCGCCGGCCACAGCTTCACGGGGATCGCGGTCGCCCCGGGCGTGCTGCTGGACCTCACCGACCTGTCGGGGCTCGTCGCCGTCGACTCGCAGCATGCCCGTGCCACGCTGCTGGCCGGGACCCGACTGCACCGGATCCCGAAACTCCTCGCGCCGTACGGCCTGGCGATGCAGAATCTCGGCGACATCGACCGCCAGTCGATCTCCGGGGCGATCTCCACCGGAACGCACGGCACCGGTGCCGGCTTCGGAGGCCTCGCCACGCAGATCGTCGGAGCGACGCTCGTCACCGCCGGCGGAGAGCTGCTGCGCGTCGATGAGGAACACGACCCGGAGCTGCTGCCGGCGCTCGCCGTGGGGCTCGGCGCACTCGGCGTGCTCGTGGAGGTGACGATCCAGTGCGTTCCCGCCTTCGTGCTCGAGGCCGTCGAGCATCCGGAGCCGCTGGACGAGGTACTGGTCACGCTCGACGCGCGGGTGGCGGCGGCGGATCACTTCGAGTTCTACTGGTTCCCGCACACCGACGTCGCCCTCACCAAGACGCAGACGCGGATGCCGGCATCCAGCCCGCTGAAGCCGTTGCCGCCGGTCGGCCGGTGGGTCGACGAGGAACTGCTCTCCAACGGCGTGTTCCGCGCGGTCTGCGCGGCCGGCGCCGTGATCCCGGCGATCGTCCCGCCGTGCTCGCGCCTCGCAGTGAAGCTCACCGGCGACCGCGAGTACACCGATCTGTCGAACCGGGTGCTCACCCAGAACCGCGGTGTGCGGTTCCGCGAGATGGAGTACGCGCTGCCGGCCGAGAACGTGCGTGCCGCGTTCGACGCCGTGCGGGCGCTCATCGCCGCGCAGGACCTGCGCATCTCGTTCCCGATCGAGGTGCGCTTCGCCGCAGCCGACGACCTGTGGATGTCGACCGCGTACGGGCGCGCGACCGGCTACATCGCGGTGCACCGCTACTGGCGCGAGGACCCCACCGCGTACTTCACGGCGGTGGAGCGGATCATGACGTCGTTCGGCGGGCGCCCCCATTGGGGCAAGATGCACTCGCAGGACGCCGCCTCCCTGCGCGGGCTCTACCCGCGCTTCGACGACTTCACCGCGCTGCGCGCGCGTCTGGACCCCGAGCGGATGTTCCAGAACGCGTACCTCGGGCGTGTCCTCGGTGAGTAAGCACTGAGAGATCGATGCGCGCTCGGTGCCTCTCCGAGCCTCGCCGATAGACTGTCGACAACCCTGGAAACGGAGACTTCTGCAATGCTGGAATGGCTGATGCCCGTCCTGATCGTGGTCGCGATCGTCGTCATCATCGGGATCTACCTGTGGGCGACGTACAACTCGCTGGTCCAGCTGAACGTGCGGGTGGACGAGGCGTGGAGCGACATCACGGTGCAGCTGAAGCGGCGTGCCGACCTGCTTCCGAACCTCATCGAGTCCGTCAAGGGATACGCCGCGCACGAGAAGGCGGTGTTCGAGAACGTCACCCAGGCGCGCGCGGAGACGCTCGGGGCATCCAGCCCCGCCGATGCGGGCGTCGCCGAGGGGCACATGCAGCAGGCGCTGCGTTCCATCTTCGCGGTCGCCGAGGCCTACCCTCAGCTGCAGGCGAGCCAGAACTTCCTGCAGCTGCAGGCGTCCATCACCGACACCGAGGACAAGATCCAGGCATCCCGCCGCTTCTACAACGGCGGCGTCCGGGAGCTGAACACGAAGGTCAAGACCTTCCCCAACAACATGTTCGCCAAGCGCCTGGGATTCGGCGAGCGCGAGTTCTTCGACGTCGTGGACGCAGCGGCGATCTCGGAGCCGCCGCGCGTGCAGTTTTGAGCTGAGGCGGATCAAGGTCGCGCCGCGACCTTGATGCGTCCTCGGCTCAAGGTTGAGCGAGCCCCAGGCGAGTCGAAACCCACAGAGCAGGCGGGCCCCTATTCGTGTACTCCGCGATCGCGCGCAACAAGCGCAACACCTGGTTCATCCTCGTCGGCTTCGTGCTCTTCATCGGGGCGATCGGGCTTCTCGCCGGCTGGCTGATGTCCGGCGACTGGTGGGTCACCGCCTTCGTCCTGGTGCTGGCCGCGGGCTATGCGACCGTGCAGTACTTCGCCGCCTCGGGCGAGGCGCTCGCCCTCGCCGGCGCGTTCGAGGTGACGCAGGCCGATGCGCCCCGGTACTACCGCATCGTCGAGAACCTCTGTATCACGACGGGCTCACCGATGCCGCGACTGTACGTGGTCGAGGATGCCGCACCCAACGCGTTCGCCACGGGTCGCACGCCGGAGAAGGCCGCCATCACCGTCACCACGGGCCTGTTCGAGATCATGACCGACCGTGAGCTCGAGGGCGTCCTGGGCCACGAGCTGGGGCACATCCGCAACTACGACATCCGCGTCTCGATGCTGGTCTTCGGACTCGTGGTCGCGGTCGGCATCATCGCCGACGTGATGCTGCGCATGACGTTCTTCGGCGGTGGCCGTCGCAGCAACGAGAACAACAACGGGGCAGGGCAGCTGCTGTTCTTCGTGTTCGGCATCGTCGCGGCCATCCTGTCGCCGCTTCTGGCGGGCGCGGTGCAGGCGGCGATCTCACGGCAGCGCGAGTATCTCGCCGATGCCACGAGCGCGCTGACCACGCGCGACCCCGAGGGACTGGCCTCCGCCCTCGCGAAACTGCAGGACAACGCCCGCCCCCTCGCGCGCGCGAACACCTCGATGGCGCATCTGTGGATCGCGGATCCGTTGCGGCCCAATGCACTCGAGCGGATGTTCTCGACGCACCCGCCGATCCCCGATCGCATCGCGCGCCTGCACGACATCGGCGGCAGGTTCTGAGCCGGCCCGGCCATAGACTGGCGGGATGACCGGTCCCGACAACACGCCGTCGTCGCGCTGGCGCGGGGTGCGCAGCGACCGGCGCATCCTCGGGGCCGTGCGGTCCGAGACCGAGCAGCTCGTGCCCCGTGGCCTGCGCGTGGCCAGCGCCTACGTCTGGCGCCTGCTCGTCATCGCGGCCGGCGTCGGAGTGCTGGTCTGGCTCGTGATCCAGCTCAAGCTCCTGGTCATCCCGCTGCTGATCGCGATCCTCGTGACCGCCCTCGTCTGGCCCGCCTTCTCGTTCATGGTGCGCCACCGGGTGCCCCGATGGGCGGCAATCGCGCTGACCGTGATCGGCGCCGCGGCCGTCGTGACGGGGCTGATGACGCTCGCCGTCTGGCAGATCACTCTGCAGTGGTCGTCGGTGCAGGCACGCACCGTGGCGGGAGTCGACAACCTCCGGATCTTCCTCGAGACCGGTCCGCTGCACATCACCGACGCCCAGATCGACGCCGTGATCACCCAGATGGGCGACTTCGTCCAGCAGCAGGCCCAGGTGCTGTGGACCGGCGCCCTCGCGATCGGCGCGACCGTCGGCCACTTCGCCACCGGAGCGCTCCTGGCACTGTTCGTGCTGCTGTGCCTGCTGGCCGACGGCGGCGGCATCTGGCGCTGGACCACCAACCTGTTCCCGCGCGCCGCCCGTGCCGCCGTCGACGGCGCCGGACGCGCCGGGTGGCGGTCCGTCGTCGACTATG
Organism: Microbacterium sp.; assembly: GCA_035564095.1. GTDB lineage: Bacteria > Actinomycetota > Actinomycetes > Actinomycetales > Microbacteriaceae > Microbacterium. Next base: position 7,063 of record DATMTQ010000093.1, on the reverse strand, counting down.
CGCGCACGCAGCTGCTCGTGGCCACCATCGACGCCGTCGGCATCTCTGTCGGCGCGTTCCTGCTCGGCGTCCCCCTGGCGCTGCCCATCGGCGTCCTCGTGTTCCTCGGGGCGTTCGTGCCGATCGTCGGCGCGGTCGTCACGGGGGCCGTCGCCGTCTTCCTCGCGCTCGTCTACAACGGATGGTTCATCGCGCTGTGGATGCTGGTGGTGGTGCTGGGCGTGCAGCAGCTCGAAGGGCACATCCTGCAGCCGCTGCTGATGGGATCCGCCGTCAAGGTGCATCCGCTGGCCGTCGTGCTCGTCGTCGCCGGCGGCGCGATGATCGCCGGCATCCCCGGCGCCCTGTTCGCCGTGCCCATGGCGGCGTTCGTGAACGTGGTGTGGGTGTACCTGAGCGATCGGGCGTGGGTGACCGGACACCTCCCGAGGAATGCCGATCTGATCTGGAGCACGGTGCCGCGCACCAAGAAGGGCGTCGAATGAGCTTTCCCACCCTGGCCGACTACGAGGATGCCGCCGCCACGCTCACCGGCGTGATCTCGGACACTCCGGTCGACCACTCGCAGCATCTCTCCGACGTGCTCGGCGCGCCCGTGCTGCTCAAGCTCGAGAACCTCCAGCGCACCGGATCGTTCAAGATCCGCGGGGCGGTGAACCGCCTCTCCAAGCTCACCGAGGCCGAGCGGCGCCGCGGGGTGGTCGCGGCCTCCGCGGGTAACCACGCGCAGGGCGTCGCGCTCGCGGCGCACCAGCTCGGCATCCCCGCGACGATCTTCATGCCGCTCGGCGTCCCGGTCCCGAAGCTGCTGGCCACCCGCGGCTATGGTGCCGACGTCGTGCTCGACGGGGCCACAGTCGAGACCCCGCTGCAGCGGGCCGCCGAATTCTCCGCGCAGACCGGGGCGGTGTTCATCCATCCGTACGACCACCGCGACGTGATCGTCGGCCAGGGCACTCTCGGCCTGGAACTGTGGCGACAGGCCCCCGGCCTCGACACCGTGATCATGGGTATCGGCGGCGGTGGCCTCATCGCGGGCGTGGCCGGTGCGATCAAGGCGCGCGCTGCTGCCGCCGGGCGCACCGTGCGGGTCATCGGGGTGCAGGCGGCGAACTCGGCTCCCTACCCGCCGTCGTTGGCCGCCGGTCGACCCGTCGAGCTCGAGACCACGCCGACCATCGCCGACGGCATCGCGGTGCGGCGCCCCGGCGACGTCCCGTTCGAGATGATCCAGGCGCTCGTCGACGATGTCGTCACCGTCAGCGAGGACGACATCGCGCGCGCCCTGCTCGTGCTGCTGGAGCGCGCCAAACAGGTCGTCGAGCCCGCCGGCGCCGTCGGCGTGGCCGCGATCCTCGCCGGCAAGATCGCCCCCACCGGGAAGACCGTGTCGATCCTCTCCGGCGGCAACATCGACCCGCTGCTGCTGCAGCGCGTGGTGGCGCACGGTCTGGCGGCATCCGGCCGCTACATGACCCTGCGCATCCCGCTGCCGGACCGCCCGGGCCAGCTCTCCCAGGTCTCCGAGCTGCTCGCGAGCGTCGGCGCGAACGTGATCGAGGTGCTGCACACGCGTCACGGCCAGGGGCTGCAGATCAGCGAGGTGATCCTGCAGCTGAGCGTCGAGACGCGCGGCGAAGACCATCGCGTCGAGGTGATCCGCGCCCTGACCGCGGCCGGGTTCTCGCCCTCCGTCGTGCCGGACTGACCGGCGCATCCGACACGCAGAAGAGCCCCGCACCCCGGCACGACCGGGAAACGGGGCTCTCGCGCGGCGGGGACTACTGGCCCGAGTAGGTCTCCACCTTGATGATCTCGACGGCGATGTCGCGGCCGTTGGGCGCCTGGTACGTGGTCTTCTCGCCCTCCTTGAGTCCGAGAATGGCCGCGCCCAGGGGGGAGGCCTCACTGTAGACGTCCAGTTCGCTGTCTGCCGCGATCTCGCGGCTGCCGAGCAGGAACACCTCTTCGCCGCCGGCGACGGTCGCTGTGACGACGGTGCCGGACTCGACGATGCCGTTGGATTCCGGGGCCTCGCCGACCTTGGCGTCCTTCAGGAGCGCCTGGAGGGTGCGGATCCGCGCCTCCTGCTTGCCCTGCTCGTCCTTGGCCGCGTGGTAGCCGCCGTTCTCCTTCAGGTCACCCTCCTCGCGCGCGAGCTCGATGCGCTTGGCGATCTCCTCACGGCCCACCGTCGTGAGCTGCTCGAGCTCGGCGGAGAGGCGGTCGTAGGCCTCCTGTGTGAGGAATGTGACGGGAGCGTCGTTTGACACGTCGGTCTCCTTCGTTCATCGGATAAGAAGGACGCCCCGGTCAAGACCAGGGCGTCGAAAGGCGTTCGGCCAGCCTAGGGCACCCAGCAGGAGTTCACCAAACCTGTGGTGGCTCTGCCGACGGTGGGGATCGCCTCGGTCAGGGTGCGGCTGCGTGCCGCGCCGGATGCCGGATACTCGATCACCCGCCAGCCCACGATGCCGTGGTCGGTGTCGTCGGCCTCCAGCACGCATGCCACCGCGGCCCCCGCCGGAGCGGTCAGCTGGAAGGTGACCGTCGTGGAGGAGGAGCCGACCACCCTGTATGCGGTCGCCGAGGCGCTCACCGCGTTGGAGGCGTTGCCGAACGACATCCACGCGATCGCGCCGACGATGACCGCGATGACGGCGCCCGCGATGACCGACGACCGCCGGCGCGATGCCGTCGCGCGGGTGCGGCCGTAGCGCTCGTCGAGCATGGCTTGCGTCGTCATCGGTTCTCCATCGGCACGTTAGGCTTGGACTCCAGGCTAAGCGCTTCCGTGCGGATCGAGGACACATGCACTCTTTGCTCATCGCGCTGACAGCAGCGACGCCGAGCCCGTCCCCGACCGGTCCCGACCCGACCACGGTGACCCCCGGTGCATGGGGATTCGGCGCGATCCTGCTGATCGCGGTCGTCGCCGTGCTGCTGATCTGGGACATGATGCGCCGCATCCGGCGCGGCCGCTACCGCGCAGAGGTGCGCGAGGAACTCGACGCCGAGCAGGCGGCGGGCGAGCGGCGGGACGACGACCAGTCGCGCGACTGACGCCGCCCGCCACGGCGGGGGAGCGCCTCAGCCCGCGAGGAAGACCGGGTGCATCGCGATGAGCAGGCACGCCGTCCAGTGGCAGGCGAACGCCAGCACGGTGCAGGCGTGGAAGATCTCGTGGAACCCGAACGCCGACGGCCACGGGTTCGGCCGCTTCAGCGCGTAGACGACGGCACCGAACGAGTACAGCAGGCCGCCGGCGATGATCAGCACCATCATGGCGACGTTCGCCTGGAACAGCGGCACGATGTACATGACCGCCGCCCAGCCGAGCACCAGGTAGAGGGCGACGTAGATCCAGCGCGGTGCGCCGAGCCAGAAGACGCGGAACAGGATGCCCGCGAGCGCTCCGCTCCAGACGAGCGACAGCAGCAGGATCGCCTTGTCGGTCGGCAGCGCCAGCACGGCCATGGGCGTGTACGTGCCGGCGATGAGCAGCAGGATGTTGGCGTGGTCGATCCGCCGGAAGACCGCCTTCGTGCGGGCCCGCCACGGGATGCGGTGGTACAGCGCAGAATTGCCGAACAGCAGCAGCGAGGTCAGCGCGAACACCGCACACGACCACTTGGCCGCGGCGCCGTCGGCGAGGCAGATCAGCACGATGCCCGCCGCGACGGCGAGGGGCGTGGTGGCCGCATGGATCCAGCCGCGCCACGCCGGTTTGATCTCCAGCACCGCGCCCGGGGTGACGGGGGGAAGCGGGCTGCCGGCGACTCCCGGCGGGATTGCGGTCATCTGCTTATTTTACCCGCGCCGGTATGCCGCCGGCCGTACATAGTCTGTGCGGTGCGCGGGGGTCGACGGCGCTCGGCGGGCCCGGGCGGTAGCGTAGGAGGGTGACATCTGCCGGGTCGAACGAGGGCCGGGGTCCGCTGTACCGGCTGTACATCAATCGACTTCGCCGCCAGCTGCTCCCGCAGGCCGTGCCCCGTCACGTCGCGATGATGATCGACGGCAACCGCCGCTGGGCGAGACAGCTCGGCTTCTCCTCGGTCGCGCACGGTCATCGTGCCGGCGCCGCGAAGATGCGCGAGTTCCTCGAATGGTGCGACGGCGTGGGCGTGCGAGTGGTCTCGCTCTATCTCCTGTCGCTGGACAACCTGCAGAAGCGGGATGCGCAGGAGCTCAAGGACCTCCTGCAGATCATCGCCGAGCTGGCCGACGGCCTCTCGCATGCCCGCGACTGGCGGGTGCAGCACGTGGGCCGCGCCGAGGCGCTGCCGCCGGACCTCGCCAGGGTGCTGGCGGCGGCCGAGGAGCGCACCCGCGCGCACACCGGCCTGCACGTGAACCTTGCGGTGGGGTATGGCGGCCGGGGCGAGATCGTCGACGCGGTGCGCAGCATCATCCAGCAGCACGACGAGCGCGGCGGCACCCTCGAGGAGCTCGCCGCGAGCCTCACGCCCGAACAGATCGGGGAGCACCTGTACACCGGTGGTCAGCCCGATCCCGATCTCGTGATCCGCACGTCGGGGGAGCAGCGTCTCAGCGACTTCCTGCTGTGGCAGTCCGCGCACAGCGAGTTCTACTTCGTGGAAGCCCTCGGACCCGATCTGCGCGAGGTCGACTTCCTGCGCGCGATCCGCGATTACACGCGCCGCAACCGGCGCTTCGGCGGCTGACCGGCCCCGGCCGTCATCCTCCGTCCATCCGACGGTCACGGATTGTCGGCGTGTCATCCGACCGCCGGGACTGCCGGGGGCCGTATGTTGCGGTTATCGGGCACCGTGCCCGATCGGGTCGGCCGGACGGAAACGACTCGGAGCCGCCGGCAGCCTGAGAGCGTCCGGGACGCGTCCCGGGTGGGGAGCCGGTCGTGACCGCACAGGTTGAACTGCACGGGCCAGCAGAAACTACGATCCGCGAGGAGGCGCCCCGCAGCGGGCGGGCGCGGGAGACGTCGACGCCGCAGGGGGTGCGCACGTACGTGCTCGACACGTCCGTGCTGCTGAGCGATCCCGGCGCCTTCTTCCGGTTCGCGGAGCACACCGTGGTGGTGCCGCTGACCGTGATCGTCGAACTCGAGGGCAAGCGTCACGATCCCGAGCTGGGCTACTTCGCACGCCGTGCGCTGCGGCACCTCGACGACCTGCGCGTGGCGCACGGCCGCCTGGACCTGCCCCTGCCGATCGGCGAGGGCGGCACCCTGCGCGTCGAACTCTCGGACGCGGACGCGAGTGCCCTGCCCGCCGGGATGCGCCTCGGGGACAACGACACGCGGATCCTCGCCGCGGCCGCCTCCCTCGCGCGGGACGGCGAAGACGTCACGGTCGTGTCGAAGGACCTGCCGATGCGCGTGAAGGCGTCCGCCGCGGGGCTCGCTGCCGAGGAGTACCGTGCCGATCAGGTCATCGAATCGGGCTGGACGGGCGTGGCGGAACTCGCGATCTCGGGAGACGAGATGAGCGATCTCTACGAGACCGAGATCGCCGCGAGCGACGCGGTGCGCGGGATGCCCGTGAACACGGGCCTCGTGATCCACTCCGAGCGCGGCTCAGCCCTGGGCCGGGTCACCGACACCGATGGGCAGTATCGGCTCGTGCGCGGCGACCGTGACGTGTTCGGCCTGCACGGGCGCAGCGCCGAGCAGCGCCTCGCGATCGACCTGCTGCTGGACCCGACCGTCGGCATCATCTCGCTCGGCGGACGGGCCGGCACCGGCAAGTCGGCCCTGGCACTGTGCGCCGGACTCGAGGCCGTCCTGGAGCGGCAGCAGCACCGACGGATCGTCGTCTTCCGGCCGCTGTACGCGGTGGGCGGCCAGGAACTCGGCTACCTGCCCGGCGACCAGCAGGAGAAGATGAGCCCGTGGGGACAGGCCGTGTTCGACACGCTGGGGTCGGTCGTCTCGGGCAACGTCGTCGAAGAGGTCATGGCGCGCGGCATCCTCGAAGTGCTTCCGCTCACCCACATCCGCGGGCGCACGCTCCACGACGCGTTCGTGATCGTGGACGAGGCGCAGTCGCTGGAACGCAACGTGCTGCTGACGGTGCTGAGCCGGATCGGTCAGAACTCACGCGTGGTGCTCACCCACGATGTGGGCCAACGGGACAACCTGCACGTGGGCAGGCACGACGGCGTCGCGTCGGTCATCGAGACCTTGAAGGACCACGATCTGTTCGGCCACGTGACCCTGACCCGATCGGAGCGCTCGGCCGTCGCGGCCCTCGTGACACGCCTGCTGGAAGCGGGCGAGCTCTCCTGAGCACGACGGACTAGAATATGAGGCGAAGAAACTTGTGAGAAGAGTCTCATGGGTGATTCATGACTTTAGCGGCCGGTTGCGCCACACTGTTACTCAGGCACGACTACGGCACCGAAGATGAGGAGAACCGCGGTGGACTCGCGACAGGGCATGGTGGTGGGCGGCGCAGCCGTCGCCGTCGTCACGCTCGTCGTCGCGTCGGCCGTGACGATCAGCAACGTGCTGGCCCTCAACGACGTGTCCGGTCAGGCGCTCGCGCAGTCCTCGATCGCGCTGCCCGCCGGCATCCAGCGCGTCGCTCACCGCACGTCGCAGTCCGACCCGGTCACGGTGCAGGCGCCGGCGCCGGCCACGGTCGTGCGCTCCACGCACCGCATCGTCTCGGGCGGCGACGCGCAGGCATCATCGGCCGTCGTGACCCGCACGGGCGCTGCGGTTGCCACGGGCACCGCGACGGCGTCCCGGTCCACGACCTCCGCGTCAACGTCGCCGGCGGCGACGGGCAGCGGTGATGTGACGGCCGTCGATCGCGCCGCTGCCGCGCAGAAGGCTGCCGTGACGGCAGCCGAGAAGGCGTTGCAGCGCGAATTGGCCCGTCTCACCAAGCCCGTCGAGCAGGCCGTGCACCCCCACGGCGACCTGAACATCACTTCCCAGATCTCGTCCTTCGGGACGATGCAGGCCCCCGCCATTGCGGCGGGCGATGGATCCGGCAGCAAGGAGTCCCCCAGCTCCGCCGGATCGAAGAAGGAACAATCGCCGCGCTCCCCAGACGCGAGCGATTGATGGTTG
>DATMTQ010000092.1:0-11691 GCA_035564095.1 Microbacterium sp. | reverse complement strand
CGGCGTCACCGGCGCAGCAGACCTGTCCGACGGCGACGAGGTCATCGTCGACGCCGCCGCCGGTGTCGTCGTCAGCGGGCCGACGGATGCCGAGAAGCAGGCCGCCGAGGACCGCATCCGCGAGCGGGCGGCCCGCGTCGCCGCCCCGGTCGGCCCCGGTGCGCTTGCCGACGGCACGCCGGTTCCCCTGCTCGCGAACCTGGGCAACGCCGACGGTGCCGCGAAGGCGGTGCAGCTCGGCGCGGAGGGCGTGGGCCTGTTCCGCACCGAGTTCCTCTTCCTGAGCAGCGCGACCGCCCCGGCCGTCGCCACGCAGCGCGAGGCGTACACCGCGCTGCTGAGCGCCTTCCGCGGCAGGAAGGTCGTGGTGCGCGTGCTGGATGCCGGCGCGGACAAGCCCCTCGCTTTCCTCAACGACGCGCCCGAGGAGAACCCGGCGCTCGGCCTGCGCGGCATCCGTGCCCTGCGCGCCAGCGAGCAGATCCTGCGCGACCAGCTCACCGCGCTCGCCGAGGCGGACGCAGCCGTGCGCGCCTCCGGCCAGGCCGCCGACCTCTGGGTCATGGCGCCGATGGTCGCCACGGTCGAGGAGACGGCGTACTTCACCGCGCTCGCCCGGGAGCACGGCATCCGCACCGCCGGCGTGATGGTCGAAGTGCCCTCGGCAGCGCTGCTGGCCGATCGCATCCTCGCCCTGGCCGACTTCGCGTCGATCGGCACCAACGACCTCACCCAGTACACGATGGCCGCCGATCGCCTGCTCGGCTCGGTCGCCTCCCTCCAGGACCCCTGGCATCCGGCCGTGCTGCGCCTGATCCGCGAGGTCGGCGCCGCCGGGGCGATGCACGGCAAACCGGTCGGGATCTGCGGCGAAGCCGCCGCCGATCCGCTGCTGGCGGTCGTGCTGGTCGGCCTCGGCGCCACCAGCCTGTCGATGGCCCCGTCCGCGCTCGCCGACGTGCGGGCATCCCTGCTCACCCACACCCTCGACGACGCGCGACGCGTCGCCGAGGCCGCCCTCGCCGCCGATGACGCGGCATCAGCCCGGGCGGCCGCGCAGGCCGCATCCCCCACACAGAAAGAGACAGACCGATGACGACGACGTCACCCCCGACCGCGATGCGCGGCGGCAAGAAGGCCCAGGTCCACATCCAGCGATTCGGCACGTTCCTGTCCGGCATGATCATGCCGAACATCGCGGCGTTCATCGCCTGGGGACTCATCACCAGCCTGTTCATCGCAGTGGGATGGCTCGGCTGGTGGCACCCGGTCGCCGACCTCCTCGGCGGCTTCGGCAACGCGAACCAGGTCGGCTGGGCCCACGCCATGACGACGCTGGCGCTGAGCCCCGACGGCAAGACAACGTTCCCGCAGTACGTCGGCCTCGTCGGGTCGATGATCACCTACCTGCTGCCGCTGCTGATCGCCAACACCGGCGGACGCATGGTCTACGGCGAGCGCGGCGGCGTGGTCGCCTCGATCGCCACCATGGGCGTCATCGTCGGAACGACGATCCCGATGTTCCTCGGCGCCATGATCATGGGTCCCTTCGCGGCCCTCGTCACCAAGTGGATGGACCGCATCTGGGACGGCAAGATCCGACCCGGATTCGAGATGCTCGTCAACAACTTCTCCGCAGGCATCCTCGGCATGCTGCTCGCCGTGCTCGGCTTCTTCGCCTTCGGCCCGGTGTTCACCTACGTCGCGGAAGGCCTCGGCGCGGCCGTGCAGTGGCTGGTGTCCCTCGGCCTGCTGCCGCTGCTGTCGATCATCGTCGAGCCCGCCAAGATCCTCTTCCTGAACAACGCCATCAACCACGGCGTGTTCACCCCGCTCGGCATCGAGCAGGCCGCGCACGCGGGCAAGTCGATCCTGTTCCTCATCGAGGCGAACCCCGGCCCCGGTGTCGGCGTGCTGCTGGCGTTCTCGTTCTTCGGCGTCGGCGTGGCGCGGTCGTCGGCTCCCGGAGCGATCATCATCCAGTTCTTCGGCGGCATCCACGAGATCTACTTCCCGTACGTGCTGATGAAGCCGATCCTCTTCCTCTCCGTGATCGCCGGCGGCATCACCGGTGTCGCGACCAATGCCATCCTGGGCGGCGGCCTGCGCTTCCCGGCCGCGCCGGGATCGATCATCGCGGTGATCCTCGCGGCCGCTCCCGCAGGCGCGGCGAACCTGCTCGTGGTGCTGCTGTCGGTGGTGCTGGCGGCGACCGTGTCGTTCCTGCTCTCGTCGCTGTTCCTGCTGCGCAGCCGCAAGCGGGACCTCGCGGCGGGCGGCGGCGACCTGCAGGCCGCGATCGCCCAGACCGAGGCGAACAAGGGCAAGGAGTCCGCGGCCCTGTCCGGGCTGCGCACGCGCACCGCCGGCGGCACCACCGAGGGCGCGGGCGCCTCTTCCGCGAACACCGCCGTCGCCGAGAAGCGCGTGGACCACATCGTGTTCGCGTGCGACGCGGGGATGGGCTCGTCCGCGATGGGCGCGAGCGTGCTGCGCAACAAGATCAAGAAGGCCGGAGTGGAGGGCGTCACCGTCGTCAACAAAGCGATCGCGAACCTCGACGGCACGGCCGACCTGATCATCACGCAGAACCAGCTCACCGACCGGGCACGGGCGAAGGCGCCGGACGCGATCCACGTGTCCGTCGACAACTTCATGAACTCGCCCCGCTACGACGAGGTCGTGGACCTGGTGCGCGAGCAGCACCAGGATGGCCGGTAGACCGGACGACGGAAGAGGAGTCATCATGGCAGATCAGGTCCTGGCGATCGGGAACATCCGGATCCACGGGGGGTCGGCGGCGCAGCTGGACGCGATGCGCGAGGCCGCCGACATCCTGCAGGCCACCGGAGCCGTCACCGCCGAGTACTTCGACGCGATGCAGCAGCGGGAGCAGACCGTCTCCACCTACATGGGCAACGAGCTCGCCATCCCGCACGGCACGAACGAGATGAAGCGGGCCATCCTGGACTCGGCGCTGTCGTTCGTGCGGTACGACGGCGGCGTCGACTGGGGCGGTGAGCCGGTCACGTTCGTGGTGGGCATCGCCGGCAAGGGCGACGAGCACCTCGAGATCCTCTCGCGCATCGCCATCCTGTTCTCGGATGACGACGCGGTCGCGGCCCTGAAGCAGGCCGCGACCGCCGAGGACCTGTACGCCCTGCTCAGCGCGGTCAACGAGGGGTGAGCGCATCGTGAAAGCCGTGCATTTCGGCGCCGGCAACATCGGCCGGGGGTTCGTCGGGCTGCTGCTGCACCGCGGCGGCTACGAGCTCGTGTTCTCCGACGTGGCCGGAGCCCTGGTGCACGCCATCAACGCGGTCGACAGCTACACGGTCCACGAGGTCGGCGCGGGGGGCGCCGACACCGTGGTCACCGGGTTCCGCGCGCTGAACAGCGCCACGGATCCGGATGCCGTGGCCGCCGAGATCGCGACCGCAGACGTGGTCACCACCGCCGTCGGTCCCACCATCCTGAAGTTCGTGGCACCGCTCGTGCTGGCGGGGCTGCGCCGGCGGGATCCCGCCCTGCCGCCCCTGCAGATCATGGCGTGCGAGAACGCGATCGGCGCGACCGATCTGCTGCGCGTCGAGATCGTCGGGCTCGCGGCGGAGGACTGGGACCCCGGCCGCGCGGTGTTCGCCAACACCGCGGTGGACCGCATCGTCCCGGCGCAGCCGGGCGGTGCGGGGGTGGATGTCACGGTGGAGCCGTTCTTCGAGTGGGCCATCGAGCGGCCGCCGTTCGGCGACCACCCGCCCGTCATCCCGGGGGCGCACTTCGTGGACGACCTCGCGCCGTACATCGAGCGCAAGCTGTTCACCGTCAACACCGGCCACGCCGCGACGGCGTACTTCGGGGCGATGGCGGGCATCGAGCAGATCTCGGACGCGCTCGACGATCCGGAGATCGCGGCGCGGGTGGCGGCCGCGCTCGAGGAGACCTCGGCCCTGCTGGCCCGCAAGCACGGGCTCGATGCGGGCGAGCTCGCCGAGTACCGCGCGACGATCCTGGGGCGCTTCCGCAACCCGGCCCTGGCCGACACGGTGTGGCGGGTGGGGCGGCAGCCGCTGCGCAAGCTCTCCCGCCACGAGCGGTTCGTGGGGCCGGCGGCGGATGCCGCGGAGCTCGGCCTGCCGGTTGAGGCTCTCGTCGCCGCCATGGGCGCGGCCCTCGCGTTCGAGGATCCGGACGACGCGCAGTCCGTCGAGCTGCAGCAGCTGCTGCGGACGACGGATGCCACGGAGCTGACCGGCATCGTCACCGGGCTCGCGGAGGAGCATCCGCTCTTCGCCCGCGTGCGCGCCCAGGTCGCGGACCGCCAGGCGGTGCTGGCCCGCTGAGCCCCTGCGGGCGGGGTCGCGTCCCGCGCCGGGTTCCGGCCGGGCGCGCGTGTGCTACAACGGGGCGATGAGCCGCAAGCGGATGACGGGCCTCGTCGCGACCCTGCTCGCCCTGGCCGCAGCCGTCGTGCTCAGCACCGTGCCGGTGTACAGCGGCGAGCAGAGCACCGGCTCGGCGGGTGGCGGGACCACCGTGACGCACACCTCGCAGACGGTGCTGCAGGTGATGGGCGGCGGATACCTCGTCATCCTGCTGCTTCCGGCCGTCGTGCTCGCGATCCCGCTGCTGCTGCGCGGCCGGGCGGCATCCGTCGTCGCGCTCGTCGCCGCGGTGCTCGTGGGCATGTTCGTGGTGCTCGGCATCCTCAGCATCGGGCTGTTCTTCCTGCCCGCCGCCGCGTGCGCCGTCATCGCCGCCGCGCTGCCGTCCCCGCCGCATCATCCCTCCCCGAGCCCATAGGCTGCGTCCCGCGCCCGGGGCGGGATGCTACGCGGCGGCCTTCACGCGGGGGTCGACGAACACGTACAGCAGGTCGACGACGAAGTTCGCGACCACGATCAGGAACGCGGCGAAGAGGGTGAAGCCGACGACGAGCTGCAGGTCGAGCTGGTGCACCGCGTCGATGAGCAGGGCGCCGAGCCCCTGCATCGAGAAGACCTTCTCGGTGATCACGGTGCCGCCGAGCAGCGCGCCGAGGTCGAGCCCGAAGATCGTCACGACCGGGATGATGGCGTTGCGCAGGCCGTGCCGCGTGACCACCCGGCCCTCGGTGAGTCCCTTCGCGCGCGCGGTGCGGATGTAGTCCTCGCCCATCTGCTCGATCATCTGTCCGCGGGTGAGCCGCGCGTAGATGGCCGCGCTGATGAACGCGAGGGTGCACCACGGCAGCACGAGGTGCACGAACCACTGCACCGGGTCCTCGGTGAACGGCACGTAACCCCCGGTCGGCAGCCAGCCCAGCGTGAACCCGAAGATCAGGATCGCCAGCAGCCCCACGAGGTAGCTGGGCGCGGAGACCCCGGCGATCGCCACCGTCATGACGGTGCGGTCGATCCACGTGCCGCGCTTGAGGGCCGACACCACGCCGCCCGCGACGCCGGCGACCAGCCAGAGGATCGCCGCGCCGATCGCGATCGAGGCGGACACCGGGAACCGGGACACGATGAGGTCGGTCACCGACGCGTTCTGCTGGAACGAGTAGCCGAAGCACGGGGCGGCGCACAGCACCGCGGCATCCCCGTGGCCGAAGCTGCGACCCGTGACGATGCCGGACAGGAACTCCCACAGCTGCTGCCACCACGGCAGGTCGGTGCCCATGAACGCCTCGGCGCGCGCGAGGTTGTCCGGCGTGCAGGGCCTCCCGCAGGCCAGCTGCGCCGGGTTGGTGGGCAGCAGGTAGAAGACGGCGTAGGTGACCGTCGCGACGACCACGAGCACGATGAGCATGCCGAGCAGGCGCGTCGAGAGGAAGCGCAGCATCGTCATCGGCGGGCTCCCTTCGGATCGAGGGCGTCTCGCAGACCGTCGCCGAGCACGTTGAACGCGAGCGTGATGAGGAACAGGGCGGCGCCGGGGAACACGAGGTACGTCGGGTCGGTCTGCACCCAGCCGATCGCCTCGCCGATCGTGCGGCCCCAGCTCGGGGTGGGCGGCGGCACGCCGACGCCGAGGAACGACAGCGCCGCTTCGAAGCCGATCATGGACGGCACCATGATCGTCGTGTAGACGATGATCGTCGCGGTCACGTTCGGCAGCACCTGCGTGAACGCGACCCGCCAGCTGCCGGCCCCCATCGCGGTGGATGCCGTCACGAACGAGCGCTCGCGCAGCGACATCGCCTGCCCGCGGATGACCCGGGAGATCGACGGCCACCCGAAGAACCCGATGACGAGGATCATGAACACCGGCCGGGGCACGCCCGACGGCACGATCGCGGTGAGCGCGATGAGGAACACCAGCACGGGGAACCCGAACATCACGTCGACGACGCGGCTGACGACGCGGTCGTACCAGCCGCCGAAGAAGCCGGTGGTGACGCCGACGAGCACACCGATCAGCACGGAGATGACGGTGGCGCTGATGCCGACCAGCAGCGAGATGCGCGCGCCGTGGACGACGATCGAGAACAGGTCCCGTCCGTTGAGCGGCTCGACCCCGAACCAATGCCGGGCGCTGATGCCGCCGCCCCAGCCCTTCGGGGCGCCGGAGTCGTCGAGCAGGTTCAGGTGGTACGTGTACGGGTCCTGCCCGGTGATTCCGGTGAGAAGCGGCGCGAAGACGGCGGCGAGCACGAACACGGCGATGACGACGGCGCCGGCGGACGCCCACGGGTCCCGGCGCAGGTGGCGCAGGACGAACCGGAACCCGCGGCGGGGCGCGACGACCGGTTCGCCTTCGACCGTGTTGGCGGCGGTCATGCGGCCTCCCCGGTCGCGGCGTCGACGGCGGCATCGGCCATGAGGCGCCGCCACGCGTCGCGGCGCGCGGCCTGCTCCTCCGGGTCGGCGACGGGCGCGGCGGCCAGCAGGCGCCGGGTGTACGGGTCCTGCGGGTCGGTGAGCAGCGCGGATGCCGGTCCGGACTCCACGATGCGCCCGGCGTGCATGACGGCGACCCGGTGCGCGACCTGCTGCACGACGGCCAGGTCGTGGCTGATGAACAGACACGCGAAGCCGAGATCGCGCTGCAGCGAGGTGAGCAGCTCCAGCACCCGGGCCTGCACCGACACGTCGAGGGCACTGGTCGGCTCGTCGGCGATGAGCAGCGCCGGCGACAGAGCGACCGCGCGGGCGATGGCGACGCGCTGCCGCTGACCGCCGGACAGCTCGTGCGGGTACCGCTCCGCATAGGAGGCCGGCAGCTGCACGGCATCCAGCAGCTCCGCCACCCGCGCGGCGCGTTCCGCCCTGCCCTGCGGGGTGTGCAGCCGCAGCGGCTCCGCGATGGAGTGGCCGATCGCGTTGCGCGGGTTCAGCGACGAGGCCGGGTCCTGGAACACGTACCCGATGCGGGTGCGCACGCGGCGCAGCGCGCGGCGCGATGCCGCGGCGAGATCGGTGCCGGCGACCTCGACGGTGCCGGATGCCACGGGCACAAGGCCGGCGAGCGCACGTCCCAGGGTGGACTTGCCCGATCCGGACTCGCCCACGAGGCCGAAGGTCTCGCCCGCCGGGATCTGGAAGGACGCCTCGTCGACGGCCCGCACCGAGTGCCGCCCCCACCCTGAGGCGCCGTACACGATCGACACGTCGCGCACCCGCACAGCGGCATCTGCCACCGCGGCATCCGGCGCCACGCCATCCGGTGCCGCGGCATCCGCCCGCGCCGCGTTCTCCCCCAGACGCTGCAGCCGCGGCACGGCGCTCAGCAGCTCGCGCGTGTACGCGGCCTCCGGCGCGCGGAACAACGTGGTGACGTCGGCCTGCTGCACGACCTCGCCGCGCCGCATGACCACGACGTCGTCGGCGAGGTCGGCGACCACGCCCATGTCGTGCGTGATGAGCAGGATGCCGACGCCGCGCTCGTCGCGCAGCGTGCGCAGAAGGTCGAGGATGCCGGCCTGAACGGTGACGTCCAGGGCCGTGGTCGGTTCGTCGGCGATGATCGCGATCGGGTCGCACGAGATCGCCTGCGCGATCATGGCGCGCTGCAGCTGCCCGCCGGACAGCTCGTGCGGGTGCGACCGGGCGATGCGCGCGACGTCGCGAAGCCCGACCGAGGCGAGGAGGTCGTGCACGCGCTCGGTGACCCGCGCCGCCGGTACGCGGGTGTGCGCGGTGATCGCCTCGGCGATCTGCCACCCGATCGGATAGACCGGGTCGAACGCGTTCATCGGCTCCTGGAAGATGGTGCCGATGACGCCGCCGCGGATGCGGCGCAGCGTCGCCGGAGATGCCCCGACCAGCTCCTCGCCCTGCAGGCGGATGCTGCCGGACACCTCGGTCGTCGGCGGCAGCAGCCCGAGGATCGACATCGCCGTGACGGACTTGCCGGACCCGGATTCGCCCACGAGCGCGAGCACGCGCCCGGGGTGCAGATCGAAGCCCACGCCGTCGACGACGGTGCGGGCCGAGGTTTCGCCGGCGCCGCCGGTGAACGCGACCGTGATCGCGTCCACCGACAGCACGACGTCGGTGCGAGGGTCGCTCACTGCGCGAGCGTGACCTTCAGATAGTTGGGGTAGGCCGGGAACGACGACACGAAGAAGTTCTGCACCTTGCTACCGTGCAGGAACGACTGGCGGGCGTACGTCAGGGGCACCACGGGGGCATCCTGCATGATCGTCTTGTCGATCCGCGCCCACAGCACGTTCGCCTGGGACGGGTCGATCGTGGCCTGGGCCTGGTCGATCAGCTTGTCGACGTTCGGGTTGCTGTAATGCGACAGGTTGAACCCGCCGTTGCCGATCTGGTCGGAGGCGAACAGCGGCTGGATGTTGCCCGCCGCCGACGGGAAGTCCGGCTGCCAGCTCGACAGGGCCAGGTCGTACGACGCGTTGCTGGTGGTGACCTCGCTGTAGAACGTGCTCTGGTCCATCGGGTTGATGGTGACGTTGATGCCGGCGCGCTTCAGACCCTGCTGGATCGCCTGCGCCTCGGCCTGGCTTGAGCTGTCGTTCTGCGCCCACATCGTGAGGTTCAGCGTCGAGACGCCCGCCTGCTGCAGCAGGGACTTCGCCTTGGCCACATCCCCGTCCGCACCCGCCGGGTACAGATCGTAGGGCGCGCGTCCCGCGATGCCGGGGGTGATCAGGGTCGTGGCGCGGATCGCGGCCCGGCTGCCGCCCTGGGCGATGATGAACGCCTTCGGGTCGACGGCGTAGTTGATCGCCTGGCGCACCTTGAGGTCCTTGAGCGGTCCGCGGGTGGTGTTGATCGCGAGGTAGTTGATGGGACCGGCCTGCGAGGTGACCAGGCGCGACTTGGCCGCCGCGTTCTGGTTCACGAGGTTCAGCTGCGCGGCCCCCAGGTAGTCGGACATGAACGACGTCTGGGCGCTGCCCGCGTCGGAGATGAGCGACTGGGCGCTGGTGGAGACGTCCTGGCTCTCCTTGAAGACGATCTCATCGGGGCCGCCCGTGCGCACCGAGTCCTGCTTCCAGTACTTGTTGCGCACGAGGGTGAGCTGCGTGCCCTGCTGGTTGCTCTTGACCTCGTACGGGCCGGACGCCACCGGGTCATTGGTGTACGTGTTCGGGTTGTCCTTGGCTTTCGGCACCGGCGCGAACGCGGGCATCGAGACGATCCACGGCCAGTTGCCGTAGGGCGCCTTCAGGTGGAACACGATCGTGGTGGCGTTCGGCGTCTCGATGGAGGCGAGTTCCTTGCCCGAGTACGGGCCCTTGTAGGTGTCGCCGCCGACGAGCAGGGGTTTGTGGTAGCCGAGGCCCCCGGACAGCTCGGGCGCGAACGAGCGCTCGATGCCGTACTTGATGTCGGCGGTGGTGATCGGCGTGCCGTCCTGGAATTTGAGGCCGGGCTTGAGCGTGTAGGTCCACGTCTTGCCGCCGTCGCTGGCCACGCCGGTGTCGGTGGCGAGATCGGGGACGACCTTCGGGTCCTTGCCGGGCTCGATGTCCCACGTGGTGAGGCGTCGCAGCAGCAGGCCGAGCGTCGTGATCGCCAGGTTCTGGCTCTTGGCCGGGTCGAGGTTGATCTGCGTCTGCTGGGTCAGGATCGTCAGCGTCCCGCCCTTCGCCGACGTGGAGCTGGGGCCGTTGTCGGCGCTGCCGGAGCAGCCTGTCAGCAGGAGTGCCGCCGCGGCGGCGAGCGCGACGGCGCCCTTCACACGGTTCCTCACGTGATGCCTCTCTCGGGCCCGGTTCACTGTGGCGGGCCCGGTGGAACGGGATTCGGTAGGTCCATGGTCGCCGATGGGCGGCCATGGAGACCAACCGATGCGTCATGCACCGTTATTCCGGACGCTCAGTCCCCGAAGGCGTCCGAGATGACGTCGATGAGTTCCTCGCGCTCCTCCAGCGGCAGGAAGGATGCCGCCGCCGCGTTGATCTGGAACGTCTCGAGGTCGTCGAGGCCGTAGTCGAACGCCTCGACCAGCAGCGCCAGCTCGCGGGTCAGGGAGGTGCGGCTCATGGTGCGGTTGTCGACGTTCACGGTCACCTGGAACCCGAGCTGGTAGAGCAGGTCGAACGGGTGGTCGGCCAGCTCCGTGCCCCACGCGGCGATCGCCCCGGTCTGCAGGTTCGACGACGGCGACAGCTCCAGCGCGATCTCGCGGTCGCGCACCCAGCGGGCGAGGTCGCCGAACTCGACGAAGACGTCCTCGCCCTCGCGTGAGACGATCTCGAGGTCCTGCGCGATGCGCACGCCGTGCCCGAGGCGCAGCGCCCGGCCGTCGAGCAGCGCGGAGCGGATGGAGTCCAGCCCCGCCGCCTCGCCGGCGTGCACCGTGGTCGGGAAGAAGTTCTCGGCGAGGTAGTCGAAGGCGGGACGCAGACGCGACGGCGGGAAGCCGTCCTCGGGGCCGGCGATGTCGAAGCCGACCGCGCCGCGGCCGCGCCAGCCGACCGCGAGCCGGGCGATCTCGAGCGACCGGTCGGTGTGCCGCATCGACGAGATCAGCTGGCCGACGCGGATGTCGTGGCCGGCATCCTCCGCGGCATCCTCACCCTGCTCGATGCCCTCCTGCACAGCCTCCACGGCCTCGTCGAGGCTCAGTCCGCGGGTGAGGTGCTGCTCGGGCGCCCAGCGCACCTCGCCGTACACGACACCGTCGGCGACGAGGTCCTCGACGAACTCGCGCGCGACGCGCGTGAGCGCCTCCGGGGTCTGCATGACGCCGGTGGTGAGGTCGAAGGTCTTCAGGTACTCCACGAGCGAGCCGGAGTCGCTCTTCTGGGCGAACCAGTCCGCGAGCTCGGCGGCATCCTGCGACGGCACCTCGATGCCGGTCTCGTCCGCCAGCTCGATGATCGTCTGCGGCCGCACGGCGCCGTCGAGGTGGTCGTGCAGCGACACCTTCGGCAGGCTTCGCAGCGAGACGCCGTCGACGTGTGCGTCGCCGTTCTGATCGATGGGCATGACGACTCCTCGGAGGTCGGTGGAGGGGGCTCGAAAATCCTATGCGGTGATGCGCTCGCGCACGAGGCGGGCGGCGCGCCGCGCCTCCGGGACCTCGGCCGCCGCGGCATCCACGTTCCAGGCGCCCTCGAGCGCCTGGATCGCTCGCGGGAACCGGGACGGATCGTCGGCCGACAGCGTGAAGACCGGCTGCCCGGCCGTGACGCGGTCGCCCGGCTTGACGAGCAGGTCGATGCCGGCGGCGTGCACGACGGCGTCCTCCGCTCGCGCCCGTCCGGCGCCGAGCCGCCAGGCGGCGACCCCGAAC
>DATMTQ010000091.1:0-3594 GCA_035564095.1 Microbacterium sp. | reverse complement strand
GGGTGTTGCGCAGGCGTGCGCGAGCGCCCTCGAGGCGCGCGGCCTGCCCGCGCGGCTGCTGGCGATGGACGCCGTGACGCCCGCGGACCTCGCCGATCACGAACGGGTGCTCGTGGTCAGCTCGACGTTCGGCACCGGCGGTCCGCCCGACAACGGGGTCGCATTCTGGTCGCACCTGGCTGCCGACGACGCGCCGCGGCTCGACGGCACCGGCTATGCGGTGCTCGCGCTCGGCGACTCCAGCTACGACGACTTCTGCGGCCACGGCCGCAACCTGCACTCGCGGCTCGAGGAGCTCGGCGGGGAGCCGCTGCTGGAACGCGTCGACTGCGAGCCGTTCGACGAATCGGTGGTGGACGAGTGGATCGACCAGGTGCTGGAGGTGCTGCTCGGCCGGTCGGCATCATCCGACGAACCGGATGCCCCGGCGGCGCGCACCGTCGTGACCTCGCCGCCGGAGCCGTTCACGCGCGCCGCGCCGCTGCGGGCGCCGCTGCTGACCAACCGGGTGCTCGGCGGCGCCGGGTCGGCGAAGGAGGTGCGCCAGCTCGGCTTCGCCCTGCCGGACGACGCGACGTACGAGGCCGGGGACGCGCTCGGCGTCGTCTGCGAGAACGCGCCCGCGGTCGTCTCCGACTGGCTGGCGGCGACCGGACTCGACGGCGGCACCGCCGTGTCTCTGGATGGTGAGGAGCTTCCGCTCGCGGAGGCGCTGCGTGCCCGGCGCGACGTGACGCGGATCGGTCCGGAGCTGCTCGAGTTCGTCGTCGAGCGCAGCACCTCGACGCGCGCCGCGCGTCTGGTCGGGCGCGACAACCGATCCCGCCTCGACCAGTACCTGTGGGGACGGCAGGCGGTGGATCTGCTGCGGGACTTCCCGGTGCGCGCGGCGGCGCAGGAGTGGATCGACGCCCTCAAGCCCCTGCAGCCGCGGCAGTACTCGATCTCGTCGAGCCCGAAGACGAGCCCGGACGAGGTGCAGCTCACCGTCTCGGTGGTGCGGTTCGAGACGGAGGAGGGGATGCCGCGCGGCGGCGTCTGCTCCACCTACCTCGCCGACCGCGCCGAGCACGTGCCCGTTTTCCTGCAGCGCGCCGCCCACTTCCGCCCGCCGCGCGACCCGGGCACGCCGATGATCATGATCGGAGCCGGCACGGGCGTCGCTCCCTTCCGCGCGTTCCTGCACGACCGACGTGCGGACGGCCACGGCGGACGCAACTGGCTGCTGTTCGGTGAACAGCACGAGGCCACCGACTTCTACTACCGCGACGAGTGGGACGCCATGCGCCGGGACGGCTTCCTCACCCGGCTCGACACGGCCTTCTCCCGCGACCAGCGCCAGAAGGTGTACGTGCAGGACCGCATGCGCGAGCACGGCGCCGCGCTGTGGCGATGGCTGCAGGACGGTGCGCACCTGTACGTGTGCGGGGATGCCGCGCGCATGGCGGCCGACGTCGACGCGGCGCTGCTGCAGATCGTGCAGGCGCACGGCGGCATGGATGCCGAGGATGCGCTCGCCTACAAGCAGCGCCTGGCGGCCGACAAGCGCTACGCGCGCGACGTGTACTGACGCTCCGAGACCGGTCGAGGAGCCACAGGTGCGATGTCACCCGTCTCGGCGGCCTTGCGCGGTGCTCGTCGTCTCCCAGCCACCTGCGTCCGCCCCGACTGCCGCCCGATCCGCGCCCCTCGTTTCGGACGAGGAGGGTTGACGGAACGCGGATCAGGATGCCGCACCCGGCCCGCACTCCGTCCCTGTTCCTCGGTTGAAACGAGGAACCGGCCGGCGAGCCACGGCACCTCCGCGCCGCCGCAAGACGTGGGGCCCGACGCCGAAGTCCCCACCCGACGGATCGGGTGGGGACTCCGGCGTGGGTCTGTGGTGTCAGATGCGTCGCAGCGCGAGGGCGCGACGCGGGATCGCGTAGAGCGCGACCGTGAGCAGCAGCAGCACGACGTACGCCGCCGCGAAGCCGAAGAACGCCGCGGTGTAGGCGCCGGTCGCCGCGTGCGATGCGCTCAGGAGCTGCGGGATGACGAAGCCGCCGTAGGCGCCGATCGCCGAGATCAGCCCCAGCGCCGCGGACGCCTTGCGGGCCACGGTCGCGTCCTCCGCTCCGGTGACCTCCCCGCGGGCGGAGAACACGTGCGGGATCATGCGGTACGTCGCGCCGTTGCCGATCCCGGTCGCGGCGAAGAGCACCAGGAAGCAGCCGAGGAACAGTGCGAAGCTGTGCAGCGGCAGCGTGGCGACGACGGTGAGGGCGCCTGCCGCCATCACGGCGAAGGCGCCCGCGGCCACCCGCGCACCGCCGAGACGGTCGGCGAGGCGACCGCCGTACGGCCGGGCGAGCGAGCCGACGAGGGCTCCGAGGAATGCGAGCGAGACCGCCGCGGCCCCGACGTGGATCGCCGAGAACGCGGGGAACTGGTCGGCGATGAGCTTCGGGAACACGCTCGCGAACCCGATGAACGACCCGAACGTGCCGATGTACAGCAGCGCGAGCAGCCACAGGTGCGGCTCGCGCAGCGTGGCGGCCGAACCCGCGAAGTCGGACCTCGCCGAGGACAGATTGTCCATCCGGCGCCACGCGCCCCACATCGCGAGCAGGATGAACGGCACCCAGATCCATCCCGCCCATGACACGCGCATCGTGCTGCCCGCGCCGATCGTGACGACGATCGGCACGAGGAACTGGGCGACAGCGGTGCCGACGTTGCCGCCGGCTGCGTTCAACCCGAGGGCCCAGCCCTTCTCGCGCTGCGGGAAGAAGTGCGTGATGTTGGCCATCGAGCTCGCGAAGTTCCCGCCGCCGAGGCCCGCCAGGGCCGCCACCGCCAGCATCACGCCGAAGGGGGTGTGCGGGTTCCCGACGACGATCCCGAGCAGCACTGCGGGCACCAGCAGCAGGCCCGCGGACACGATCGTCCAGTTGCGTCCGCCGAACCGGGCGACCATGAACGAGTACGGGAAGCGCAGGGTCGCACCCACGAGACTCGGCAGCGAGATGAGCCAGAACGACTCGGTGTCGGTGAAGGCGAAGCCCGCTGCGGGAAGCATCACCACGACGATGCTCCACAGCTGCCACACGACGAATCCGAGGAACTCGGTGAAGATCGACCAGCCGAGGTTCCGGCGGGCGATGTCGCGTCCGTCGGCCCGCCAGAAGGCGGCATCCTCGGGATCGTACCCGTCGATCCAGCGACCGGGACGTCTGGTGAGGACGACGGCGCCCTCGTCGGTTCGTTCTGCTGTCGTCATGCCGACCTCCATCTCTGCGGCCGCGGTCTGCGGATCGAGCGGCCAGTGATCCGACGCTATGAGTCGCGTGTTTCGGAGTCGGCCTCGGGACGGTGTCGTGGTCGTCACGCTTTGCGCACACGCCGGGAGGCCGCGTGCTGAGAGCCGCGTCACACGCCGGACACATGCCGCCCGAGCGGCTCAGACCTCCGCGAGGTCGAGCCGGTAGCCGCGCTTCACGATCGTCCGGATCAACGCCGGCTCGCCCACCGCCTCGCGCACGCGCGCGACGGCGACCTCCACGGCGTGCGGGTTCGCGACCGACCGCGGCAGGGCCTCGGCCAGCCGCGCCC
>DATMTQ010000090.1:0-15772 GCA_035564095.1 Microbacterium sp. | reverse complement strand
CGCAGCGACCCGGGGCTGAGTCCGCGCCGCGCCGAGACACCTCGCCCCGGCTGAGACCCGCCGCCTCGCGCGGTGTTCCGGCCGGGACGAGGTGTCTCGCGCCTTAGCCGGCGGGATCAGGCGCCGCGCAGGCGCTCGGCGAGGTAGGCCTCGAGCCCCGGCAGCGGCACGCGCTCCTGCGCCATGGTGTCGCGGTCGCGCACGGTGACCGCGTCGTCGTCGAGCGAGTCGAAGTCGACCGTGACGCACAGCGGGGTGCCGATCTCGTCCTGGCGGCGGTAGCGGCGGCCGATCGCACCGGCGTCGTCGAAGTCGGTGTTCCAGCCGCGCGAGCGCAGCAGATCGGCGACCTCGCGGGCCAGCGGCGACAGGCGCTCGTTGCGGCTGAGCGGCAGCACGGCGACCTTCACCGGGGCGATGCGCGGGTCGAGGCCGAGCACCGTGCGGGTGTCGGTGCCGCCCTTGGCGTTGGGCGCCTCCTCCTCGCGGTACGCGTCGACGAGGAACGCCATCATCGCGCGGGTGAGGCCGAACGACGGCTCGATCACGTACGGCGTGTACGTCGAGCCGGATGCTTGGTCGAAGTAGGCGAGCTTCGCGCCCGATGCCTCGGTGTGGCTGGACAGGTCGTAGTCGGTGCGGTTGGCGATGCCCATGAGCTCGCCCCACTCCTTGCCCTGGAACCCGAAGCGGTACTCGACGTCGATGGTGCCGTCGGAGTAGTGCGCGCGGTCCTCCTCGGGAACCTCGAAGCGGCGCATGTTGTCGGGGTGGATGCCGAGGTCGACGAACCAGTTCCAGCACTCCTCCACCCAGTGCTCGAACCACTGCGGGGCATCCACCGGAGGCACGAAGAACTCGATCTCCATCTGCTCGAACTCGCGCGTGCGGAAGATGAAGTTGCCGGGGGTGATCTCGTTGCGGAACGCCTTGCCCACCTGGCCGACGCCGAACGGCGGCTTCTTGCGCGACGCCGTGACGACGTTCGAGAAGTTGATGAAGATGCCCTGCGCGGTCTCGGGCCGCAGGTAATGCACGCCGGAATCGTCGTCGACGACGCCGAGGTACGTCTTCATGAGGCCCGAGAACGACTTCGGCTCGGTGTACTGGCCCTTGGTTCCGCAGTTCGGGCACGGGACGTCGGCGAGGCCGTTCTCGGCCTTGCGGCCCTTGCGCGCCTCGAAGTCCTCGACGAGGGTGTCCGCGCGGAACCGCTTGTGGCAGCTGAGGCACTCCACGAGCGGATCGGTGAAGGTGGCGACGTGGCCCGAAGCCTCCCACACGCGCTTGGGCAGGATGACCGAGGAGTCCAGCCCCACCATGTCGCCGCGGCCGCGCACGAACGTCTGCCACCACTGTCGGCGGATGTTCTCCTTCAGCTCCGTGCCGAGGGGGCCGTAGTCCCACGCCGACCTCGACCCGCCGTAGATCTCACCGGCCTGGAACACGAACCCGCGATGACGGGCGAGGGCGATGACTTTGTCGAGACGGGACTGTTCGGCCACGGTGGCTCCAATGGTCGCGGAGAGTTCGGGAGGCGCCGCAGGATGCCGCGGCATCCAACGATTCTACGGGCGCCCGCCCGACCGCCCCGCGCCGGCGGATCAGCTCACTGGCACGGCTACTTCACGAACGGGATCGACAGCGGGTAGGTGTACCACTCCCCCTGGTTCGCCCTCACCGCGGCGATGATCGAGAACACGATGTTCAGGATGTACGCCGCGAGGATCACGAAGAAGCCGATGATGGCGAAGACGAGGATGCCGCCCACGATGTAGGCGATGATCAGCGTCAGCTGGAAGTTCAGCGCGGTGGCGGTGTGTGCACGGATGAACGGTCCGCGATCCTTGAGGACGAGGTAGCCGATCAGGGCGGGGATGAAGTTGAAGAACAGCCCGCCGATGTGGATGAGGGTCGCCCACAGCTTCTCGTCGGACGGGTTCAGCGGCTGCGGCGCGGGCATGCCGTAGGGCGGCCCCGGAGGCGGAGGATTCGTGGTCATGACGCCAGGCTAAGGCACCGTCGCGGCCGCGGGCAGGTGGCTGTCCGGAAGGATGCCGGCGGGGCTGCCCACCCCACGCGGCCCGGGTCAGCGGCGCACCACGACGCGCTCGGCGGTGCAGTCCTCCAGTGCGACCGGGTCGATCTCGACGCCGAGGCCGGGGCCGGTCGGCACGCGCACGTGGCCGTCCTCGAGCACGGCGGGCTCGGTGACGATGTCGCGGGTGTAGAACCGGGCCGAGGCGGACACATCGCCGGGCAGCGTGAACCCGGGCAGCGCGGCGAGGGCGGCGTTGGCCGCGCGCCCGATGCCGGTCTCGAGCATCCCTCCGCACCACACCGGGATGCCGGCATCCTGTGCGAGGTCGTGGATGCGCACCGCTTCGAGGTAGCCGCCCACGCGGCCCGCCTTGATGTTGATGATGCGGCACGAGCCGAGGGCGACGGCGTCCTGCGCGGCCTTGAGCGAGACGACGGACTCGTCGAGGCACACCGGCGTGCGCAGGCGCTTCGCGAGCGTCGCGTGGTCGACGAGGTCGTCCTCCTGCAGCGGCTGCTCGATCAGCAGCAGGTCGAAGCGGTCGAGCTCGGCGAGGGTGTCGGCGTCGGCCAGCGTGTAGGCGGAGTTGGCGTCCACCTGCAGCGGGATCGCCCCGAACGCGTCGCGCACCGCGGCCGTGTCGCGCACGTCGCGGCCGGGTTTGATCTTGATCTTGATGCGCACATAGCCCTCGTCGAGGTAGTCGCGTACGGCCTCCACGAGCGCGGCGGCATCGCGCTGGATGCCGACCGAGACGCCGGAGGGCACGCGGTCGCGCACCGCGCCGAGGTGTGCGCCGAGGGGGATGCCGTCGCGACGGAGCGCGGCATCCAGCACCGAGAGCTCGAGGCCGGCCTTGGCCATGCGGTGCCCCTTGAAGGGCTCCAGCACGTCGGCGACGTCGGCCGGAGCGAGCGTGCGCCGGTCGAGCAGTGCCGGGATCAGGAAGCGCTGCGCGACATCCCACGCGCCCTGCGTGTACTCGCTCGAGTACAGCGGGTCGTGCTGCGTGACGATCTCGCCCCAGCCGTCGCCGTCCGCGGTCAGTGCGCGCACCACGATGACCTCGCGCACGGTCTCGGTGCCGAACGAGGTGGTGAACGGGGAGACCAGCGGCAGGTGCAGCACCCGCAGTTCGAATCCGTCGACGGTGATCGGGGCGAGCGCGGCGGTGGGCATGAAATCAGGCTACGTCCGGGACCTCCGCGAACGCGCGCACCGGGAAGGTGCCGAAACCCTCGACCGCGGGCGGTGCCGCCGTGAACCGGGCGCCGCGGGCGGGGAGGTCGCCGAGGCGGGTGAGGTGCTCGACGACGTGGATGCCGGCACCGAGCAGCAGCGAGTGCGCGGGGCGCTCGCCTCCGGACTCGGTGTCGTCGATGTTCAGCGAGTCGATTCCCACGAGCGCCGGGCCCGCGTCGATCAGCCATTGCGCGGCCTCGCCCGTGAGGAACGGTGCACCGGCGGCGTACTCCGGCGTGCCGAACAGGCTGTCCCACCCGGTGTGCAGCAGCACGGCGGCCCCGCGGACGTCGCGGTCGGCGAGCGTCTCGGGCCGGATGCCGCGGCTGCCGGCATCCCACGCATCCTGCAGGTGGAACACCTCGGCACGCAGCCCGACGAGGCTCGTCAGGTCGAGTCCGGCGAGGTCCGCTCCGTGGGCGTACCGGTGGAAGGGCGAGTCGAGGTAGGTGCCGGTGTTGCCGATCATCGTGATGACGTCCATCGCGAATTCGGTTCCCGGCGCGTATCGCGCCCGCGAGTCCTCGCGGGTGAGGTGCGGGGTGATGACCGGAGCGGGAAGCCCGGGGTAGGTGACGAGCCCGGCGCGGATCGGGTGGCTGAGGTCGACGATCCGGATGCCGGCGGTCGGTGCCGGGGCCAGAGGGGATTCGGGCGCGACGCCGCGACTGCCGCGGTGCTGCTCCGCGACGACGCGCACGTTGCGGAGCGTCACGCGCTCGACCAGCGCGAGCCCGAGGTGCCGGATGAGCAGGCGTCCGATCACCGTCTCGTCGGCGGTGGCATCCGGCAGATCGAGGCGGAACCCGGTGCCGCTCATCCCCCCGCCGTTGGCGAACGCGATGTCGAAGTCGAAGTGGGCGCGGTGGTCGAGCATGAGCGCCAGCGTAGGGCAGACCTGCGACATTCGACCGGCGGACCCGGGACCGCTCGATGTCGGAGGTCCGTGCGATGCTGCACTCATGGATGCACCTCGCCTCTGCCGCACTCGATTCAGGTCGAACAAGCCGTCGAGCACCGCACATTCGTCCCTATCTTTCAATGTCGGAGGTTGGTGACACACTTCCGACATGGACACTTTCGGCACCGTCATCGAGCGGCATCTGCGGTCATTGACCGGGATGCTCGGTGACGTGCCGGTGGAGCGATCGGCGACGGTCGTGGGGAGCCTGTCGCGCGATGATCTGATCGCGGTGATCCAGGGGACGACGGGAGCGATGGCGGTTCTCGAAGGGCTGCGCACCGTCGCCGCCGGGGCCGTCGAGCGGCTGTCCGCACGGGAGACGGACCACGGCGGTCTGGCGCAGCAGCTCGGCCACCGCTCGGCCACGTCCCTGTTGCAGGATCTGACGGGGGTCTCCCGCGCCCAGGCGGGCAAGATCACCCGGCTCGGGCGCGATCTCCTCGACACGACCGGGCAGGCCGACGATTCCGACCCGGCGCAGCCGACTCCTGCCGACGAAGCACAGCCGGACGACCCGGCGCAGCTCGGCGCGGCCGACCCGGCGCCGCCGCGGCCGTGGCACGCGTGCCTGGGGGATGCCTTCGCGCGCGGGCGGATCTCGGTCGATCAGCAGTCCGCCATCCGTCGCGGCCTCGGCGAACCGCCCCGAAGCGGCGACGCGGGCGCGGATGCCGGTGCCGACGATGCCTGGGCCTCCGCCGCCGAGCAGCTGATCGACGAAGCCTCCCGCCGGACGGTCGAAGACCTCGGCACGGCGGCCCGGTCGATCCGCGACCACCTCGACCCCGAGGGAGCCGAACGGCGCTTCCAGGATCAGCACGAACGGCGATCATTCCGGATGTGGATCGACGCCGACGGCATCCGGTGCGCGAAGATCCGATTCGAAGCCGGTGGCGCCGCACTGATCACCTCGATCCGGGATGCCGCGCTCCGTCCGCGGCGAGGCGGCCCGAGATTCGTCGACCCGGAAGAGAAGGCCGATGCGGAGGCCCTGGCCAACGACCCTCGGTCGAACGAGCAGCTCGAGTACGACCTGTTCATCGACCTGATCCATGCCGGAGCTCTCGCCGATACTGCCACCGTGCACGGCACGCGACAGGCCGGCGTCCGGGTCTTGGTCGCCGACACGGCACGCGACGCCTCGCGTGCCGGTGGTGCCGGCGTCGCGGTGCTCGACGACACGAACACCACGGTGCCGGCCGCCTTCGCCGCACAGCGCGCGTGCGACGCAGGCAGTGTCGAGTGCGTCGTCGACAGCGACGGCAACCCGCTGGACCTCGGCCGCGAGGCGCGCCTGTTCAGTCCGAAACAGCGCGTCGCCCTCGCGATCCGCGACGGCGGCTGCGGGTGGCCCGGATGCGACAAACCCGCGTCGTGCTGCGAAGCGCACCACATCGACAAGTACTCCGAGGGCGGGCGTACGGATCTCGACCGCGGCATCCTGCTGTGCAGGTTCCATCACATGAATCTGCATCACCACGGGTGGTGGATCAGCCGCGACGGCACCGGTCCGTTCGTCCTGCACTCACCGGATCCCGGCGTCGCTCCGATCGTCCTGCGGTGTCGCGTGGAACGCCGGTACGCCTTCGGCGATTTGCAGCCACCGCCGACACGGTTCCGGCCGGAATCCCCTGCGCGGGTGGCCGCGTGAACCGCCGTGACACGGTGAGGCGCGGCGGCCCGCGTGCACCGCTGCGGGCACGACGCCTCCGGCGCTGCTCAGTTCCGGACGAAAAGGTAGCCGCGCTCGTCGTCGAACCCGCCGACGACCAGACCCTCGGCGAACCGGGCGAGCATCCCGTCGCGTACGCGGTGGCGCCAGGCGGCGGCATCCACCGCCGAGACGCGGCGCACCGCCTCGATATCGCGCGGCACGGCGACCGAGGCGACGACCTCGCCGGGCTCGGCAGCGGGTGCCCGCAGGTACCACGAGACCAGCAGACGGTCGGATTCGTCGCCGCGGTTGACGCCGTCGTCCATCGGCCCGTAGTGGTCGACGAGGTATTCGGCCACGTGCGCGCCGAGCACGCGGAGGTTGAAGTGCGCATTGCGCGCCACGAGCGGATCGAACGTCCAGGTGATCCGGTCGACGCCGTGCGCGAGCGCCCACTCGCGCTGGTGCAGCTTGAGGGCCCGCCCCTCGCCGTGGCCGCGATGCTCGGGCAGCAGCCCCGTGATGTGCGAGTGCAGCACGCACTCGGCGGGCGGACCGAAGAACGCGACGGACGCACCCACCATCCGACCCTCCGCGTAGACCCCGAACGCGTAGTTGCCCGCGTGCGCGAGCGCCCGCAGCAGGTTCGCCGGCATGCCGGTGCGGTCGCCGCCCCACACCTCGGAGAGCACGTCGGATGCCGCGAACA
Organism: Microbacterium sp.; assembly: GCA_035564095.1. Lineage (GTDB taxonomy): Bacteria > Actinomycetota > Actinomycetes > Actinomycetales > Microbacteriaceae > Microbacterium. The sequence continues at coordinate 9,162 of DATMTQ010000090.1, read as the reverse complement.
CCGCTTCCACGGTGTCCAGCGGGCGGATGTCGACCCCGGACGGGTTCTGCACGGATGCCACGATACGCAGCCCGGAGATCAGCGGAACACGCGTCCGTCGGGGTCGCCGTCGCGGCGCGGTCGCAGGCGCTCCGGCGCGGGCCACGGCAGCTCGAACCGGGTCACCGGCGCATCGATCGCACCGAAGTCATCGGACTGCACCACCACGCGTCCCGGGACGCCGTTGCGGTCCGGGGTGACCTCCACGATCCGCACGCGCAGCGGCGCGGCGGCGTCGCGTTCCAACATCCAGGCGTCGGCCAGCCAGCGGATGCCGCGCTCCTCCAGTACGGCCTCGGCGTCGAGCCAGTCGAGGGGCTCGGCGACCTCGCGGCCGAACAGGTCGACGGGCACCCACTCGTCGCCGGCGGGGATGATCCAGCCGACGAGCTCGCCGTCGTCACGGCGATGCGGAGTCCAGTCGGGGCGGGGCATCCGGTCAGCCTACCCACGCGGTCGGCCCGCAGGTCAGACGTCCGCGTTGTTGAACCGGCGCAGGGCGGCGGCGAACCGCACGATCTCGTCGTCCTCCCACCCGGCGAAGCGCGCCACCACGGCGTCGAAGACCCCGTCGTCGACGCGCGCGCGCTCGCGCATGCCGGCGGCGGTGAGGATCAGGGTGCGGTTGCGCTGGTCGTCGGGGTCGACCTGCACGTCGACGAACCCGCGTTCGTGCAGGGAGGTCAGCTGACGGGACACCGTCGACTTGTTGAGCCCCAGGAAGCGCGCGATGTCGATCGCCCGGGAACCCGGATTGGTCGCGATGAAGTTCACCAGCGCGCGCTCGATGACCGTGAGCGTCTCGGTCATCTGGCGGGCGCGCGCGGTGCCGCGACGCGACACCGTCGTCAGCTCGTCGCGCACTCGCAGGATCGCCTCGAGTCGGCGGTCGGAATCCATGAGAACAACCTTAGACGCAGGGCCCGCACCCCGGCCAAGCGTCGTTTCGGCGCCAGGTGTGGCACGGTTTCATGCCGTCGTTCTTCTCCGGGCTGCACGCGTTCTGGAACGGCGCCGCGTTCATCGACGCGTCGGAGGCACTCGTCTCCTTCCCCGGGCAGGACTGGGGACTCTCCGGCCTCAAGCTCGCGATCTGGGCGGGCCGACGAGAACCTGCCCGTGACCCAGCACGGAGCGCATCGTCGCCGCCGGAGGCCGTGGCGAGCCGCCGGAGGCCGTGGCGAGCCGCCGGCTCAGCGCGCCAGGGCGAGGGATGCCGGGATCGGCACGATCCCCTTGCGCAGCTCGATGATCTGCCGCGCCCGTGCCTCGAGCTGGACGTCCTCGTCCAGCTGGGGCTGCCACTGCGGAACGGGCAGGGCGGAGCCGTCGTCGCCGGGCACGGCGAAGATGCTCATGCAGCGGGTGGTCACGGTGCGGTGCGCGGGGTCGCGCGGGTCCGCAGTGTCGACGCGGATGCTGAGGTGCATGCTGTGGTCGGTGGTCAGCACGATGCGGGCGTCCACGTCGACGACGTCGCCGATGCGCACCGGCGCGAGGAAGTGGATGCCGCCGGAGTAGATGCCGACGGCGCGGGCATCCCCGGTCCAGGCGACCGCGCACGCGTATGCGGCCTCGTCGATCCAGCGCATGACCGTGCCGCCGTGCGCCTTGCCCCCGAAGTTGACGACGGCCGGCGGCGCGAGGAACCGCAGCGCCGAACGCGGGGCGCGGGAGGCATCCGAGGACTCCTCCTGCAGCATCAGCGCCTTGATCGCCGCACGCGCCGACATCCGGTCGAGCGCCGCCTCGGTGAGCCGGCCGTCCGCGTCCGAGGAGGCTTCCCACTTCGGCACCTCGACCGGCACACCCGCGGCATCCTTGGCGACGAAGACGAGCACGCACGTCACAGCCGGCTCGAGGTCGCGTCCACCCAGGTCGCCGGCGAGCACCGTGACCACGACGTGCATGCTGGTGCGCCCCGTGCGCACGATCCGCGCGCGCACCTCGACGAGGCTGCCGGGCGGGATCGGCAGCCGGTGCTGCACGTTGCCGACGTAGGCGGTCACGCAATAGGCGCCCGACCAGCCGACCGCGCATGCGTATCCGGCCTTGTCGATCCACTCCATCACGCTGCCGGCGGCCACCGACGAGCCGCCGGCAGAGGTGTCGGCAGGCGTGGCCAGGAAGCGGAGGGTGATGCGGTCGTCGCGACCGGACTGCGGCGTCGTCACCCGGCCAGCCTAGGATCGACCGATGGAGATCGCGAGTTACAAGGACGACCGGGGAAACGAGATCATCTGGGACGGCGAGCCGATCCCGAACACGAACGTCGTCTTCTCCGGCAGCAACAACACACTCCGCGTGGATCCGGGCGCCCGGATCGGCAAGCTCTCGGTGCAGTTCGACTGCGACAACGGATTGTTCGAGATCGGCTCGAGTCGCGGCGTCCCGGCATTCTCGGCGACCGTGCGGGTGGGACAGGACTCCACTGTGTCGATCGGCGACAACGTGTCCACGACGGCCACGGCCGGGATCTCCGCGACCGAGGGCACGACGGTGAGACTCGGCGAGGACTGCATGCTGGCGATCGGGATCGAGCTGCGCGCCGACGACGGACATCCGATCTTCGACGTGAGAACCGGCAAGCGGGTCAACGTCTCGCGCGACATCATCGTCGGCGACCACGTGTGGATCGGCCTGAAGTCCGCGATCCTCGGCGGGGTCCGGGTCGGCGACGGTGCCGTCATCGGCCTCGGATCGGTCGTGACCAAGGACGTTCCCAACAACGCCGTCGCCGCCGGCAATCCTGCTCGTGTCGTGCGCCGCGACATCGCCTGGGAGCGTCCGCACCTCTCGCTCGTGAAGCCGTACTACAAGCCGGATGTCACCACCGTGAAGAAGACCCGCTGGTGGAACCCGACCCTCGAGGACACTCCTCGAAGCCGCGCTGCGTCCCGGCGCTGGGCCTTCCGGAAGCGGTTGGGTGCCCTCGTTCGCGCTACCCGGTCCTCCCTCAGGGGCTGATCGTTAGACTCGGTGCGGATGCCCACCGGCGTCCCCGTGCGATTCCAGCAGCTCCGGTTGCCAAGGCGGCACGTCTTGAGCACCCCAGGAGCGAAGGATGTCCCATTCCCCCCAGAACCCGCAGACGCTGATCCAGGCCACGGGATTCTCGTATTTCCCGATCGCGTTCATCGCGCGTCTGCCGTTCGCCATGATGGTCGTCGGCGTGCTGACCCTCGTCGTGTCGGCCCGCGGCGACGTCGCCCTCGGCGGACTCGAAGCGGCCGTCGTCGGGCTCGGCACCGCGATCTTCGGGCCCCTGATCGGAGCGGCCGCCGACCGCTGGGGCCAGCGCCCGGCCGTGCTGCTGGCCGGGATCGTCAACAGCCTCGCCCTTCTCGCGATGGCGTGGGTGGTCTTCAGCCCGCTGCCGGATGCCGCGCTGCTCGCGGTCGCATTCGTGATCGGCGCGACCGCCCCGCAGGTGTCGCCCATGTCGCGCAGCCGGCTGGTCGGGATCATCGCCCGCGCCCTTCCGGTCGAGCGCCGCTCGCGCGTGCTCAACGGCACGATGTCGTACGAATCCACCGCCGACGAACTCGTGTTCGTGTTCGGGCCGTTCATCGTCGGACTGCTCGCCACGACCATGGACCCGGCCGCCCCGGTGGTCGGCGCGGCGGTGCTCACCTTCGTCTTCGCGTCGGCGTTCGCGCTGCACCCCACCGGACGCACCCCGCGCGCACGGCATCGCCACGAGGCGGAGGTGCAGGCACCGGCATCCGAGCTGCTGCGCGCGCCGCTGGTGGTGACCCTGATCGGCATCCTCGGCATGGGCCTGTTCTTCGGGGCGATCCTCACCGCCTTCACCGCGTTCATGGCCGCGCAGGGCGGCGCCGCGCAGGCGGGGCTGTACTACGGGATCATGGGCGTCGGGTCGGCGATCCTCGCGCTCGGCGTCGCCTGGTTCTCGCCGACGTTCACGCTGCCGGCGCGCTGGCTGAGCTTCGCCGCGGTGCTCATGCTCGGTACGGCGCTGCTGCCGGTGGCCGGCGGGCTGGGCGGCGCCGCGCTGGTCGCGATGTCGGTCGTGCTGTTCGTGCTGGGATGCGGCGTCGGACCGACCCTCGTGACGCAGTACAGCATCGCGGCGATGCACAGCCCGGTCGGGCGGTCGGCGACCGTGATGACGATGATGGGGTCGAGTGTGGTCGTCGGTCAGGCGGCGGCATCCGCGATCGTCGGGATCATCGCCGAGGATGCCGGCGCCCAGGCGGCGCTGTGGGCCCCGGTCGTCGCGGCGCTGGTGGTGCTCGGCGCGGGCGTCGCGAACCGGATGCTGCACCGGGCTCCGCGCACGACCGCGGCAGGGGCTGCAGAGCCGCCGGCGAGCGACGCGGTGGCCGACGCGGGCTGACGAGACCGGATGCCATGGGCCGGGGCCCGGCTCGACGTGGACCCGGTGGCGTGGACCCGTCACGTTCGCACGCCGGCGGAGTGCAATCGTGACCGATCGGCGACGCGGATCGCGGGTCGCGGCTCGGCGACGCGGATCGCGGGTCGGCGGCTCGCGGATCAGCGTTCGAGGACGACGGCGAGGCCTTGGCCGACGCCGATGCAGATCGCGGCAACCGCGACTCCGCCGCCGCGGCGGGCGAGTTCGTGGGCCGCGTGCCCGATGATGCGGCCGCCGGATGCCCCGAGGGGGTGCCCGATCGCGAGCGCGCCGCCGTGGATGTTCAGACGTTCCGGGTCGAGGTCCGGCCAGCCGGCCAGGCACGCCAGGGACTGCGAGGCGAAGGCCTCGTTGAGCTCGACGAAGTCGACGTCGGCCCACGTGCGACCGGCACGGGCGAGCGCCTTGTTCGCGGCCTCGATCGGGGCGATCGGGAACACGTCCGGGTCGACGCCGTGCGCGCCGCGGCCGGTGATCCGCGCGAGCGGTTCCGTGTCGAGCACGCCCTCCCGGCCGAGCAGCACGGCGGAGGCGCCGTCGTTGATCGGGGACGAGTTGCCCGCGGTCACCGACCCGTTGCCGTCGGACGCGAACAGGGCCTTCAGACCGGCGAGCTTCTCCACCGACGTGTCGTCGCGGATGCCCTCGTCGCGGGCGAGCTCGGCCCCGGCGACCTGAACGATCTCACGGTCGTAGACCCCGTCGGCCCACGCGGCGGCGGCGAGCCGGTGCGACCGGACCGCGAACGCATCCTGCGCGTCCCGGCCGATGCCCCACTCCCGCGCGATCTTCTCCGCCGATTCGCCGTTCGAGATCGTCCACTGCGCGGGAAGCCGCCTGTTGGTCATGCGCCAGCCGATCGCGGTGTTCCACAGCGTCTGGTTGCCCACCGACGGGAACGGACGCGACGCCTTCTCCACGATGAACGGGGCCCGGCTCATCGACTCGACGCCGCCGGCGAGGATGACGTCGGCATCCCCTGCCTCGATCGCCCGCGACCCCTGCACGACCGCCTCCACACTCGACGCGCACAGCCGGTTCACCGTGACCCCGGGGATCGAGGTGGGAAACCCCGCCAGCAGCAGGCCCATCCGGGCCACGTTGCGGTTGTCTTCGCCGGCCTGGTTCGCGTCGCCGAAGATCACGTCATCGATCCGGGCCGCATCCAGGCCGGTGCGCTCGACCGTGGCACGCATCACCGCGGCGGCGAGGTCATCCGGACGAACACGGGACAGCGCACCGCCGGCGCGGCCGAACGGGGTGCGGACGGCGTCGTACACGTACGTGGCGGGCATGTCGGGCTCCTTCGTCAGTGGGTAGATGCGTTTCGTCTCGGGCGCCTGCGGCGTCCTCGCTCAACGACCGGACAAGTGGGCTCGCTCAACGACCGGGGGCGGCGTGGAGGTCGAGGCCGGTGAGGTCGCGCAGCTGCTCGATCGTGGCGCCGAACGTCTCGCGCACCGCGAAGCCGGCATCCGTCACGTCGAACACGGCGTGGTCGGTGTAGACCCGGGTGACGCACGCGACCCCGGTGAGGGGATAACTGCAGGATGCCACGAGTTTCGACTCACCGGCCTTGGTCAGCAGATCCGTCATCACATACACGGACTTCGCGCCCATCGCCAGATCCATCGCACCCCCGACCGCCGGGATCGCGCCGGGCGCGCCGGTGGACCAGTTCGCCAGGTCACCGGTCTGCGACACCTGGAACGCCCCCAGCACGCACACGTCGAGGTGCCCGCCGCGCATCATCCCGAACGAGTCGGCGTGGTGGAAATACGATGCCCCGGCAAGAGCGGTGACGGCCTGCTTGCCCGCATTGATGAGATCCGGGTCCACCTGCCCGGGCTCGGGCGCCGGGCCCATGCCCAGCATCCCGTTCTCGGTGTGCAGGATGATCTCCTGGTCGGCGGGCAGGTAGTTCGCGACCAGGGTGGGCGCGCCGATCCCCAGGTTGACGTACGACCCCTCCGGGATGTCCGCCGCGATCCGCGCGGCCAGCTGCTGACGGGTGATGGTGGTCACCGGTCTCCTCCGTCCGGACGGGAATCGCGTTCCGTCTCGCTCAACGACCGGCCTTCGAGGTCGACGCCGCCGACGAACGCGCCGGCATCCAGCCAGCGCCGCTCCCCGACCGCGACCACCCGGTTCACGAAGATGCCCGGCGTCACGACGACCTCGGGATCGAGGTCGCCGAGGGGCACGATCTCGTCGACCTGCACGATCGTCTTCGCCGCCGCAGACGCCATGATCGGGCCGAAATTGCGCGCCGTCTCGCGATACACCACGTTGCCCCAGCGGTCGGCTTTCAGGCCGCTGATCAGGGCGAAGTCCGCTCGGATCGGATACTCCAGCACGAACTGCCGCCCGTCGATCTCACGATGCTCCTTGCCGTCGGCCAGCTGCGTGCCCACCCCGGTCGGCGAGTAGAACGCCCCGATCCCGGCGCCGGCGGCGCGGATCCGCTCGGCGAGATTCCCCTGCGGCACGAGCTCCAACTCGATCTCGCCGGCCCGATACAACCCGTCGAACACCCACGAATCCGACTGCCGCGGAAATGAGCAGATGATCTTCCGCACCCGACCCGCCGCCAGCAGCGCCGCCAACCCCGTGTCACCGTTGCCCGCATTGTTGTTCACGATCACGAGGTCTTTCGCCCCGTGCGCGATGAGCGCGTCGATCAGCTCCACCGGCTGCCCCGCACGGCCGAACCCGCCGATCATCACGGTCGCCCCGTCGTCGATCCCGGCGACGGCGGACGCCGCATCCGGCACGGTCTTGTCGATCACGAGCCGGCTTCCTCTCCGAACACGCCGGCCGCGATGCGGAAGGCGGTGTTCGCGGCGGGAACGCCGCTGTAGATCGCGGACTGCAGGATGATCTCCCGGATCTCGTCGACCGTGAGCCCGTTGCGCAGCCCCGCGCGCAGATGCATCGCGAGCTCCTCGTGGTGCCCGTGCGCGATGAGCGACGTGATCACCGCGACCGAGCGCGACCGGCGGTCGAGCCCCGGACGCGACCAGACGTCGCCCCACGCGACGCGCGTGATGAAGTCCTGGAAGTCGGCGGTCAGCTCGGTGGTGCCCGCGACGGCGCGGTCGACGTGCGCGTCGCCGAGCACGGCGCGGCGCACCGCCATGCCCTGGTCGTAGCGGGCTCCGTCGCTCAGCCCTTCGCCGGAGGGCCTGGTCGATGGCGCGGTCATGCGGCATCCTCTTTCGTGCTCGGGTCGAAGAACTCGGTCAGCAGCGCGATCACGGCTGCGGGGTCGTCGGCCGGTGCCAGGTGGGAGGCGTCGGGGATGCCCCGGGCCCTGCCGTGCTGCACGCCCGCGGCGATCTCGCGGACGGATGCCTCCGGCGTCACCGGGTCGTGCGCTCCCCACACGGCGAGCACCGGCGTCGCGATCTCGCCGAGGCGGGCGCGCACGTCGTACGCGGCGAGCGCCTCGCAGCAGAGGGCGTAGCTCTCGTCGTCGGCGTCCTGCAGGCTGTGCAGCAGACGGCCGGTGTGCTCGGGATGCCGCGCGATGCCGTCCGGCGCGAACCAGCGCTGCGCCGACCCGATGATGAGCGACGAGGTGGACTGGGCGCGCACCTGCGCGGCGCGCGCGATCCAGCTGTCCGGGGTCGCGATGACCGCACCGGAACACAGGATCGCGGCGCCCTCGACCAGGTCGGGATGCCGCAGCATCAGCTCGAGTCCGACCGCGCCGCCCAGAGAGACGGCCGCGTACTGCACGGACGCCGCGCCGAGGCGCCGGATCAGGTCGGCGACCGCGTCGGCGAGCTCGGCGACCGTGAACGGGACGATCGCGGCGGGGGATTCCCCGTGCCCGGGCAGATCCCAACGCACGATCCGATGCGTCGCGGCCAGAGCCGGCGCCACCGGGTCCCACAGGATCGCGGAGGTGCCGAGCGAGGGGCCGAGCAGCAGCAGCGGCGCGTCGTCCGGGCCGACCGGCACGGTGACGGCGAGGGTCGGCTTCATCGTGCGTCCTCTTCGGGTGCGTCGCGAACGGTGTCGTCGACGAAGGTGGCCGCGATGCCGGTGTAGCCGGCGGCATCCAGGAGCGCATCCACGTCGACGTCGAGCCCGGCATCCGCGAGGTGCTGACGCAGGACGTCGCCGAGCCCGGCTCCCCCGCCGACCCCGGCGACGACGGATGTCACGGTACTCCTGCCGAGCACCGGTTCGAGGACGAGGGAGAGCCGTTCGGCGAGGAGGAGTCCGCCGTCGGCGGCGAGATTGCGTGCGGCCGCCTCGTCATCGAAGCGCAGGCCCGCGGCGAGCGACGCGGCATGCGCGGCGGCTCCGAGCGCGAGGCGCAGCAGTTCCCGCAGCGTCGGCCATTCCGCGTGCCAGGCGCCGTCGGGCCGCTCATCGGCGGCGAGCGCCGCGGCCAGATGCAGCGCGGAGCCCAGCCCGGGGGCGCGCAGCGCGGCGGAGCGGATCAGCACCGACTCGACGGGATTGCGCTTCTGCGGCATCGCCGAGGAGCCTCCCCCGGTGCCTTCGGCGAGCTCGCCGATCTCGGTGCGGCTGAGGGTCGCGACGTCGGTGGCGAGCTTGCCGAGCGCGTCGATCGCCTGCACGAGCGCGTCGCCGAGCTCGGTGACCGGCCACCGGGTGACGTGCCAGGGGGCATCCGGCACGGCCAGACCGGCGTGGTGGGCGAAGGCCGCGACGAGGCCGCGGGCGGCGGCGTCCGTCCCGGTCAGCTC
>DATMTQ010000089.1:0-9510 GCA_035564095.1 Microbacterium sp. | reverse complement strand
AGGTTCCCGGCTGCTGCCCGCCGCGGAGGTCGCGGCATCCGTGCTCGGCGCCGTGCGTGTGACCGGCGAACAGGCCCGCGATCTGCGGCACGGCAAGCGCGTCGAGCTGCCGAACGCGCCCGGCCGAGCGGCGGCGATCGCCCCCGACGGCGCCCTCGTCGGTGTGATCGAGCGGCGCGGGACCACGGTGAAGAGCATCATGAACATGCCCGAGGAGCCCGCCGCATGATCCTGTGGTTCGCCTACGTCCAGGTCGTGGTGGCCGCGCTCGGCGGCCTGCTGTGCGTGATCCTCGGCCTCGCCGGGCGTCGCCCGAGCGATCTCACCGTCGGGGCGCTCGCCCTCCTCGAACTGCTGCTGATCGCGCAGATCGTGATCGGCATCGTCGCTCCGCTCGCCGGAAACCCGCCGACCGGAAGCCTGCTGGAGTACTGGGTCTACGCGGTCTCGGTCATCCTGCTGCCGCCTGCCGCGGTGTTCTGGGCGCTCATCGAGCGCAGCCGCTGGAGCACCGTGATCATGGGCATCGCGGCGCTCGCGGCCGCCGTGATGGTGTGGCGCATGGAGGTCATCTGGACGATCCAGGGAGCCTGAGCCGGCACGGCTAGAATCGGAGGAATCATGTCTTCCACTCGTCGCCGGCTGACCGGCATCGGTCGCGTCCTGGTCGTCGTCTACGCGATTCTCGCGCTGGGCGCGTCGGGTCGCTCGTTCGTGCAGATCGTGGAGCGCTTCGACCAGGCGCCCCTCGCCTTCACGCTGTCCGCCGTCTCCGCGGTCGTGTACATCCTGGCGACGTTCGCCCTGGTGTTCGCAGGCTCGCGGGTCTGGTACCGCATCGCCTGGGTCACGATCAGCTTCGAGCTGCTGGGCGTGCTCGCCGTCGGCACGCTGAGCCTCATCGAGCCGACGTGGTTCCCCGAGGCGACGGTGTGGTCGTTCTACGGCATCGGCTACCTGTTCGTGCCGCTCGTGCTTCCGTTCTTCGGCCTGTGGTGGCTCATCACGCACCCGCCCATCACCGCAGGACAGGATGCCGCGCCCGAAGCCGTCGTGACCGGTCGATGATCGTCTTCGACGCACCGGAGGCGGTCCCGGCCGACTTCGGGCCGTCGGTCGTCGCGGTGGGCAAGTTCGACGGCGTGCACGCCGGGCATCGCGCCCTCCTGCGTCGGGCGAGGCGGGATGCCGAACGACTCGGCGCCCGGGTCGTCGCGGTGACGTTTGACCGGAATCCGCTGCGCACCGTGCGGCCGGAGATCTGTCCCGACGACGTGATCGGTCCCAGCCAGAAGCTCGACCTGCTCGCCGATGCGGGAGCCGACGCCGCACTGCTGCTGCGGTTCGACGCCGAGCGGGCCGCGCAGCCCGCCGACGAGTTCATCTCCGAGGTGCTCGTGAACGCCCTGCACGCCGAGGTCGTGCTGGTCGGTCGCGACTTCCGGTTCGGCCACCGCGGCGCGGGCGACGTCGCCCTGCTGCAGTCCGCGGGTGCGCAGGCCGGCTTCGTCGTCGACGTCGTGAGCGACGTGCACCCGGATGCCACCGAGCGCCGGGTCTCGTCGACGTGGGTGCGCGAGCTCATCTCCGCCGGCGACGTCGCGGGCGCGGCGGAGCTGCTCGGACGGGCGCCGTCCGTGCGCGGCGAGGTCGTGCACGGTCTCAAGCGCGGCCGGGAGCTCGGCTACCCGACCGCGAACATCGGCCGCGCCGTCGAGGGGCTGATCCCTGCAGACGGCGTGTACGCCGGCTGGCTCGTCGACGGGGGAGTGCGGCACCCCGCGGCGATCAGCGTCGGGACCAATCCCACTTTCGACGACGTGCACCATCGTCAGGTCGAGGCCTACGTGCTCGACCGCGACGATCTCGACCTGTACGACCACCGGGTCGACGTCGAGTTCACCCAGCGCATCCGCGGCATGGTCGCCTTCGAGGGCATCGAGCCTCTGCTGGCGCAGATGGCCGACGACGTGCGACAGGCACGCGGCATCCTCTGCTGAGTTCCACCGCGTCGTCGCCTGCGCGTGCGCATGAGCGGCATCACCCGCCATTGATGCTCATATGAGCAGAACCGTGCGCGATCGGTGCGGAGCCCGTACCCTGAGAAGGGAAGGAGGATGCCGTGGATGACGAGCTGCTCGCCGTGCGCGTGGCCGAACTCGCCTACGACGAGGGCAAGACGCAGGACGAGATCGGCGCCCTCCTCGGCATCTCGCGGTGGAAGGCCGGGCGCCTGCTGGCGCAGGCCCGCGAACTCGGTATCGTCCGCATCGAGATCGTGCATCCGCGCGCTCGCCGTTTGCGCCTGGAGCGCGAGATCTGCGAACGCTTCGGACTCGCCGCCGCGGTCGTCGTGCCGGCGCCGGAGGGTCTCGAACTCGAGCGCGTCGCGCAGGCCGCCGCCGACCTCCTCACGTCGCTCCGCCCCGTCCCGCGGACGCTCGCCGTCAGCTGGGGACGCACCCTCGCCGCGGTCGCGGACGCACTGCCCGACGGCTGGACCCGCGGCATCACCGTGGTGCAGACCAACGGCGGGGTCACCACGAACCGTCGATCGGGCACGGCCGCGAGCATCGCGGTGACCATGGCTCAGCGCGGTCATGGGCAGGCCGTGCTTCTCCCGAGCCCCGCGATCCTGGAGCGGGTCGAGACCAAGCAGGCGATCGAGGCCGACCGCATCGTCGCGGGGGTCCTCGAGCAGGCGGCCCGTGCCCACACCTATCTGTTCACCGCCGGCGCATGCGATGCCCGTTCCGCACATGTCGAGAACGGATACCTCACCGCGGACGACATCGCAGAGCTCGCCCGGCGCGGCGCGGTCGGCGACGTGCTCGGCCGATACATCGACGCGGACGGCAACATCGTCAACCCCGAGCTGGACGCGCGGACGGTCGGCATCGGCCTCGCCGCGCTCCGCTCGGCCGACCGGGCGATCTACGTGACGGCGGGAGCCGCGAAGCACGACATCGCACGCACCGTCGTCACCACGGGTTTGTGCACGATGACGGTGATGGACGAGTCGACCGCCCGGAAGCTCCTGGAGGAGTCATGAGCGAGCACGGGAACAGTCCGGCAAACAGAGAAGAGGAACGATGACCTCCACCGATCTCGCGGTCGCACGCGACCGCGTGCGAGACCTCGTCGGCGGCGAACCGAACGACCTGACCCTGCGCGGTTTCCTGCACGGTCTGCCCGGAGTGGACGCCGTCGGCCTCTCGCAGCGCGCCGACGGCCTCGGCACCCGATCCATCAAGACGACCTCCAAGGCCTGGGCCCTCGACAAGATCATCTCGCTCATCGACCTGACGACCCTCGAGGGCGCGGACACCCCCGGAAAGGTGCGATCGCTCGTCTCCAAGGCGGTGCATCCGGATGCCTCCGACCCGTCGTGCCCGCAGGTGGCCGCGGTCTGCGTGTACGGCGACATGGTGCCGTACGCCGTCGAGGCCCTCGGTGCGCGGCACGGTGATCCCGACAACGGGCTCGTGTCGGTCGCCGCCGTGGCGACGGCCTTCCCGTCCGGACGCGCCTCCCTCGCCGTGAAGCTCGCCGACACCGCCGATGCGGTCGCCGCCGGAGCCGACGAGATCGACATGGTGATCGATCGTGGGGCCTTCCTCGCCGGCGACTACGGGAAGGTCTTCGACGAGATCGTGCAGGTCAAGCAGGCGTGCGCGCGCCCGGACGGCACGTCGGCATCCCTCAAGGTCATCCTCGAGACCGGCGAGCTGAACACGTACGACAACGTGAAGCGCGCGTCGTGGCTGGCCATCCTCGCCGGCGGCGACTTCATCAAGACCTCCACAGGCAAGGTGTCGCCCGCGGCGACCCTGCCGGTGACGCTGCTGATGCTCGAGGTCGTGCGCGACTGGCATCGCCTCACCGGAGAGAAGGTCGGGGTGAAGCCGGCGGGCGGCATCCGCACCGCGAAGGACGCAGTCAAGTACCTCGTCACCGTCGCCGAGACGGCGGGCGAGGCGTGGCTGCAGCCCCACCTGTTCCGCTACGGCGCCTCGAGCCTGCTCAACGACGTGCTGCGGCAGCGGCAGAAGCTGGCATCCGGCCACTACACCGGCACCGACTACGTGACGATCGACTGAGGACGAATATGAGCTTCCTGGAATACGCACCCGCCCCCGAGTCGCGGTCGATCCTGAATCTGCGCGACGAATACGGGCTGTTCATCGACGGCGAGTTCCGCGCCGGCACCGGCGGCACGTTCGCCACCATCTCGCCCGCCGACGAGTCGCACATCGCGACGATCGCGCACGCCGGCGACGAAGACGTGCATGCCGCGGTGCAGGCGGCGCGGCGCGCCTACGACCGGGTGTGGTCGAAGATGTCCGGTCGCGACCGCGGCAAGTACCTGTTCCGCATCGCCCGTCTCGTGCAGGAGCGGGCCCGTGAGCTCGCCGTCGCCGAGAGCCTCGACAACGGCAAGCCGATCAAGGAGTCCCGCGACGTCGACGTGCCGCTGGTGGCCGCCTGGTTCTTCTACTACGCCGGCTGGGCCGACAAGCTCGACTACGCCGGCCTCGGCGCGAACCCGAAGGCGCTCGGCGTCGCCGGTCAGGTGATCCCGTGGAACTTCCCGCTGCTGATGCTCGCGTGGAAGCTCGCCCCGGCGCTCGCCGCCGGCAACACGATCGTGCTGAAGCCGGCCGAGACGACCCCGCTGACCGCGCTCATCTTCGCGGAGATCCTGCAGCAGGCAGACCTGCCCGCCGGCGTCGTGAACATCGTGACCGGCGCCGGCGCGACGGGCGCCGCCGTGGTCGCGCATCCCGACGTCGACAAGGTCGCCTTCACCGGTTCGACCGCCGTGGGCCGCGCGATCGCCCGCCAGATCGCCGGCACCCGCAAGAAGGTCACGCTCGAACTCGGCGGCAAGGCGGCGAACATCGTGTTCGACGACGCCCCGATCGACCAGGCCGTCGAAGGCATCGTCAACGGCATCTTCTTCAACCAGGGCCACGTGTGCTGCGCCGGAAGCCGCCTGCTCGTGCAGGAGTCCATCCACGACGAGGTCATCGATCGCCTGAAGACCCGCCTGTCCACCCTGCGCCTGGGCGATCCGCTCGATAAGAACACCGACATCGGCGCCATCAACTCCGCGGAACAGCTGACCCGGATCCGGGAGCTGAGCGCGGTCGGCGAGCAGGAGGGCGCCGACCGGTGGACGGCGGAATGCGCCATCCCGGACAAGGGCTTCTGGTTCGCGCCGACGATCTTCACGAACGTGCAGACCTCGAGCCGCATCGCCCGGGAGGAGATCTTCGGCCCGGTGCTGTCGGTGCTCACCTTCCGCACACCCGACGAGGCCATCGCGAAGGCGAACAACACGCCGTACGGCCTGTCCGCCGGCATCTGGAGCGACAAGGGCTCGCGGATCCTCGCGGTCGCCGATCGCCTGCGGGCCGGCGTCATCTGGGCGAACACGTTCAACCGTTTCGACCCGTCGAGCCCGTTCGGCGGGTACAAGGAGTCCGGCTACGGCCGGGAGGGCGGCCGTCAGGGCCTGCTCGCCTACCTGAAGGGAGCAGGCGCGTGAGCAAGCGACTGACCGTTCCGAAGACGTACAAGCTGTTCATCGGGGGAGCGTTCCCGCGCTCCGAGTCCGGACGCGTCTACGCCGTCGAGGGGCCGAAGGGCGCGTTCCTGGCGAACGCCGCGAAGGCGTCCCGCAAGGATGCCCGGGATGCCGTCGAGAAGGCGCGGGCGGCCGTCAAGGGCTGGTCGGGAGCGACGGCCTACAACCGCGGCCAGGTGCTGTATCGCGTCGCCGAGGTGCTCGAGGGCCGCCGCGCCCAGTTCGTCGACGAGATCGTCGCGCAGACGGGCGTCAGCGCCACGGTCGCCGGCGCCGAGGTCGAGGAGGCCATCGACCGCTGGGTCTGGTACGCCGGATGGTGCGACAAGTTCGTGCAGGTCACCGGCGCCCTGAACCCGGTCGCCGGCCCCTACTTCGACATCTCGGTGCCCGAGCCCACCGGGGTCGTCGCGGTGATCGCCCCGCAGGAGACCGCCCTCGTCGGGCTCGTCTCGGCGATCGCCCCCGCGCTCGTCGCCGGCAACGCGGTGGTGGTCGTCGCGTCCGAGCGGCATCCGCTGTCGGCCATCAGCCTCGCCGAGGTGCTGGCCACCAGCGACCTGCCCGGCGGCGTCGTGAACGTGCTCACCGGGTCGGCGGCCGAGATCGCGCCCTGGCTCGCGTCGCATCCCGACGTGAACGCGTTCGACCTCGTCGGCGCCGGCGACATCGACTGGGTCGACCTGCAGATCAGGGCCGCCGAGACCCTCATGCGCGTGCTGCCGCCGGAGCAGGGGGCGGATGCCGCCGCTCCGAGCCTCGAGCGCATCACGGCGTTCACCGAGGTCAAGACGGTGTGGCATCCGAAGAGTCTGATCTGACCTGTGTGTCGCCGCCTCCGGTCTCGGGGGCGGCGGCGCGCGGCGGGTTGCGGATGCCCGCCAGCGAGCAGACGCCGCCCACCGCGAACATGATCGCCGTCACGACGGCGCTGCGGTGCAGGCCGGTGAGCGTCAGTGCGCCCCCGGCGATGACGCCCAGCAAGGCGACGGTGAGCAGGCCCGCGATGCGGGCGACCGCGTTGTTCACCGCCGACGCGATGCCCGAGCGCGCCGGATCGATCGAGCCGAGGATCGCCGAGGTGAGCGGCGCGACGGTGATCGACAGGCCCAGGCCGAACACGACGATCGACGGCAGTACCTGCAGCCAGTAGTCGAGGTGGTCGGACACGGTCAGCAGCAGCATCATCCCGACCGCCATCACGAGCGGACCGACCGTCATGAACATGCGCGGCCCGAACCGGCCGGCCATCGCGCCGATCCGCGAACTCAGCAGGATCATGATGATCGTCGCGGGCAGGGACGCCAGGCCGGCGAGGGTCGCGCCCCACCCGGCGCCCTGCTGCAGGTAGACGGTGAGCACCAGCCCCGAGATGCCGAGCGCTCCGTAGATGAACGCCGTCGCCACGTTGCCCGTCCAGAAGTTGCGCACGCGGAACAGGTCGAGGGGCATGAGCGGATGCCGCGCCCTCGCCTGGCGCACGAGGAACCCGACGAGGGCGGCGACCCCGACCGCGGCCGACCCCCAGATCACCGGGTCCGCCCATCCGAGGCGATCCTGTTCGATGAGCGCGAACACGGTGCCGCCGAGGCCCGCCGTGCACAGCACGGCCCCGGCCCAGTCCACGGTGGCGTCGCCGTTGCGCACGTCGGGACGGTGCAGCACCGCCAGCAGCCACAGCGTGACGGCGATCGGCAGGAGGTTGATCAGGAAGACGAGCCGCCACGACATCAGGTCGACGAAGGCGCCGCCGAGCACGGGCCCGACGAGGAGGGCTGCGGTGGTGGCCGACGTCCAGATGCCGATGGCGCGCGCTTGCGCCGGCCCGCGGAAGGTCGAGGTGATGAGCGCCAGCGAACTCGGCACGAGCAGCGCACCGGCGATGCCCTGCACCCCGCGCGCGACGATGAGGAACAGGGGATCGGGTGCGGCCGCGATGGCGACCGACGCCAGACCGAACCCCACGAGCCCGATGCGCAGGATGAGGATGCGGCCGAACAAGTCGCTGAGCGAGCCCGCCACGAGGATCAGTGCGCCGAGCGTGATCAGGTAGGCGTCGACGATCCACTGCTGGGTGGTGAGCCCGCCGCCGAGTTCGCGCTGCATCGCCGGCAGCGCGACGTTCACGACGGTGCCGTCGAGGAACGCGACGAAAGAGGCCAGGATCGCGATCCACAGCACCAGCCGCTCGGTCCGAGTCATCGACACGTCGCCACCCTAGCCCCGTCCTGCGACATCCGGGCCGGGTTGTGCGGGCACACCGGATCGACACTGACGGGAATACCCCCAGGGGGTATGCTGTTGGGGCATGGTGGAAGGGAGCGACATGACCACCGCATCCACACGCGAGCACCACGAGGCCACCCTCGACATCGAGGGCATGACCTGCGCGAGCTGCGTGGCGCGCGTCGAGAAGCGCCTGCAGGCCGTGCCCGGCGTCACCGCCGCCGTGAACCTCGCCACCGAATCCGCCAAAGTGAGCTTCCCGGGCGATCTGCCGACCGACCGCCTGGTGCAAGCCGTCCGCGAGGCCGGGTACGACGCGCGCATCCGCACTGCGCCCGCGCACCACGACGCCCCCGCCCACCACGAAGCCCACGCGGGCGGAGCCCACGACCACGCCGGACCGCTGCGCGCCCGCCTCATCGTCAGCGCGATCCTGGCCGTGCCGGTCGTCGCTCTCGGCATGATCCCCGCGCTGCAGTTCCCCGCCTGGCAGTGGGTGTCGCTCGCGCTGGCCACCCCGATCGTGCTGTGGGGCGGCTGGCCGTTCCACCGCGCCACCCTCGCCAACGCGCGCCACGGCGCGATGACGATGGACACGCTCATCACCCTCGGAACGGGGGCGGCGTACGTCTGGAGCGTGTGGGCGCTGCTGTTCGGCACCGCCGGCGAGATCGGCATGGGGCATGAGGGCGGTCTGTTCGCCCCCGACGCCGATCCGACCTCGATGGTCTACTTCGAGGTGGCGTCCGCCGTCACCGTGTTCCTGCTGCTCGGCCGCGTCATCGAGCAGCGCTCCAAGCGGCGCGCCGGCAGCGCCCTGCGTGCCCTCATGGAGCTCGGCGCGAAGGACGTCGAGCTGGCCGACGGGCGCCGCCTGCCCATCGACGCCCTGCGCACGGGCGACGAGTTCGTCGTGCGTCCGGGCGAGAAGATCGCCACCGACGGCGTCGTCACCGGCGGGGAGGCATCCGTCGACCTCAGCATGCTCACCGGAGAATCGGTCCCCGTCGACGTGGCCCCCGGAGCGGAAGTCACCGGCGGCACGATCGCCGTCGACGGGCGGCTGCACGTGCGTGCGACCAGCGTCGGCACCGAGACCCGGCTGGCCCGCATGGCGCGGCTCGTGGAAGACGCCCAGGCCGGCAAGAGTCGGGTGCAGCGGCTGGCCGACCGCATCGCGGCGGTCTTCGTGCCCATCGTCATCGTGCTCGCCGTCCTCACGTTCGTCGGCTGGATGCTCGCAGGGCAGCCGGTCGCGGCCGGCTTCACCGCCGCGGTCGCCGTGCTCATCGTCGCCTGCCCCTGCGCCCTGGGCCTCGCGACCCCGATCGCGATCCTCGTCGGCACCGGCCGCGGCGCGCAGCTCGGCATCCTCATCACCGGCCCCGAGGCGCTCGAGCAGGCCGACCGCATCGACACCGTCGTGCTCGACAAGACCGGCACCGTCACCACCGGCGAGATGACGCTCGCCGACGTCACGACGGTCGCCGGCACGGCCCGCGAGGAGGCCCTCGCCGTGATCGGCGCGCTCGAGTCGGCCTCCGAGCACCCGGTCGCCCGGGCGATCGCGGATGCCGCGGCGCATCGCAGCCCGGTCGACGGCTTCCGCTCGTTCGCCGGACGCGGGGTGTCGGGCCTCGTCGGTGGGGTCGCCGCGTTCGCCGGCAAGCCGACTTTCGCCGCCGAATGGGCGG
>DATMTQ010000088.1:0-4029 GCA_035564095.1 Microbacterium sp. | reverse complement strand
GTGCGCACGGGATTCCGTGCGCACCCTCCGTCGTTCACGGGCGTCAGTCGCCGGCGCGAAGCTCCGGTCAGGCGCGGTCGTGGAGTGTGACTTGGTAGCCGTCAGGGTCGGCGAAGGTGAATGTGCGGCCGAACGGGCCGTCGATGGGTGCTGTGACGATCGTGTGACCGTCGGCGACGAGGGCATCGTGGGTGGCCTGAACGTCTGTTGCGTGCAACCAGATCGCAGCACCGATTCCGGGCTGGGCGACGGATGCGAGATCGGTGCCGGGAACGATGTCGCGCAGTGCGAACGCGATGGGCGTCGTCTCGAAGACGACGGCATGCGGGGGGCCGGCCGGCGAACGGACGAGCCCGAGGTACTTCTCGTAGAACGCCTGCGACGCCTGGAGATCGCGTGCCTGGAGCGAGATGAAGTCGGGGCCGGTGACGGGCATGATGTGTCCTTTCGTGTCAGTTTTCTGACATAGAGCACCATATGTCAGAATACTGACATGAGTCAAGACGGTGCCGGTGTCGATCTGGAGACGTCCCTGGGCTATCTGCTGAAAGAGGCGTCGAGCGCCCTTCGCGCAGCCATGGAAGAGGTGCTGCGGCCGCTCGGCATGACGGTGACGCACTACTCGTGCCTCGAACTGCTTGCTCAACGGCCGGGCTTGTCCAACTCCGAGCTCGCGCGGGGAACGTTCGTGACGCGGCAGTCGATGAACGTCCTGCTCCAGGCCCTGGAACGCGACGGGTCGGTGACCAGGCCTGCGGAAGCCCCCGTCGGGAAGGTTCTTCCTACGCGGCTCACGCCGCGCGGTCGCCGCAAGCTCGCCACTGCCTCGGCTGCGGTGCGCGCCGTCGAGGTCAGGATGCTGGCCGGCCTGCCTGAATCCGAGCAGTCCGAAGCATTCCGGATCCTGCAGAGCATGATCCATTCCCTGCGCGACGAGGGCACGTAGCTCGTCGCCCGCCGCGTTCGTGGGCGCGCGTCAGAGGTCGACGCCGATGAGCACGGGCTCGGGGTGCAGCTCGAGTCCGAACTCGGCCGACACGCGGCCGCGGATGTAGCGGGCGAGTTCGGACAGCTCTCCCGCCGTCGCCTCGCCGCGGTTCGTGAGGGCGAGCGCGTGCTTGGTCGAGAGGCCCGCCCGAGAGCGTGGCAGGTGGAAACCCTTGCGGATGCCCGCCTGTTCGATGAGCCAGCCCGAGCTGACCTTCACGTCGGGTTCGGATGTCACGATCGGCGGAACGGTGCCGTCGAACTCGTCGAGCGGGATGACCCGCACCGGATTCGGGTCGGGCGCGACCGGCCAGCGGGGACAGTCGGCCGGCAGGGTGCGGGCGAACGCCGCGGACACGACGGCGTTCTGGAAGAACGATCCGGCGCTGTACGTGTCGGGGTCGGCGTCGTCGAGCACCATGCCCTTGCGCGCCCGGGTGGCGAGCACGTGGTCGCGAATCCACTGGATCGACACGGCGTCGCCGGCATCCAGCCCCAACGCGGAACGCAGCTGCTGCCCTTGCACCACCCGCTCGGCGGGCCCGACCATCTCGAGCTCGAGGGTGACCGACACGATCACGGCGCGACGCGTCGCGATGTCGCCGTAGTGGTGCTTGAGCACCGACGTGCGGAAACCGAGCCCGAGGTCGGCGGCCGGCACCGGGCGGGCGCGGTCGTCGCCCTCGTCGATGAGCTCCACCTCGACGAGCGTCTGCACGATCTCCTGACCGTACGCACCGACGTTCTGCACGGGTGCCGCGCCGACGGTGCCCGGGATGCCGGACATCGCCTCGATGCCGGCGAGCCCGCTCGCGACCGTCCACGCGACGAAGTCGTCCCAGTTGTGGCCGGCCTGCACGCGCACGCGCACATGCCCGGGGTGCGGGGAGGCGAGGGTCTCGATGCCGGTCGTGAGGATGCGGATGACCGTGCCCTCGAACGGCTCGTCGCCGACGAACAGGTTCGACCCGCCGCCGAGCACGAACCAGTCGTCGCCCGTCGCCCAGACGTCCTGCAGCGCCCCGATGAGTTCGTCCGCCGTGTGGGCGTCGACCATGCGTGCCGGAACGCCGCCGGTGCGCAGCGTCGTCAGCTGCTTCAGCGGCAGCGGGGTCACCTCCGGCATGTCAGCGGTGCACCCGCACCTGTGCCTTGCCGAGCACGGTGACGTCGGCTGCCTGGACGGTCAGGTCGATGCGCGCGGTCTCGTCGTCGACGGCACCGACCACGGCGCGCACGGTGACGTCGGCGCCCTGCTCGGCATCCACCACGACCGGGCGCGTGAAGCGCACGCCGTACTCGAGGATGCGGCCGGAGTCGCCGAGCCAGGGCACGATCGCCTCGACCGACAGGCCCATCGTCAGCATCCCGTGCGCCAGCACGCCGGGCAGCCCGACGCGGGCCGCGACGTCGTCGCGGTAGTGGATCGGGTTGAAGTCGCCGGATGCCCCGGCGTACCGCACCAGTGACTCGCGGGTCAGGTGCACGGTGCGCTCGGCGACGACGTCACCGACCGCCAACTCTGCGGAACCGGCCACCGAGCCTGTCGATATGTCGGTCATTCCTCGCCTCCGATCAGCAGGATGGACGTGGCCGTGACGACGTGGGCGCCGGCGGCATCCGTCACCTCGGCTTCGCTGGTGACCATCGCGCCCTTGCCGACGGCACGGACGCCGGTGACCGACAGCCGACCGGTCAGCTCGTCGCCGGCGACGATCGGGCGGCTGTAGCGGAAGCGCTGCTCGGCGTGGATGGTGCGCTCGAGTGCGATACCCGAGTCGGGTTCGGCCAACAGCTGCTGCAGCGTGAGGTCCTGGACGACCATCGCGAACGTCGGCGGCGCGACCAGATCGGCGTAGCCGAGGGCGCGGGCTGCGTCGACGTCGGTGTGCTGCGGGTCGTCGGCGAAGACGGCGCGCGCGAACTCGCGCACCTTCTCACGGCCGACCAGGTAAGGAGCCGTCGGCGGGAACTCACGCCCGGCAAGATCGGGATTCACGCTCACTCCGCCATCCTATCGAGCGGCCGGGGCCTGCTCCTGGGTAGCGGGTGGGGCCATCGCGGGGTCGGGCCGCGAGGACGGCGGGAACCGCTCGCTCAGAAGGGTGCGGGGTGTCGTTCTTTCTCGGGTGGATGGTCGGGGAGGAATCGGACCGCGCCGGGTGGTCGGGTGGTGTGGATGCGCCGGGTGGGGGACGTCCATTTCAGCACCCCGCCGGGGAGTTGCTGCACGGTCCAGTCGGTCTGGTGTTTCAACGTGTGGTGTCGTGGGCAGAGGCATGCGAGGTTGCACAGGTCGGTGGGTCCGCCGTCGGCGGCGGCGATGGTGTGGTCGATGTCGCATTCGGCGGCGGGGCGCCGGCAGCCGGGGAACCGGCAGTGCAGGTCGCGGGCTTCGAGGTACAGGCGTTGCCGGGTGGTGGGCCGGTATCGGTCGATGTTGACGGGGACCCCGGTGGCGGGGTCGGTGAACACTCGCACCCAGTCGTCCGCGGCCGCGGCGAGGAGTCGGGCGGTGTCGTCGTCGACGGGCCCGTACCCGGGGATCTCCGCCACCCCGGTGACTGGCGGGGAGAGTAGTCCGAACGGGCCACACCCGGCGTCCTCGGCACCGGACCCGGGTCCGGTGAAGGTGCCCCCGGTGAGGGTCGTGGCGGTGCGGGCGGGTGCGGTGAGGGTGCCGGCGGGGATCGTGACGTGCACGGTGGGGCGGATCGCGGCGAGGGCGGCACGGTGCTGGGGGGTGGTGCCGTGCCCGTCGGGTGCACTGGTGAGGAGCAGGTCGCAGAACACGTCCGCCATCAGCTGACTGTGCGTGCGCTCATCCACCGGGGCAGTATCCGGCTCGGTGCCGGTCTCGCCCGGCGAACCCGCGTCCGCGGCGGCATCCGCGGCTTCGGCGTCGGTCTGGTTCTGCTGGTGGAGTTCGGTGGCGATGTCGCGGAGCCGGTTCACGATCCCGACCCCCTGCACGGTGGGCACATCCGCGGTCACCCGCGCCAGACCGGGTTCGAGCTGCCGGACGGTGACCTGGCGGCGGGT
>DATMTQ010000087.1:0-3070 GCA_035564095.1 Microbacterium sp. | reverse complement strand
GATCTGTGCTGCCCCTCGCGGGCCTCGCGCTCGGCACCGGCAGCCCTGTCGTGAAGATCGTCGCGAGCGGAGCCCCGGTGCAGGCGTCGATCCAGACGAGCATCATCCGCACCCTCGTTCCCGGCGGGCTCGACCAGGTGTCCGCGATCACCGCGGCGGCGCGCACGCAGGTGATCCCCGGCGTGCGCGTGACCGCGAACGCCGATGCGTCCTCGGCCCCGCTGACCGTGCTGCGCGTGCTCGCGCCCACGTCGGGCACGCGCGCGACCGTGACAGTCACGGGCGCGGACGGGCGCACCGCGCAGACGCGCACCGTGCCGCTGGCGGCCGGCCAGCCCGTCGAGATGGCACTGGACGGACTGAAGACGGGCGTCTACACGGTGCGTGTGACGTCTCCGGCCGACACGGTCGCGGCGGTGTGGAGCGCGACCGGCATCGGCGCGGGCGACGACTACGCCTGGAACGCGGCATCGCCCACCGTGCGCACCACGGCGACCGTGGCGGTTCCCGCCGGCCCCCGTCCCGAACTGTCGATCGTGAACACAGGGACGCGTCCGGCGACGGTCACCCTCCGGCCGGTGGACGGCGGGACCGCGCGGACGCTCACCGTGCCGGTCCGCGGTGGCCGGAGCGTGTCCGTGGCCGCGGGCAGCGTCTACGAGGTCACGCCCGTCGCCGGCGGCCAGATCGCCGCGGCCGTTTCGTTCGCGTCGCGCAGTGCCCTGGGAGCCTTTCCGGTGTGGGCCGCGGATGCCGCCTCGCCGGAGCTGACCGTCTACCCTTGAGCCGGGCGGGTCAGAAGCCGTGGAAGCGGCCGGGGCCGAGGTCCCACGGGCTGACGCCGAGGTACTCCGCCGACGCGCGCAGCACCGCCTCTTCGACCGCGAAGCGGCGGTGCAGGTCGTCGTTGCGATGCAGCCGGGACAGACGCTGGATCGGCACGCGGAACAGCACGATCCGGTGCTCGTCCGGGAACACCTTCCAGCGCAGGATGCCGTCCACGCCGTCGTCGAGCGGCAGCGCGGCGAACTCGTAGCGCACGTCGCGCAGTTCGGGCGTGACCGACCGCAGGAACTCCGCCGTGCTGCCCGCGACGAGGTCGAACCGGTCGATGCGGTTGTCGAGCGGGGGCAGCGGGGGCTTGGTGACGAGGCTGCGTCCCGCCCGCCCGTGCCGGTCGTGGCGCGGCGGACGGGGGACCTGGATCTCGGATCCGCTGCTTCTGCGCCGCCGCATCATGACGTCCAGTCTACGGAAGCGGTACGGTGGGGGAGATGCGTGAACGACAGTGCTCGAAGGTGGGATGCAGCCGCGAGGCCGTGTCGACCCTCACCTACGACTACGCCGACCAGATGGCGGCGGTCGGTCCGCTCGGCCCTGCCGGCAACCCGCACGCGCACGACCTGTGCGCCATCCACACCGAGCGCCTCTCGGTGCCGCGCGGCTGGGTGGTCGTGCGTCACGAGACCCTGCAGGCCTGACGCGCCGCACGTGGGAGAATGGCGGGATGCCGTCGCTCACCCGCACCTTCGATTACGCCGTCCGTGACCTCTCCCTCGCCGAGGCGGGGCGCCATCAGCTGCGCCTGGCCGAGCACGAGATGCCGGGTCTCCTGGCCCTGCGTGAGGAATACGGACCCGCCCAGCCCCTCGCGGGTGCGCGGATCGCCGGTTCCCTGCACATGACCGTGCAGACGGCGGTGCTCATCGAGACGCTCGTCGCGCTCGGGGCGCAGGTGCGCTGGGCCAGCTGCAACATCTTCTCCACACAGGACGAGGCCGCCGCCGCGGTCGTCGTCGGCCCGACAGGCACCGTCGCCGAGCCGGCGGGCGTGCCGGTGTTCGCCTGGAAGGGCGAGACCCTCGAGGAGTACTGGCAGCTCGCCGACCGCATCTTCGACTGGTCGGCCGAAGGCTTCGACGGCCCGAATCTCATCCTCGACGACGGCGGCGACGCGACCCTGCTCGTGCACAAGGGCGTCGAGTTCGAGAGGGCCGGCGCCGTCCCCGTCCCCTCGACAGGCTCAGGGACCGGTGCGGAGGTCTCCGAGGAGTACCGCATCGTGCTGGAGACGCTGCGCGCATCGCTCGCCCGCGACCCGCAGCGCTTCACGCGCATCGCGGCCGGCATGCAGGGCGTCACCGAGGAGACCACCACCGGGGTGCACCGGCTGTATGAGCTGGCGGCATCCGGCGATCTGCTCTTCCCCGCGATCAACGTCAACGACTCGGTCACGAAGTCCAAGTTCGACAACGTGTACGGCATCCGGCACTCGCTGCCCGACGGCATCAACCGCGCCACCGACGTGCTGATCGGCGGCAAGACCGCGTTCGTGTGCGGCTACGGCGACGTCGGCAAGGGGGCCGCGGAGGCGTTGCGCGGCCAGGGCGCGCGGGTGATCATCGGCGAGGTCGACCCGATCTGCGCCCTGCAGGCCGCGATGGACGGCTTCCAGGTGGCCCGACTCGCGGATGTCGCGCCCACCGTCGACATCGTCATCACCGGCACGGGCAACACCCGCGTCGTGACCGTCGACGACATGCTCGCCCTCAAGCACCTCGCCATCGTCGGGAACGTCGGCCACTTCGACGACGAGATCGACATGGCGGGGCTCGCGGCGGTGCCGGGCGTGGAGAAGATCGAGATCAAGCCGCAGGTGCACGAGTGGCGCCTGCCCACCGGCCGCAGCATCCTCGTGCTCTCCGAGGGGCGCCTGCTCAATCTCGGCAACGCGACCGGCCACCCGTCGTTCGTGATGAGCGCATCGTTCACCAACCAGGTGCTCGCCCAGATCGAGCTTCACACGAAGCGCGACCTGTATCCCACAGCGGTCTACACGCTGCCGAAGGTGCTCGACGAGAAGGTGGCGCGCCTGCACCTGGACGCCCTCGGCGTGCAGCTGACCACCCTCACCGACGAGCAGTCGGCGTACCTCGGCGTTCCGGCCGCGGGGCCGTACAAGCTCGACCACTACCGGTACTGACCCTCAGCGGCGCGGCGCTCCCGACGTGAGCGCCGCGAGCCGCTCGTTCTGCAGCAGCAGGGCGCGCAGCTCGCGGTCGCGGCGCAC
>DATMTQ010000086.1:0-13792 GCA_035564095.1 Microbacterium sp. | reverse complement strand
CCGGCCCTCGGAAGCGGGCTCGCCCTCCGGACGCGGGCCCGGAGGCCGCGCCCACGGTGGCCGTCCGCCGCGCAGGCGGGAGAGCGCATCGGCGATGCGGTCGACGTCGTCCGGGGCCGGGGTGTTCGCCATGAGAGAAATTTTACATGCAGGTTGACATGCAACCCAACTCCATGTCATTCTGCATATACATGCGAGATGACATACATCCCGCTCCGCGAAAGGATTGTCCATGACAGACCCCACCACGCCGGACGACTCCGGCACAGAGAAGACCCCCGACCGCTCCCTCGCCGACTGGATGCGCATCACGCAGCGTGCGTTCATGCGCCGCGTCGCCGAGGAAGTCGGCAGCGAAGGCATAGACATGCGCGCCGCGATGGCTGCGAAGTTCCACGGGCACCCGAGCCCCGCCGCCGACAAGCTGTCGACGGCCGTGAAGTCGGTTCAGGATGCCGCGACGGCATCCGTCCCCGCCGACGACCTCGCCGCCACCCTGCGCACGCTCGAGACCATCGCACGCGAGCTGGGCTGGAGCGAAGAGCAGCAGCAGGCGGGCCCGTGGCGCAGCTTCGGCCGCGGGCCGTGGGCTGCGTTCGGCCCGGGGCGCGGCTTCGGCCACGGCTGGGCGGGCGCACCCGGATTCGAGCACGGGCACGGATTCGAGCACGACTACGGTCACGGGCGCCCGGGCTGCCACGGCGGCCACCGACGCGGGCACGGCCGGCACCCGAAGCGCGAGCGCGCCTACGAGCGCGGCTTCGAAGCGGGCTTCGAGGCCGCGCACCGGCACCACCCCGCTCCCCCGGCACCGCACGCGGCCGCCTGACCCGCTGCGTACCGCACGTCTCGGAAACGCCCCGACCTCTTCGGTCGGGGCGTTTTCGTGACATCGCGTGATCGCTCTCGTGCCTCGGCGGCATCCGACGGGCAGAATGGCGGGATGCCCCACCCCGCCCTCGTCGCGATCTCGCACGGCACCTCCTCCCGCGACGGTCAGCGCGCCGTGGCCGGACTGTTCGACGCCGTCGCGCAGCGGATGCCGCAGGTTCCCGCCCGCCTCGGACACGTCGACGTGCAGCAGCCGGACGTCGCGGCATCCCTCGCCTCCGTCGACGGACCCGCGGTCATCGTGCCGCTGCTGCTGTCGGCCGGCTACCACGTGCGCGTCGACCTGCAGCGGGCGATCAGCGGGCGCGACGACGTCGTGATCGCCGCGGCGATGGGCCCCGACCCGCGCCTCGCACAGGTGCTCGCCGAGCGGCTGGGCGAAGTCGCGCCCGACGTGCAGGTCGTGCTCGCGGTCGCCGGGTCGAGCGATGAGCGCGCGAACGACGACTGCCGCGCGGTCGCCGGGCAGCTGGCCGGGCTGCTCGGACGGGAGGTGGTCGTCGGCTTCCTCGCCGCCGCCGAGCCGCGGCTCGACGCCGCGGTGGCGGAGGCTGCGGCATCCGGTCCCGTCGTCGTCGCGAACTATCTGCTCGCGCCGGGGTACTTCCACGACCTGGCCGTACGCCTGTCCGGCGCGCACCGCGTCGCCGACCCGCTGCTGCTGCCGGATGCCGCCGCACCGGCGGCCCTCGTCGACCTGGTGATCGACCGGTACCAGGATGCGGCCGACGGCCGAGCCGTCTCCGGCTGAGGCACCGCCGCACTCCGCGGGACCAAAGGCCCTGGGCTTCGCCGCCGTCCCGGCCACCCTGGGTGCTGTGAGCGAGTCAATCCACGCGGCGACCTCCGCCGTGCACACCGCAGCGGGCGGGATCTACCTCGGCTGGGCGCCCTTCACGATCCAGCTCGGCAACCTCATCGTCATCGTGTCGATGATCGCCCTGTTCGTGCTGGCGATCTTCGCGCGCTTCCCCCGCGGGGAAGCCCCCGCGTCCCGGCGATCCGCCGCGACGACCGCACCGGCATCCGTCCGTGACGAGGCCCCCGACGAGGAGGTCTACACCTGGACGGGACGGGCCCGGGCCTGGCTGCTACGCATCCTCCCGCCGCGCAAGCTGCTGCCGCAGACGCAGCCGAGCTACGTGGCGTCCTGGATCTACGTGTTCGGGATGGCGTCGCTCGCCGCGTTCGGCTACGTCATCCTGTCCGGCGTCGTGCTGGCCCTGAACGGGCCGGCCTGGTACCACCTGTCCCCGCTCGGGCTGTTCGTCAACAGCACGCATCTCTGGGGCGTCGAGCTGTTCTTCATGTTCATGGTCGTGCACCTGTGGGGGAAGTTCTGGATGGCCTCCTGGCGGGGCGGGCGGGCCCTCACCTGGATCACGGGGGTGATCGCGTTCGCGGTCTCGCTCGTCACCGCCTTCACGGGCTACCTCGTGCAGACGAACTTCGACTCGCAGTGGATCGCGTTCCAGGCCAAGGACGCGCTGAACTCCGTGGGCGTCGGCGCATGGTTCCACGTCGCCGACGTCGGGCAGATGCTGATGTGGCACATCGTGCTGCTGCCCCTCGCCGTCGGCGTGATCGTCGTGCTGCACGTGCTGCTGGTGCGGGTGCACGGCGTCGTCCCGCCGCTCGACGCGGACGACCCGGCGGAGCCTGCCGAGCCGAGGGAGGCCGCAGAACCCGCGACTCGAGCCGAGGCGCCGGAGCCCGCCGAGGCCGGCCCCGGACAGCACGCCCGGCAGCACGGCGAGCCCGAGACCGTGGAGGTGCACGATGAGCACGCACACCAGGCCTGACCTCGCCGCCCAGGCGCGGCGCGACCACCGGCCGTGGAGCGGTCCGGAGCGCGTGTACGACCTGTTCAAGGAGCTCGTGGTCGCCGCCGTCGTGGTCGGCCTGCTCGTGGTGGCGCTCGCGGCGATCATCGGCTCGCCCGACGAGCCGCCGGTGTCGCTGCGGCAGTGGGCGACGGCGGCGCCCGCGGACTTCGTGGCGACGGCCACGGCCGAACTCGCCGGCACCAGCGACACCGCGACCTACGGGCCGCCGTACAACGCGACCGCGGGCGCGACGCAGACGCTCGGACCGGTCGACCTGCAGAGCCTGTCCGGGGTGCGCGAGCCGATCGACACCGCCCAGGACTTCGTCATCGGGCCCCTCGAGAAGCTCCCCCAGCCCGTGCCCGCCGTCGCGCGGTGGACGGCGGCATCCGCCGCGCAGCGCACCACGTGGGCGACCGCGTACGCGGACGCACTGTCCAAGGCGCCCGGCGGCGACCCGGCCAAGGCCGCGAGCGGCGCCTACGGTCCGGTGCCGGCGCTGGACCGCGCCCTGCTGGCGGCCGCCCAGCGCGGCACCCTCGACGGCATCCTCGGCGGAGGCACCGTCGCGGGACTCGACCACACGCGCAGCCTGCTGTTCCTCGGCGACGGCACGTACTTCCCCGACCTCGCCGACCGCCAGCACCTGACCGGCGACCAGTGGGGCGTGATGAACGAGACCGGGAACTATCCCGGCCAGTCCTGGCTGTGGCTGTTCTCGTTCTGGTACCAGATCCCGCCCTTCAACGCCCTCGGCAATGCGGACCTCGTCATCGTCGCGATCATGGCGCTGCTCACGCTCGCCCTGATGCTCGTGCCGTTCCTCCCCGGCCTGCGGTCGATCCCGCGCTGGATCCCCGTGCACCGGCTGATCTGGCGCGACTACTACCGCGGGAGCCGGCGGAAGTAGCGGATGCCGGCGGCGGCTCGTGCGCTCAGCTGCGGTCGCCGGCGAGGAAGACGCCCGCGACGCGCGCCAGGTCGTACAGGTCTGTGACACCGGCGAGCTCCCGCGCGGAGTGCATCGACAGGATCGGGATGCCGACGTCCACGGTGCGGATGCCGAGCCGCGTCGCCGTGATCGGGCCGATCGTCGAACCGCACGGCACGGCGTTGTTCGAGACGAACTCCTGACTCGTCACGCCCGCCGCGTCGCACCAGCGGTTCCAGGCCGCGGCGCCGATGCCGTCGGTCGCGTAGCGCTGGTTGGCGTTGATCTTCAGGATCGGGCCGGAGCCGAGCACGGGCTGCACGACCGGGTCGTGCTTGTCGGGGAAGTTCGGGTGCACCGAGTGGCCGACGTCGCTGGACACGCACCAGGATGCCGCGAGCGCCCGCAGCTGCTGCTCCCGGTCTGCACCGAGCGACAGCTGCACGCGCTCGAGCCCGTCGGCGAGGAACGGTCCGGCAGCGCCCGACCGGGTCTCGGAGCCGACCTCCTCGTGGTCGAAGACGGCGAGCATCGCGATGTGGTCCGTGGGGTCGGCGGCGGCGAGCGCGACGACGCCGGCGTGCACCGAGGCGAGGTCGTCGAGGCGTCCGGAGGCGAAGAACACGTCGTCCTTGCCGAACACGGCCCCGCGGGCGGCGTCCGCGGTCACGATGTCGTAGCCGCGGATGCGGTCGGGGTCCACGCCGGCGGATGCCGCGAGCTCGCCGAGCAGGTCGGCGGCATCCGCGGCGCCGAGTCCCCACACCGGCTGGGTCTGGCCCTGCTTGTCGAGGGTGAGGTGGTCGTTGACCTCGCGGTTGAGGTGGATGGCGAGCTGCGGCAGGCGCAGCAGCGGTCCGGTGGCCGCGAGCACCGTGGCGCCGTCGTCGAGCACGAGCCGGCCGGCCAGGCGCAGCTCGCGGTCGAGCCAGGACGCGAGGATCGGTCCGCCGTAGATCTCCACGCCCGCCTGCAGCCAGCCGAGGCGCCCGGTCGTCGGCTTGGGCTTGAGCTTGAACGCCGGAGAGTCGCTGTGCGCTCCGAAGATCCGCACCGGGGTGGATGCCGCGGCATCCGCCGGCACCGCCCACGCGATCACGGCACCGTCGCGCACCACCAGGTACCGGCCCCCCGGCTGCGCAGGCCAGGCGGCATCCTCCGCGAGCGGCCGGAATCCGGCATCCGTCAGCCGCCGCGCGACCTCGGCCGCCGCGTGGAAGCTCGACGGCGACGCCCCCACGAAGTCGGCGAGGTCGCGGGCGTGGGCGAGGGCGTCAGCGGTGGGCATCCTGCCACGCTACCCCGCTGCCCCGGCGCCTCCCTCGCGTCCGACGCCACCGCGTCCGTCCCGCCCCGCGCTTCTGTTGACTTGCCCCGGATGTACGTCGCGCGCGGCGTGTCGCGTACATCCGGGGCAAGTCAACAGGGACGGCGGGGACCCCGGGGAGCGGGGGCTACTGGTGGGAGAAGGCGGCGTCGAAGGATGCGGCGGGCTTGGGCCACAGCAGGGAGCGCACGAAGTCGACGGCCTGGGCGGCACCGTGGAGGCGGTCCATGCCGGCGTCCTCCCACTCGACCGAGATCGGACCCGCGTACCCGATCGCCGTCAGCGCCCGGAAGGCGTCCTCCCAGGGCACGTCGCCGTGCCCGGTCGAGACGAAGTCCCAGCCGCGGCGCGGGTCGCCCCACGCCAGGTGCGAGCCGAGCACGCCGGCGCGGCCGTTGCGGGGACGCAGCCGGGTGTCCTTGCAGTCCACGTGGTAGATGCGGTCTCGGAAGTCCCAGATGAACCCGACGGGGTCGGTGTTCTGCCACATCATGTGTGACGGGTCCCAGTTGAACCCGAACGCCTCGCGGTGCCCGATCGCCTCGAGCGTGCGCACCGACGTCCAGTAGTCGTACGCGATCTCGGACGGATGCACCTCGTGCGCGAACCGCACCCCCTCCGCGTCGAAGACGTCGAGGATCGGGTTCCATCGGGTCGCGAAGTCCTCGTACCCGGCATCGATGACGGATGCCGGCACCGGCGGGAACATCGCCACGTACGGCCAGATCGCCGACCCCGTGAACCCGACCACGGTGTCCACGCCGAGCTTGCGGGCCACGCGCGCCGCGCGCTTCATGTCGTCCGCCGCCCGCTGCCGCACCCCCTCGGCATCCCCGTCGCCCCACACGTACGGGCGCAGGATCGCCTGATGCCGGAAGTCGATCGGGTCGTCGCACACCGCTTGACCTGCGAGGTGGTTGGAGATCGCGTAGACCTTCAGTCCGTGCCGGTCGAGAACCTCCAGCCGCGACTGCACGTACGCGGGATCCTCGTCAGCACGCTGCAGGTCGAGGTGGTCGCCGGACGCCGCGATCTCGAGGCCGTCGTAGCCCCAGGATGCCGCGAGCCGCGCGACCTCCTCGAACGGCAGGTCGGCCCACTGCCCGGTGAACAGGGTGACCGGGTGCGTGCTCATCCCGCTGCGGCCTCGCGCACCCAGCGCGCGGTGTGGTGCGCGCTGTCCACCGGGGCCATCGACGCACGGTCGACCTCGATGATGATCCAGCCGCCGAAGCCGTCGGGGAGGGCCGAGAGGATGCCGGGCAGGTCGAGGTCGCCGAGTCCCGGCTCCTTGTACAGGCCGAGGTCGGTGGCCCGTTCGTAGGTGAGGCCGGTCTCGCGGGACTGCCGGGCGATGCCGAGATCGAGGTCCTTGAGGTGGAGGTCCTGCACGCGGTCGCCCCACTTCGCGAGGGTCGCGCGAGCGTCGATGCCGGCCCACTCCAGGTGCCCGATGTCGAACGCGGCGCCCAGGCGCGAGGCGTCGATGCTGTTCAGCACGTGCTCGTACTCAGCCTCGGTCTCGATCCAGGTGCCCACGTGGTTGTGCAGGCCGGGCCGCACGCCCTCGGCGCCCAGCACGTCGACGGCTTCGTCGATGAGGTCGGTGAGCTCGTCGAGGCGCTCCTGCGAGAAGTCGTGCCCGATCGCGGGGCGCTGCCAGCGGACGGCCTGCTGGTTGACCTCGGCGGCGAGGAAGATGCGCGAGAGCCCCATGTAGTTGGACTCCTCCGCCTTGCGGCGCACCGAGTCGAACCAGTGGATGCGTGAGAACGTGCCGCGTTCGAGGCGCCCGCCGTGCTCCGATGCGAGCGGCACCTGCACGTACCCGGGCGCGACGGCGAGACCGGCATCCGTGATCATCGCCTCGTAGTTCTGCAGCGTCTGCGTGTCGAGCACTTCGAGCATCGTCGCGGTGAAGCCGGCATCCCGGATCGCCCGCAGCACGCCCGGGTACTCGGCGACGAAGGCGGGGTCCGCGAACCGCCACAGCGAAGCGCTGTCGAGGTCGTCCGGGTCCTCCTTCACGTTGATCCACTGGATCGCGTTCAGGGCGAACTTCAGGTCTTTGATCTGCACGGGAGCAGCGTCCTTTCGTGTTCGGGAACCGTCGGGGCGGACCTACTTGAGGCCGGCCGTGGCGACGCCCTGGATGAAGTATTTCTGCAGGAAGAGGAACAGGATGAGGATCGGCAGCAGCACGACCATGGAGCCCGCCAGCAGCACGCCGAAGTTGACCGTGTTGGATGCCTGCGACGCGACCGCGAGCCCCACCGGTGCGGTGTAGACGCTCTGCGACTGGGCGACGACGAGCGGCCAGAGGAAGTTGTTCCACGACGACAGGAACGACAGGATGCCGACCGTCGCGAGACCCGGCCCGCACAGCGGCAGGAACACGCGGAAGAAGATCCGCGCCTCACCGGCGCCGTCGAGCCGCGCCGCCTCCATGAGCTCGAACGGCACGCCGTGCGCGAACTGGCGCATGATGAACACGCACAGCGGCATGACCAGCAGCGGCAGCGCGATGGCGATGAGCGTGTTGACCAGGCCCAGCTGCACCACGATGACGAACTGCGGCACGAACAGGGCGACGTACGGCACGATCATCGACACGATCACGAGGGGGAACACGATCCCCTTGCCGCGGAAGCGCAGCTTCGCGAGCGTGTAGCCGGCCATCGCGCTGAAGAGGACGTTGGCGAGCACGACGATCACCGACACGACGATGCTGTTGACCATGTACCCGCCGAAGCCCTGGTCGGCGAACAGCGCGATGTAGTTCTTGATCTGGAACGACTTCGGGAACCAGGCGCCCGGGTCGGAGAAGAACTCGCCCTGGGTCTTGAACGAGCCGAAGAACACCCACACGAACGGCAGCAGCATGAGCACCGTGATGACGGCGAGCGCCGTGTAGGTGAGGGCGAGACGGGTGGGGGATGTCTTCTTCAATGCTTCGGCCTCAGCAATCGGAACTGGATGACGGACACGATGCCGACGAGGATGAGCAGGATCACGGAGCCCGCCATCGATGCCGAGATGTTGCCGAACCCGAACTGCTGGTAGACCCACAGCGCCATCGAGGTGGTGGCGCTGAGCGGTCCGCCCTTGGTGAGCAGGAACGGCTCCTCGAAGATGTTCAGGAACGAGACCGTCATGAGGATGGTCACCAGCAGCGTCGTCGGACGCAGCAGCGGCAGCGTGATCGACCACAGCCGGCGCGGGCCGGATGCCCCGTCGGTCTGCGCGGCCTCGTAGATCTCCTCGGGCACGGCCTGCAGCCCGGCGAGGAACAGCACCATGCACGTGCCGGCGTTGCGCCACACGCCCATCATCACGACGGTCGTGAAGGCCCAATCGGGCTGGCCGAGCCAATTGACCGCCTGGATGCCGATGTTCGCGAGCGCGCTGTTGACCGGTCCGGAGATCGAGAACGCGTACTGCCAGATGACGGCCGCGGCGACGATGTTCGTGATGACGGGCACGTAGACGGCCGCGCGGAAGAACGTGCGCAGGCGCCGGATGGCCCCGTTGAGCATGAGGGCGAGGGCGAAGCCGAGCAGCATGCTCAACGGCACGCAGAGCACGACGAACAGCACGGTGTTCAGGAACGCCCGCTGGAAGTCCGGGTTGGCGAGGATCTGCGTGTACGACTGCAGACCCGTGATGTTGACGTTGAGCGGGTCGCGGATGTCCCGCGCGCGCATGTCGGTGAAGCTCGCGCCGATCGCGATGATCGTGGGGATCGCGGTGAAGACGGCGAAGATCACCAGGAACGGCACGAGGAACAGCCATGCCGTGGCCGTCTCGGCGCGCGAGCCCTCATGGGCGCGGCGCCGAGGGCGCTGGGGCGCGGCCCCTCGGGGACGCCGGGAAGGCGTCCCCGAGGTGACCAGTGCGCGAGTGGCGGTGGTGGACATCACTGCTTACCGGTGACGCCGATCGCCTCGGCCTGCTGCTGGGCGGCATCGAGCGCGGCCTGGGCGGACACGCCGCCGCGCACGACCTTCTCCATCTGCTGACCGATGATCTGACCGACCTGGTCCCACGTCGGGACGTTCGGCTGGGCGACGCCGTTGTCCAGTGCGGCGTGCACCTGGTCGAGCACCGTGCCCTTCAGAGCGGGGTCGTCCCACGCGGCCTTCAGCGCGGGCATGTTGCCGAAGATCTTGTACCACTGCACCTGCTGCGGCGCCTCGGACATCCAGCGCACGAACTTCCAGGCGGCATCCTTGTTCTTGCTGTCGCTCGGGACCATCCAGCTGCCGCCGCCGGTCGTCGCGCCCTTGCCGCCGTTCGGGCCGGTCGGGTTCTGCGCGTAGGTGATGTGGCTCGCACTCCATCCCTTGCCGTTGGCGTCGTCGAACCACGACGCGAACCACGGGCCCCCGTCGACGATCGCGGCGGACTTGCCCGAGCTCATCCACGGCACGGTGTCCAGGAAAGCGGGGCCGTCGGCGGACGACAGGCCGTCCTTGACGAGGCTGGCCCAGTAGTCGAGCGCCTGCACGTTCTGCGGCGTGTTCAGCGTCCACTTGGTCTTGTCCGCGTTCAGCAGCGAGCCGCCGTTCTGCGCGGCCATGACCTGCCACTGGCCGGCCGAGTACTTGTCGTAGCTGACCGCCAGCACGAGCGGGTTGGCGACGCCCTCGGCCTTGAGCTTGTGCGCGAAGGTCTTCTGCTCGGCCCAGGTGGTGGGCGGAGCGGTGATGCCGGCCTTCCTGGCGAGGTCGGTGCGGTACATCAGCATGTTCGCGTAGGTGTACCACGGCACGCCGTACTGCTTGCCGCCGACGACCGAGTTGCCCCAGATCGCGGGGAAGAAGTCCGCCTCGTTGACGAGGCCGTTCGGCACCGTGTCGAAGCCGCCGGTCGCGAGCAGCGAGGACTGGTCCTCGGTGTACCCGAAGATCAGGTCGGGCACGGTGCCGGCGGTGATGGCCGCGGTCATCTTGGACGCGAACTGGTCCTGCGGCACCTTCGTGAGCTGGATGTTCACGCCGGGGTTCGTCTTCTTGAACTGGGCGATCATCGTCGGCAGCTTGTCGCCGTCGGCGCCTTCCGACCAGAGCTGGACGGTGCCGGTGGCGGGCTTGGCGTTGATCGCCGGGCCGGAGGATCCGCTGCTGGTCGGTTCGCTGTTCGCGCGGCCGCAGCCGGTGAGCAGCAGGGCCGTGGCGACGAGCGCGACACCCAGCGTCGTCGCTCGGCGTCGGGTGGTCAGGTGAGTCATCCTGATCAGCTCCTTGTCTGTGGTGAGGGTGTTTCGGGTGAGGGTGTTCGGATGAGGGTCAGAATGCGGCGGCGAGGGCCCGCACAGTGCGGATCGTCAGCGTCGCGCCGGTGAGGGTGGCGTTGCAGGTGAGGGCGGTGGGCACGACGCCGTTGCCGACGACGTAGAGGTTCTCGAAGCCCCACACCCGTCCGTCGGTGTCGCAGACGCTCGTGCCGTCGTCGGCGGTGCCCATGCGCACCGTGCCGGTGTAGTGCAGGGATGCCCCGGGCGGCAGCACCTCGGTCTCGCGGTCGCCGAAGTCGCCGATCGCGTTGGCGGCGGCGCGCTGCACCTGCTTGGTGCGCTCGATGGTCTCGAGGTCGGCGGCGGAGTACGAGAAGTGCACGGTCATGTGCGGCATCCCGAGCGCGTCGGTGAGCTCGTCGGAGAACTCGATGCGGTTCTCCGGGCGGATCTCCGTGGAGCAGTACCAGCCGACGCCGAGCACGTGCCCCATGCCCTCGACGTCGCGCTCCATCAGCTGGCCGTGCGCGGGGCGGGCCGGACCGATCGACGGGCTCCAGTACGACCCGATGAACGGCTCGCCCCCGGGCGCGGCGGGGATGTCGGCATCCGTCAGCCCGAACCGGGCCGCGTCGATGACGACGTCGCCGTCGATCGAGGCGTGCTCGTTCAGGCGCACGCCGAGCGCGTCGGGGCGGATGCCGGAGGCCCACAGCAGCTGCGGGGTGCGGAGGGCATCCGCGGCGATCACGTAGTTGCGGCCGGTGTACACGGTCTCTTCGCCGGTGACGACATCGCGACCGAGGATGCCGGTGACCGCGCCGCCGTGGTAGTGCACGCGGGTGGTGAGCACGCCGGTGACGAGAGTGACGTTCGGAACGGACTCGTCGAACAGGAACGGCGCGATGTCGCGGGGCCCGGTGCGCGCGAACGGACGGTCCGGGTGGGCGGTGCCCGCCATCGGCATGAAACCGAACTCGCGCGCCGGGTCGGGGCTCGGCACCGCGTCGCGCAGCGCCGCGAACATGGGCTCGGTGAACGGATTGTGCCACGGCTCCGACATGAGCGGCCCGTTGGTGGTGCGCAGGTGCTTGCGGGCCGTCGCGAGGTCGGCGTCCCACTCGTCGCGCGGCAGGAAGTCGGGGATCTCGTGCTCGTACGGCCACGGGGTCGCGCACGTCCAGTGCACACCCATGCCGCCGATGTTCCACGCGATCGAGGCGCCGGGGAACTGGGCGAAGTTGTGGCCGAGGAACGCGGCGGGGAAGACGCCGGTCATGTCGGTCGCCCAGCTGTCGCCCTCGATCTCGTTCATCGACACGGCGCCCTTGACGTACTCGATCTGGCGGGCCCGGCGCATGAGGTCGTCGTACGACGCGTTCATCGCGTTCTCGTCGGCCTCGACGAGGTGCTCGCCGTCGTGAGGCGTGATGTGGCGGCCCGCTTCGAGCACGAGGATGGTGGCCTCCGGCCGGTCCTCGTGCAGCTGCGCGGCGGCGATGGCGCCGTTGATCCCGCTGCCGACGATCACGTAGTCGTAGGTGGGCACTGTCATTCTCCTGTCTCGATCCAGCAGCCGCTCTCGGCGGACTGGAGCACGGCGTGGGTGAGGCGCGCGGCGCGCAGCCCGTCGGCGAACACCGGCATCCCGTCGGGCTCCTCGCCGCGCACGGCGGCGTAGACGTCGGCGACGAAGTTGTCGAAGGCGTCCTGGTAGCCCATGGCGTGACCGGCGGGCACCGGCTGCAGGCGGGCGGCGTCGGGGGCCGCGGTGGCGGGGTCGCGCATGACGATACGCGATTCCGTCCGCCCGCCGACCCAGAGGCGCTCGGGGTTCTCCTGGTCGAAGCGCAGGCTCTCGCGGGATCCGTGCAGCTCGACGGTGAGGGCGTTGCGGCGGCCGGCGGCCATCTGCGAGATGAGCAGGGTGCCGAGCGCGCCGGAGGCGGTCTCGACGAGGATCGCGACGAGGTCCTCGTTCTCGACCCGGCGCCCGCCGCGCTCGTCGAACACCCGGCGGGTGCGGGCGGACAGGCGCACGATGCGCTCCCCGGCGATGAACTCGAGCAAGTCGCACAGGTGGGAGCCGATGTCGGCGAACGCGCGGGATGCCCCGCCGGCGGCGCTCGTCGCGCGCCAGTCGTCGTCGGTGGGCAGCAGCATCCAGTCCTGCAGGTAGCCGGCGTCGACGCTCAGCAGCATCCCGAGGTCTCCGCGGGCGACGCGGGCGCGGGCCTCGCGCACCATCGGGTGGTAGCGGTAGACGAAGGGCACCGCAGCGACGAGCCCGGATGCCGCCGCCTGTGCGGTCAACGCCTCGGCGTCGACGACGTCGATCGCCAAGGGCTTCTCGCAGATGACGTGCTTGCCGGCGGCGAGCGCGGCCGCGGCGAGCGGGGCGTGGGTGGCGTTGGGGGTGCAGATGTGAACGACGTCGACGTCGGGCGAGGCGATGAGCTGCTCCGCGCTGTCGGCGGCGGCCTCGAACCCGAGCGCGTCGCGGGAGGCGGCGGACCGTTCGGGGGTGGAGGCGGTGATCTCGGCGAGGCGGGCGGCGTTCACGCGGGCGGCGTGGGTGTGCACGCGGCCCATGAATCCGCCGCCGATGATGCCGGCGCGCAAGGCGCGGGTGGCGCTCGCGTCGGTGCGGGTCGATCTGACATCCATCGTCATGCGAGCCATTCTGACGCCACACTCCGAACTTTTGCAAGTGTTCCGTCAAAAGTTTTTGTTTCAACGCTAAAAGCTGCTGGGTTTCCGTCAATTGGGTCGCCGTCTGTGATTTACTGACGGCCATGGTCGATGCAGCACGCGCCGGAGCGCCGGGCTTGGGGGCCGGCGACGTGTTCCAGCTGTTCCGCGACGGACGCGCGCGCACCAAGGCCGAGATCGCCACCCTCACCGGGCTCGCCCGGTCGACGGTGGCGCCCCGCGTGGACGCCCTCCTCGCCGCCGGACTGCTCAGGCCGGCGGGCGAGGCGGCGTCCACCGGCGGCCGGCCGCCGGCCCGGGTGGCCTTCAATCCGCTCGCCGGGCTCGTGCTCGCGATCGATCTGGGCGCCACGCACGCGACCGTCGCGATCGCGGATCTCGCCGGCAGCATCCTCGCCTCGACGACGCACGGCGTCGACATCGCCGCCGGCCCCGAACCGGTGCTCGACCAGGTGCTCGCCGAGGGCACCGAGCTGCTGCGCACGGCGCCGAAGGTGCCGCTCGTCGGGGTGGGCATCGGCGTTCCGGGACCGGTCGAGCACTCCACCGGCATGCCGACGAACCCGCCGATCATGCCCGGGTGGGACCGCTTCGACGTGCCCGCGTACGTGAAGCGCGTGTTCGACGTGCCCGTGCTCGTGGACAACGACGTGAACATCCTCGCCCTCGGCGAGCAGGCGCTGAGCTGGCCCGGGGTGCAGGACCTCGTGTTCGTGAAGGTCGCCACCGGCATCGGCGCCGGGATCATCTCCGGCGGCGCGCTGCAGCGCGGCGCACGCGGATCCGCCGGCGACCTCGGCCACGTCCAGGTGCCGTACAGCCACGACTCCCCCCGCCCGCCGGGCGACGAGCGCGACCACGAGGCGATC
>DATMTQ010000085.1:0-2716 GCA_035564095.1 Microbacterium sp. | reverse complement strand
TGCTCGATCCGGACACCGTCGAGTTCCTCTACCGGCAACCGTGGGACGGAAAGCTACGAGGACTTCGAGTGACTGCGACCGACATCGAGCCGGATTCCAGACTGGCCGGGCGCAGTCTCGACGAGATCGCATTTCTCCTCGTTTATGTTGGCATCCTCGAGCCGAAAGCGGATGACGAGTTCGAGCCACCCGACTCGAATGGAATCTGGTGGTCCACGTCGCGTGACTGGCTCCTCGAGGGAGGGTAGGTGCGGACCCTGTGTACCCAGGAAACAGGACGTATCGGGTACACGAGTCAGCAGCGTGGCTAGAAGCTTCCCATTGGCTGGCGTCGCCGCGTTCGGCGCCTGCCGGCCCCTCAGAGCGAGAGGGTCTTCAGTTCGGCGACGGCGGCATCCACCTCGATGATCGCGTTCCGCCGGTCGACGTGCACCACGGTGGGCACGTAGTCGAGCAGCTCCTGCGCGTCGTAGTCGGCGTATGAGATCACGATGATCGTGTCGCCGGGGTGCACGAGACGGGCGGCGGCGCCGTTCACCTGCATGGCACCCGAGCCGCGCGCGCCGGCGATCGTGTAGGTCTCGAAGCGCGATCCGTTGTCGACGTCGACGACGTGCACCTGCTCGTGGGGGAGGATGTCCGCCGCCTCGAGCAGTTCGGGGTCGATCGTGATCGAGCCGACGTAGTTGAGATCGCTCGCGGTGACGGTGGCGCGGTGGATCTTGGACTTCAGCATCGTCCTACGCATCGGGGGGCCTTTCACTGGAAGTAGAGGTGGGCGTGCAACTTGCATCCCGGGTTGAACGGCGCCGCGCACGCCGGGCAGCTGCCGGTCACAAGGTACTCGTCGATGGTGAGGAGATGCCTGCAGACCCCGCACAGCACCGCCTGCCGGTCGCGTTCGGAGACCGGCCACTGCTCGGCCGGATGATCCGCGGTCTCGGCATGGCAGAGGTGGCAGGGGTAGAACGTCGCGCAGCACGGGAATTCGATCGCGATGACGTCGAGCGGGGTGCGGTAGTGGATGCAGCGGGTCTCGCCGTCGACGACCGGGCCGAGCACGGGCGGCCGGACGCCCGTCATCGCACGCCCCGGGCGGTGAGGGCGTCGCCGAGGTGGTCCGCGTGCTTCAGGGTGAGCACGAGGAACGGGACGGTGAAGGTGCGCAGGCTCCCGCGGGCGCCGCGAGCGCGCTGAGCGTCGCGCACCTCGCGCGCGAGCCGCGCGAGCACCGGAATGGTGGTGAGCGTCACGGTGAGCAGCAGTGCGACGCGCTGCGGGTCGATCCTCAGCCGTCGCAGGGGCCGCAGTCCGCGCTCGAAGGCATCCAGCAGCGCGGTGACTCGCGTGGTGAGCACCAGCAGCGCGGCCAGGACGATCGCGGCCGCGACCCGGGCCGTGTTGGCGACCGCCGGCTGCGGTCCGAGGAAGACGAGCTGGCCCACGATCGTGATCACGAGGATCCAGCGCAGGCCGAAGACCTGCCGGCCGAGTTCGCGCATGCCGAGCATCCCGTCGCCGAGGCCGGCGAGGGCGTACGCGAGCACGGTCACGGATCCCGCGACGGCCACCGCCCACCACATCGCCGGCAGCAGCGACACGCCCAGTACGAGGACGAGCACCAGCAGGGTCTTGGGTCCCGCCGGCATCCGGTGCAGGCGCCCGTTCCCGGGCCGGTACAGGGTCAGCATCGCAGGATCGCCTCGTACTCGGCGACGATCGCGGCGGGTTCGCCGACCGCGGCGACGCGCCCGTCGGCGAACAGCACCGCGACCTCGCAGCGCTGCGCGAGCGCGAGGTCGTGCGTCACGAGCACGAGCCGGTGCCCGTCGTCCGCGAAGAGGTGGTCGGCCACCTGCCGCGCATTGCGCGCATCCAGGTACGCGGTCGGCTCGTCCGCGACGACGAGCTCCGGCCGCCGCACGAACGCCCCGCACAGGGCGAGCAGCTGCTTCTGCCCGCCGGAGAGATCGTGCGCGGAACGGTCGGCGAGGTCCGTGAGCCGGAACCGCTCGAGCGCGGCGGCGACGCGCTGCTGCACGTCGGATGCCGGCAGACGGTCGGCACGCAGCGAGAACGCGACATCCTCCGCGACCGTCGGCATCAGGATCTGCGCGTCCGGGTTGCTGAACACCACCGCGGTGCGCCGCTGCAGCTCCTTCGCGTGGGTCGCCGGGTCGCGCCCGAGGATCCGCATGGTGCCCGCGCTGCGCGCCACGAGCCCACCGAGCAGCCGCGCGAACGTGGACTTTCCCGACCCGTTCTCGCCGATCACCGCGACGGTGCGCGCGTCGACGTCGAGCGTGACGTCGCGCAGCACGTCCGTGTCGCCCAGGCGCACCGAGACGCCGTCCAGCCGGATGCTCATCGCACCACCTCCAGCAGCGCCGCGACGCCCAGTCCACCGCCGACGGATGCCGCAGCGACGCCGAGCGTACCCGCCGGGGCGCCCTGACGCACGAGCCGGCTGAACAGCCGCACGACGGCGACCGCCCCGCTCGCACCCCAGGGATGCCCGAGGGCGAGGGCGCCGCCATCGGCGCACACGCGCGGATCGTCGTCGGCGATGCCGAGCCGGCCGAGCACGGCGAGGCTCTGCGCGGCGAACGCCTCCACGATCTCGAACGCAGCGATGTCCGCGACGGTCGCTCCTGCCGAAGCCAGCGCGGCCTGCACGGCGGGCGCCGCCCCGATGCGCGGCAGGGCGGGGTCGCAC
>DATMTQ010000084.1:0-4280 GCA_035564095.1 Microbacterium sp. | reverse complement strand
GTGCTGCGCGCGCTGTAGCGGCCGTCGACCTCGATCGAGCCGTCGGCGCGCACGGTCTGCCAGTCCGCGCCGCCGGCCAGGATCTCGCCGTCGAACGCGCCCGTGATGCGGCCGCCCGTGATCGGCACGACACGGCGGTGGCCGACCCGCGTCATCCCGTGGTCCTCGAGCGGGCCGAGTTCCACGACGACTTCGAATGCCCGCTCCAGCCCGGGCACCGGGATGGACGGATGCCGCTCGCCCACCGGATCAGGCCTCACGGGTGATGGTGACCTCGACGTTCAGGTGCGACGTGTGCGACCCGCCGTACACGCCCCGCAGCGGCGGCACGTCGTTGTAGTCGCGGCCGCGCCCCACGAGCACGTGACGGTCGCCGATCTCGATGTTGTTCGTCGGGTCGAACCCCTGCCACTGGCCGGCGTACCACTCCACCCACGCATGCGACTCGCCCGTGACCGGCACGTCGATCGGGGCATCCTCACGCGGGTGCAGATAGCCGGACACGTATCGCGCGGGGATGCCGACCGAGCGCAGCGCTCCGACGGCGATGTGGGCCATGTCCTGGCAGACGCCCTTGCGGGCCTCCCACGCCTCGGCGGCGGTGGTGTGCACCTTCGTCACGCCGAACTGGTACTCGACGGCATCCCCCACGGCGATGCAGATGTCCTGCGCGGCCCGCCACGGGTCGTCTCGCCGGGCGGCGATCGAGTGCGCGATCTCGGCGACCTCGGGATGCGGCCGCGTGCGGTCGGTCTGCGTGAGCTGCTCCACCGTGGACACCTGGCGCCGCGCGTCGGCGGCGAGGCGGTCCCACGTGATGCCGGTGGGCTCGATCGGCCGCGGACGCACCTCGACGAGCGATCGGGCCATGATCCGCAGGTCGGAATGCGACGAGAGCACGTCGAACGAGCTCACCCGGGTGCCGAAGTAGTCGACGTACGAGTGCACGGCCGCGGCCGGCTCGATGTCGAGCGACGAGGTGAGCACGAACTGGCTGTCGGTGGTGCCCGGCAGCATCCGCGCCTCGTTGTACGACGCCGCCACGTCGCCCCGATAGCTGAACCCGGTGACGTGCTCGATGCGCAGTCGCTTCATGAGATCGTCCCCTCCGGTCGCTGAGCCTGTCCCCCCGGTCGCTGAGCCTGTCGAAGCGCCCCCTCCGGTCGCTGAGCCTGTCGAAGCGTCATGAGGTCTCTCCGATCCAGCTGGGCTCGGTCTGGGTGGGGAAGAAGCGCTGGCGGATCGCCTCGGACGCCTCGCGGGTGACCAGCTGCACGCTCTCCATGTGGGCGGGCAGCTCGCTCAGGATCTCGCCGATCGGCCGGTACTCCAGCTCGTTGCGGATGCGGCCGAGTGCGCGCAGCACCTGGTTGGAGTGCCCCACCCGGTCGACGCGCGGGTCGATCGCGCTCATGCACTGCTCCGCCTGCCAGATCGAGTAGATCACCGAGCGCGGGAACAGGCGGTCCAGCAGCAGGAACTCGGCCGCGTTCGCCGCGATCGGCATCCCACGGTAGGTGCGCACGTACGCCTCGTACGCGCCGCACGAACGCAGGATCGTGGTCCACGACGGGCCGGATGCCTCGGTGAGGGTGCGCGTGGCGAGCAGCCGCGCGGTCATGTCGGCGCGCTCGATCGACCGGCCGAGCGTGAAGAACTGCCAGGCTTCGTCGTGGCTCGTCGACGTGTCCACGATGCCGACGGCGAGCGCTGCGCGCTCGCGCACCCAGGCGAAGAAGCCGTGCGCCTTGTCGGACTGCAGGCGGCGCGGCATCCGCGCGTTCGTGGTGTTCAGGCACTCCCACAGCTCGGTGGAGACGATCTCGCGGGCGCGGCGCGCGTTCTCCCGGGCGGCCCCGAACGACGACACGATGGACGACGGGTCGCCACGGTCGACGCCGAGGCGGCTGAGCACGTCGCCGCGGCGCACCGGGCCGTCGACGGGCGAGCCCATCACCG
Source organism: Microbacterium sp. (assembly GCA_035564095.1). Classification (GTDB taxonomy): domain Bacteria; phylum Actinomycetota; class Actinomycetes; order Actinomycetales; family Microbacteriaceae; genus Microbacterium. Next base: position 2,321 of record DATMTQ010000084.1, on the reverse strand, counting down.
CCAGCAGCGAGCGGCAGGCGGTGTCCTCGTCGATCCACGGGTCTTCGAGCAGCAGCTGCAGGTGCACGTCGAGGATGCGCGCGGTGCCGTCGGACCGCTCGATGTAGCGGCCGATCCAGAACAGGGATTCCGCGATGCGACTCAGCATGTCCCGGTCCCTGAGCTTGTCGCACCGGTCCCTGAGCCTGTCGAAGGGCCCGACTGCTGCTGCTGCTCCTCCTGGGCGTGGCGCACCGGAGCGGGGGTCGGGGCATCCTGCGGGGACAGGTCGGGCGGCGGCGCGGCGGTGTCGTAGATGATCGGGATCGCCTGGGTCACGGCCGAGGCCTGGTCGGCGACGAGCCCGGCGAGCCCGTAGCCCTGCGCATACTCGACGTGCGCGGGGGCCGCGCCCCCGACGACCCACGTGTCCTTCGAGCCGCCGCCCTGGCTGGAGTTCACCACGAGCTGGCCCTCGGGCAGCGCGACGCGGGTGAGACCGCCCGGCAGCACCCAGATGTCGTCGCCGTCGTTGACGGCGAACGGGCGCAGGTCGGCGTGCCGGGGCCGCATCCCGTCCTCCACCAGCGTCGGGATGGTCGAGAGCATCACCACCGGCTGCGCGATCCACCCGCGCGGGTCGGCCTGCAGACGGGTGCGCATCGCATCCAGCTCGGCCCGGGAGGCATCCGGACCCACGATCAGCCCCTTGCCGCCGGAGCCGTCCACCGGTTTGACGACCAGTTGGTCGAGGCGGTCGAGCACCTCTTCGAGGGCTCCCGGGTCTTCGAGGCGCCAGGTGTCGACGATCGGCAGGATCGGCTCCTCGGACAGGTAATAGCGGATGAGATCGGGCGTGTAGGTGTAGAGGAGCTTGTCGTCCGCGACGCCGTTGCCCACCGCGTTCGCGATCGTGACATTGCCCAGGCGCGCGGCGAGCATGAGGCCGGGCGCGCCGAGCATAGAGTTCGCGCGGAACTGCAGCGGGTCGAGGAAGTCGTCGTCCACGCGACGGTAGATGACGTCGACGCGTTTGGGGCCGCGGGTGGTGCGCATGTACACCTTGCCGCCCTGGCAGACGAGGTCGCGCCCCTCGACGAGCTCGACGCCCATGAGCCGGGCCAGCAGCGTGTGCTCGTAGTACGCGGAGTTGTAGACGCCGGGCGTGAGCACGACGATCTCCGGGTCGTCCACCCCGGCCGGGGCGGCGGCACGCAGAGCGGCGAGCAGGCGATTCGGGTAGTCGCCGACAGGGCGTACCTGCATCGAGACGAACAGCTCCGGCAGGGTCTGCGCCATGACGCGACGGTTGGAGATGACGTAGCTGACGCCGGACGGCACGCGCACGTTGTCCTCGAGCACGCGCATCTGGCCGTGCTCGTCGCGGATGAGGTCGATCCCGGAGACGTGGATGCGCACGCCGTTGGCGGAGTGGATGCCGGACGCCTGCCGGTAGAAGTACTGACTCGACGCGATCAGCTGCGCGGGCACGACGCCGTCGCGCACGCAGTTCTGCCGGCCGTACGTGTCGTCGAGGAACGCCTCGAGCGCCTTGACCCGCTGCTTGACGCCCGCTTCGATGTGCGACCACTCGTCGTACTGGATGATGCGGGGCACCGCGTCGAGGGGGAAGGGACGCTCTTCGCCGGCGAAGTCGAAGGTGACGCCCTGCGCGAGATACGAGCTCGCGAGGGACTCGGTGCGCCCGCGCAGCTCCTCCTGGGTCATGAGCGCGAGGGCCTGATGCAGCTCCTCGTACGCGTCGCGGGAGGCGCCGTCGCCCGCGAACATCTCGTCGAAGGCAGGCGAGCCCAGCGGAGTCTTCCGTGCCGTGCCGTGTGCGCCGTAGCCGTCGAAGAGGTCGCCCATGCGTCGAGCCTAACGGGGCCCGTTCCGGTGCCACCATCCATCGGTCGCACGCCCGGCCGCTCGGGGCGAGCCGGCTGTCACCGAACTGTCATCGGATCGCGCGCCGGCGCCGGGCCGGGCGAACGTACGCTGGCCCCATGGCAGGTCGTTCGCGTTATCCGTTCGCCGCCGCGGCGGGCGTCGCCGCCGTCGTGCTCGGCGCGGGGGTCGGCGAGCTGACGGCTGCCGTCGGGGCGTCGGCATCCAGCCCGTTCGCCGCGATCGGCGGCACCCTCATCGACGCCGCGCCGCCGTGGGCGAAGGATGCCGCCATCGGCCTGTTCGGCACCGGGGACAAGGCCGCACTTCTCACCGGCATCGCGATCGCGCTGCTCGTGGCCGCCGCGGCCGCCGGCATGCTCGAAGCCCGCTTCCCGCCGACCGGCCGGGTGATCTGCGTGCTGCTCGGCATGGTCGGAGTGGTCGCCGCCGTG
>DATMTQ010000083.1:0-2599 GCA_035564095.1 Microbacterium sp. | reverse complement strand
TCGTCGCCCTCGTGGCCGGTCAGCCCGTGCCCCTGTTCACCGGCGCCGTGCCGGAGCCCCTCACGCGTGCCCGCCCGATGCGGACCGGGTCAGAAGAGCAGGCTCGCGAGGCGCCCGCGTGCCCGCACGACGCGGGGGTCGTCATCGCCGACCAGGCCGAACAGCTCGACCAGCCGCTCGCGCACCCGGGGGCGCTCGTCCGCGGGCAGCACGGCGAACAGGTCGAGGAGACGCCCGAACGCGTCGTCCACGTGACCCCCGGCGACGTCCAGGTCGGCGATGCGCAGGGCGGCATCCACGTCGGACGGGTCCTCCGCCGCGGCGCGGCGGGCGTCCTCCAGGGACACGTCCTGCACGCGCTGCAGCAGTCGCACCTGACCGAGTCCGGCATGGGCATCCTCGTCGCGCGGGTTCTCCGCCAGCGCCTTCTCGTAGGCCGCGATAGCACGGGCGTAGTCGCCGGCCTCGATCGCGTCGTAGGCCTCGGCGTGCAGGGGCGGCAGGGGCGGTTCCTCGTCGGCGGCGGCGGGCGGCGCCTCATCGCCGACGGGAAGCGTGCCGGTGACGCCGTTCTGCGCGGCGAGCTGGAGCAGCTGCGCGAAGACCTCGCGCACCTGCTGCTCCGGCACGGCGCCGGTGAACAGGGGCACGGGCTGACCGGCCACGAGGGCGACGACCATCGGGATCGACTGCGCCCGGAAGCCCGCGGCCAGCTGCGGGTTGGCGTCGACGTCCACCTTGGCCAGCAGAAGGCGGCCGGCGAGCTCGGTGACGACCTTCTCGAGCACGGGGCTCAGCTGCTTGCAGGGGCCGCACCATTCGGCCCAGAGGTCGACGACCACGGGGACCGACCGCGACAGCTCGAGAACGTCGCCGAACGTCTCGTCGGTGACGTCGACGACGAGACCGGTGACCGGCAGGGCTTCGCCCGGTGCGGGCGCGGGAGCAGCCGGCGTCGCGGGCCGGCCGCGCAGGGAGGACAGGTCGACGGCGCCGCGCAGCGACGCGCCCAGGTTCGGGTCGCTCATTTCTTCTTGTTCACCTTCGCGGAGAGGATGTCGGACGCGTAGCCGAGCAGCTGGATCTTCGTGTTCGCGCCGCCCTGGCCGGGAACGTAGAAGATGAGCTGATCGCTGTACGTGGTGGTGTAGCCGGTGCTCGACTGCTTCGTGCCGGTCAGTGCCCGGGCTTCGTCGCTCGCGAAGATCACGGCACCGGACGCCGTGGGCTTCGTGATCGTCGAGTCGTCCACCTGCACGGCGACGATCGCGCCGCTGTCCAGGGTCGCGAGCGACGACGGGGCGGTGCTGCCGGCGCCGGCCTTGAAGGTCATGGTGCCGGTCTGCCCGCTCTTCTTGGCCGACTTGTTGAAGGCGGCGAGCTGCGCCGCGTGCGCCTTCCTGGTCTGGTCGAGGAAGGTGTCGGTCGCCTCATCGAAGCTGCCTGCGAAGCGGCTGGTGGCGCCCTTGTTCAGCATGTCGGCGTAGGCGGCGGCGAGCTGGTCCGGGGGCAGCACGAGGAACGACGAGTCCGGGGGCACCGCGGACGCACCGACGTACGACGGGGCGAGGTCGGGGATCTGCGTGGACGGCTGCAGCTGGGCGACGGAGACGAGCTTGTAGTTCGTCCACGGATCGGCCTGCGTCATCATGAGGACCGAGGACGGCGACGACGTCTTGTGGGTGTCGGACGCGATCATCATGACGGTGCGCGGCCACCCGTCGTATGCCTGCGGGAGCACGACGCCGCGGCTGAGTCCCGTGGCGGGGATGGCCGCCGGCGCGGACACCCCCTTCGCCTTCTTGCGGATCGTGTAGTTGGCCCGGCGCTCGGCGAGCGGGGCACCGGCCAGGCGCGTCGCCGCCGTGGTGGCGTTCATCTTCGCGTCGGCGGTGGCCACCGTGCGTGCGATGCTCGCGAGGATGTGCTCGGCCTGCGGCTCGGTCACGGCGGGCGCCTGCTGGTCGTCGGCGACGACGGTCGCCGACGGGGACGGCGTGGCCGAGGGGCCGAAGTGCGGCCAGGCGTCCGGGCTGCAGCCGGCGAACAGCAGAGCGCTGAATGCGAGCGGGACGGCGATGAAGGCGCGGCGTGACCGACGGGTCGGCGATGCGGATCCGGACGAGATCACGCCCTTGTCGGCCGCGGTGACCGACAGGTCCTCGGGCTCGTCGGCCCGCCCGGACGGCAGAGGCGGCGGGCTCTTGCGGCGCGGCCCGCGGGAGCGGCGCACGTGCCGGATCGCGAGGATGTACAGCAGCCCGCCGACGAGCAGGAGGATTCCGCCGGACACGATGAGCGGGCCGGCCCACGGCGTCGCGGTGGACAGCGGCCATGTGACGGAGATGTCCGTCGGTGCCGGCTTCGTGCCGTCGGATGCGATCAGCGCGCTCGTGCCGGCGGGCAGCTGCAGCGGCTGGATCAGCAGGTCCTTGTCCTGGAACTCCTCGAGCCACAGGTCCGACCCCACCGGGTCGTGGACGCCGACCATGGGCGCGGTCGACGCGGCGCCGGTCGCCCCGCTCGCGGACGGGGACGGGGCGGCGGTGGCGTCCGGGGATGCCGACGTCGTCGCGGATGGCGCAGGCGACGGCGCGGT
>DATMTQ010000082.1:0-2761 GCA_035564095.1 Microbacterium sp. | reverse complement strand
CGCATGGGAGGTGCCCATCATGAGCCGGGACCCTTCGTCGAGTGGTTCTCGCACTCGGATCAGCTCGAGCACACAGGGGGACGCTCCAGCATGCCCGGCGGTGACCCGTCAGGCCAAAACGAGCGCGGATTCTGTCAAGCTCTGGGCATGAGGCTCGTCCAGATCGCGCAGCGCGCCACCGACCTCGACCGCGCCGCGCGGTTCTACGGCCGCTTGCTCGGCACTGAACCCACCGCCCGGTACGACCCGCCCGGGCTGCTGTTCTTCGACCTCGACGGCGTGCGGCTGCTGCTCGACGGCAATGCGCCGAGCGCCCTCCTGTACTTGCGAGTGGACGACGTGCGGGCCGCGCTGCGACGGCTGGCGGGGGTGTTCGAGGTGGTCTCCGAGCCGCACCTCATCTTCCATCACGACGACGACACGCTCGGCCCTGTCGGGCACGACGAATGGCATGCCTTCATCCGCGACAGCGAGGGCAACACCGTCTGCCTGGTGTCGTTCCAGCCCGCCTGACGCGTATCACCGCGCGGTGCGGCCGGCTCCTCTCCGTGACCCGCATCGAGCGGGCGGCGCCTGAGGCGTCCACACATCGGGGGGACCATCCGTCATGCTCAGCAACAGCCTCATCGCGATCATCGCGAGAATCGATCCGGCGATCTGGGAGATCGTCGACGGCGGACCGGGAGCGCCCTGGCAGCGGGCGAGCCTCGCTGCGCTCAACCCGCAGCCGCTGCCGCCCGTCGACGGCGGCGCCCGGTTCTCCGCGGAGCTCCGTGCGATGCAGTACGGTGCGGGGGTCGCCGTCGAGCTCGTGCGCGCCGCGTCGACGGCGCAGCTGCTCGGCGTCGCGTTCGAGCCGGGCGACGACATCTGCCCGCCGCCCCCCAGGTTCCCGCACATCCCGGTGCCGTTCCCGTTCCCCGACCCCGACCCGCACCCCTGGTACCAGGGCGACGAGTCGATCGTCGCGTACGCGGCCGGCCTCGCGTTCGCGCTGGAGGCGACCGCGGCCGCGTGGGAGCAGCTGCGCGGTGCTGAGGCGTTGTCGGCCGTGCACGACCAGGCCATGAAGACCGCGATCGGCGGGCAGACCCGGGCCGCGTAGAGCCGCGGGGTGTCCAGGGTCCTACGCTGGAACCATGAGCGCCTATGTCTCGGCGTTCGAGCTGTTCTCCATCGGCGTAGGACCCTCGAGCTCCCATACCGTCGGTCCCATGCGTGCGGCCGCCGACTTCGTCGCGCGCCTGCGGGATGCGGGCATCCTCTCCGCGGTCGCCCACGTCGAGGGGACCCTGTACGGGTCGCTCGGCGCCACGGGACTCGGCCACGGCACGCCCGATGCCGTCGTCGCCGGCCTGCAGGGTCTCGCGCCCGAGACGTGCGAGCCGTCCGACGTGCGCCGCGCCTGGCAGGCGTGGCCGGACGGCGACCCACTGATCCTCGGGGGCACGCACCCGGTGCCGTTCACGAAGGACGACATCGCCTTCGCTCCGCGCACGCGCCTGCCCGGACATCCGAACGCGATGACCCTGGTCGCGAAGGATGCCGCGGGCGTGCCGCTCACGGCCGAGACGTACTACTCGGTCGGCGGCGGGTTCATCCGTCGCGAGGGCCAGCAGGCGCAGGTGTCGAAGCATCCGTTCCCGCTGCAGTTCGACAGTGCGGCGGAGCTGCTCGAGCTGTGCGACGAGCAGGGGTTGACGATCGCCGAGGCCGCGCGCCGCAATGAGGAGTCGCTGCGCAGCGAGCAGGAGGTGGCCGAAGGGCTCGACCGCATCTGGGACGCCATGGCGACGTGCGTCGAAGCGGGGCTCCACACCGGCGGCACGCTGCCCGGCATCCTCAAGGTGAAGCGGCGCGCCTCCGTGATCCGCTCGCAGCTGGAAGGCGTCGAATCGCACGGGCACCGCGAGCTCCCCGGAGAGTGGCTCGGCGCGTTCGCGCTCGCCGTCAACGAGGAGAACGCGGCCGGCGGTCGCGTGGTCACGGCGCCCACGAACGGCGCCGCGGGCATCCTTCCGGCGGTCGCGATGTACTGGTGGCGCTTCCTCGCAGACTCCGGACTCGGCGTCGGCAACGCGGTCACACCGCACGGGGAGCTGGTCGGCTCGGCCCTGCTCGGCTTCGGAGGAGCGCACGCCGCGCGCCCTGAGTCCGGGGCTTCGCGCCCTGAGTCCGGGGCCTCCCGCCCTGAGCCTGGGGCTTCGCGCCCTGAGCCTGTCGAAGGGCAAGACCGCGCCGACACCGACGAGCTCACCGAGGCCAACCGTCGGCGCGGCATCCGCCGATTCCTGCTGACCGCGACCGCCCTCGGCTCGCTGTTCAAAGCGAACGCATCGATCTCCGGCGCCGAGGGCGGATGCCAGGCCGAGGTCGGCTCCGCATGCGCGATGGCCGCCGGCGGCCTCACCGCGGTGATGGGCGGCACCAATCGGCAGATCGAGAACGCCGCCGAGATCGCCATGGAGCACCACCTCGGGCTCACTTGCGACCCGGTCGGCGGCCTCGTGCAGATTCCCTGCATCGAGCGCAACGCGATCGCGGCATCCACCGCGGTCACCGCCGCACGCCTCGCCCTGCGCGGCGACGGCTCGCATTACGTGCCGCTGGACGCCGTCGTCGAGACCATGCGCCAGACCGGCATCGACATGTCGACCAAATACAAGGAGACGAGCGAAGGCGGCCTCGCCGTCAACGTCATCGAGTGCTGACGGAGCCCGTCGGGAAACTCCCTGCAGATCCGTCACCATGTGCCCTCCTG
>DATMTQ010000081.1:0-1523 GCA_035564095.1 Microbacterium sp. | reverse complement strand
GCATCGGGGCCGATCTCGCACCTGTGGGTCAGCTCGATGGCGCCGCAATCGGGCCCGCGCTTCCACGTGCTGGGATCGCGCGGCGGCTACACGGTGCGGGGACTGGACGGCCAGGAGGCCGCACTCGCCGCCGGCACTTCGCCCGACGACGCCGGCTACGGGGTGACCGACGAGGCCCGGTGGGGCACTGGCGGAACGGATGACGCGCCGGTGCCCGTGCCGACCGAGCGCGGCGACTACGGGGCGTTCTATCGCCTCCTCGCCGATGCGATCCTGCGGGGCGGGGATCTTCCGGTCGATCCCGCCGATGCCGTGGCGGGCCTCGAGCTCATCGAGCGCATCCACGCCGAGACCCGCCGCTGACACGCGGCAGAAGATTCAGAGGAGAAATGATGACCAACCAGCACCCCGACCACGTCGCGATCCTCGGAGGCGGGATCTTCGGCACGTCGACCGCCGCGCAGCTCGCGCGCAAGGGCATCCGGGTGACGCTCGTGACCGACGGCGCGCTCGCCGGCGGCGCCTCGGGCCGGTCGCTCGCGTGGCTCAACTCGGCGTGGAACTGGCCGCAGCCGTACTACGCGATCCGGCTGGCCGGAATCGACCGCTGGCGCACCTGGGCCGCTCGGCACGAGGGCTCGGAGCAGTACCTCCGCTTCACCGGCGGGCTCATGTGGGCCGCCGAGGGCGAGTCGCTGCACGACCTCTTCGCCAGCGAGCGCGAGCGCGGCTACGACGCCCTGTGGCTCACCCGCGAGCAGATCCCCGACTTCGCGCCGGGGGTGGATGCCGACGCCGTCGCGGCCGAAGGCGCGATCTTCAACCCGGGCGAGGGCTGGGTGAACCTGCCGTCGGTGATCGCCCTGCTCGCCGCCGAGATCACCGCCCTCGGCGGCACGATCGTGGAGAACGCGGGGCCGGCGACGCCGACCGTGGATGCCGGTCGCGCGACCGGCATCCGGCTAGCCTCGGGGGAGCGCATCGCGGCGGACGCGGTGCTGCTCGCGACGGGACCGGCCGCACCGCACCAGCTCTCCGAGCTGGGCGTGGAGATCGGCACGTCCAGCCCGCCCGCGTTCGTCGCCTTCACGAAGCCCGTGGACAGCGCACTGACGGCGACCTTGAACACCCCGCGCGTCGCGGTGCGGCGCACCGTGGACGGCGGATTCGCGATGGACTCGGCCTGGTCGGAGGAATCGATCGAGGTGGCAGCGGACGGCTCGCTCGTCATCCGCGACGACGTCGTGCGCCGGCTCCTGGAGGAGGGGCGCCGGGTGCTCGCCGGCCACCCCGTGCTGGAACTCGACCGCATCGGCTCCGGGTACAAGCCGGTGCCCGCCGACGGCGAGCCCGTCTACGGGCAGCTCGATGAGATCCCCGGGCTGTACGTCGCCTTCAGCCACAGCGGTGCCACCCAGGGGCTCCTCACCGGCGAGCTCCTCGCCGAGGAGATCGCCACCGGGTTCGTCTCCCCGCTGATGGCGTCATTCCGGCCGGGACGGTTCGCCTCCGTGCCCGCCTGA
>DATMTQ010000080.1:0-10421 GCA_035564095.1 Microbacterium sp. | reverse complement strand
GACGTCGCTTCGACAGGCTCAGCGACCGGGATTGCGGCCTCAGCGACCGGGATTGCGGCCTCGGCGACCGGGGCCTCGGAGACCGGGGCGTCGGGGACCGGGGCATCCGCGGCGGGGGGCCAGGGGGCGCCGCCGGGGATGCGCGGCAGGCCGCGGCGTAGCTGCACCTGGGCCACCGGTCAGGCCTTCCGGGCCTCGAGGGCCGCGATCAGCTGCGGCACCACGTGGAAAACGTCGCCGACCACGCCGAAGTCGGCGATGTCGAAGATGGGGGCATCCTCGTCCTTGTTGATCGCGACGATGGTCTTCGCCGTCTGCATGCCCGCCTTGTGCTGGATCGCTCCGGATATGCCGAGAGCGACATACAGCTGCGGCGACACCGACACGCCGGTCTGCCCCACCTGGTACGACTGCGGCACCCAGCCCGAGTCGACGGCGACACGGGATGCGCCGACCGCCGCCCCGAGCGCATCCGCGAGCTGCTCCACGAGCGCGAAATGCTCCGCCGAGCCCAGGCCGCGGCCGCCCGAGACGATCTTCGCCGCCCCGCGCAGCTCCGGGCGGGCGGATGCCACGACCGCGGCATCCACCGAGTCCACCGACCCGGCGCGGCGCTCGTCGGCAGGCACGTCCAGCGCGGTCACGGCTGCGGTCACCGGCTCGGCGCGGTCGTCGATCGCGCCCTGCCGCACCGTGATCACCGGGGCCCCGTAGGTCGCCGCGGACTCGGCGGTGAACGCCCCGCCGAACACGGAATGCCGCGCCACGATCCCCTCGTCGTCGCGGGCGACGCCGATCGCGTCCACGGCGAGCGCCACCCGGGCGCGCGCGGCGTACCGGGCCGCGGCATCCCGCCCGTCGACCGAGTTCGACACCAGCACGGCATCCGGCCGCACCCGTTCGGCCGCGGCGGTCAGCGCCGCCACCGTCGGAAGGGTGAGCCGGGCGGGGTCGCCTGTCGCCCACAGCGCGTGCGGGGCGCCGAGCTCCCCGGCACGGGCCGCGAGCTGCTCGGCGCCGGGGCCCACGACCAGCGCGACGGGGGTGCCGATGACGGATGCCGCGCCGATGAGGCCTGCGGAGCTCTTCGCGAGCTCGCCGTCGGGGGTGACGTCCAGCAGGACGAGCACGGGGTTGGTGCCGAAGTCGGTCATCGTCGCTCTCCTCAGGCCAGCCGGTTGTCGACGAGGAACTTGGCGAGCTGCTCGCCGGCGTCCCCGGTGTCGGTGATCTTCACGCCCGCTGTGCGCGCAGGCCGCTCGGCGACGGCGGTCATGATCGACCACGGCTGGGCTGCGGCATCCGCGTCCACATCAAGGTCGGCGAGCGAGAGCGTCTCGAACGGCTTCTTCTTCGCCGCCATGATGCCCTTGAAGCTGGGCAGGCGCGGGTCGGGCATGCGCTCGGTGATCGACACCACCGCCGGCAGCGTGGTCGACACCCGGGCGGTGCCGCCGTCGATCGCGCGCTCCCCCGAGACCCGGTCGCCGTCGACCTCGACGGTGTTCAGCGCGGTGAGCTGCGGCACGTCCAGCAGCTCCGCGACCATCGCCGGAACGACGCCGCCGGAGCCGTCGGTGGACTGGTTGCCGGCGATCACGAGGTCGAAGCCGATGCGCCGCAGCGCCGCGGCCAGCACCTGCGCGGTCAGCGACACGTCTGCGCCGACGAGCTGCTCGTCGATGACCTGCACCGCGGATGCCGCACCCATCGCGAGCCCCTTGCGCACCGTCGCCTGCGCGGCTTCGCCGGCCATCGACAGCACCACCACCTCGGTGTCGCCCGCCTTGCCGGCCAGGGTGATCGCGGCTTCGAGCGCCCGCTCGCAGATCTCATCGACCACCCGATCGCCGGAACGATCCGCCAGCCCGGTCTCGAGTCCCAGCTTGCGGTCACCGTAGGTGTCGGGCACCTCTTTGACCAGCACGACGATCTTCATGCGCACTCCTTTGTCACAGCCGCGACGGCCGGCTGCCCTCCGAGTCTATTGAGGTACGCGGGAACCGATAACGTTGAACATCTCAGAGGAGGTGCAGCCACGTGGTTGCCAAACGAGCCGGACGCACCCTGCGCATCGACCCGATCGCCGAGGCGAAGCGCCAATGGGTGGAACACGGGTGGACGGATGCCGCCCCGGGAATGACCGTCGTGACGTCGATCATGCGCGCGCAGCAGCTCATGCTGGCGCGCGTCGAGCAGACCCTGCGCCCGTTCGGGCTGACGTTCGCGCGCTACGAGATGCTGACCCTGCTGCACTTCAGCCGGCAGGGCCGCATGCCGATGGCGTCGGCCGCGGTGCGCCTGCAGGTGCACCCGACGAGCGTGACGAACACGGTCGATCGCCTCGAGGCATCCGGACTCGTGCAGCGCGAGCCGCATCCGGAAGACGGCCGCGCCACGCTCGTGGTGCTCACCGACGCGGGCCGTGCGCTCGCGATCGAGGCCACCGACGCGCTCAACCACGAGGTGTTCGAGAAGCCGGGGCTGTCTCCGGACGACGCCGATGCGCTGGTGTCGGTAATCGCCCGGATGCGACGGGATGCCGGCGACTTCGCCGACCCGCGCCCCGCCCCCGAGCCGCTGTAGGCTCATCGGCCGGTGAACTCCGGGGGCCGCTTCTCGCGGAACGCGGCCATGCCCTCCTTCTGGTCGGCGGTGTCGAACAGCGCGGCGAACGCGTGCCGTTCCAGGCGCAGGCCTTCGGCGAGGCTCGTCTCCATGGCGGCATCCAGCGCGGCCTTGGCGGCGTACACGCTGGGCAGCGACTTGGCGGCGATCGTGTCGGCGGTCCGGCCCGCCTCGGCGAGCAGGTCGGCGGCCGGCACCACGCGCGAGACGAGTCCGGCGCGCTCCGCCTCGGCGGCATCCATCATGCGGCCCGTCAGCACCAGCTCAGCGGCCTTGTAATACCCGACCGCGCGCAGCAGCCGCTGCGATCCGCCCATGCCGGGGATGACGCCGAGGTTGATCTCGGGCTGCCCGAACTTCGCGGTGTCCGCAGCGAGGATGATGTCGCACATCATCGCGAGCTCGCAGCCGCCGCCGAGCGCGTAGCCCGACACCGCGGCGATCACCGGGGTGCGCACCGCGGCGAACCGGGCCCACTCTCCGAAGTGATCGCCCATGATCATGTCGAGCCCGGACTTGGACTCCATCTCCTTGATGTCCGCCCCGGCGGCGAACGCGCGCTCGGAGCCTGTCACCACGATCGCGCCGATGCCCTCGTCCGCGTCGAACGCGGTCGCCGCGGCGACGACGTCGTGCATCACCTGGCTGTTGAGGGCGTTCAGCGCCTCGGGCCGGTTCAGGGTGATCCAGCCGACGCGGCCGCGGGTCTCGACGAGGATCGTCTCGTATTCGGTCATGCCCTTCATCGTTCCACGGGCGCTCAGCCGCGCAGCACCTCGCGGCCGATGATGACGCGCATGATCTCGTTCGTGCCCTCGAGGATCTGGTGCACGCGCAGGTCGCGCACCACCTTCTCGATGCCGTAGTCCTGCAGGTAGCCGTAGCCGCCGTGCAGCTGCAGAGCCTCGTTCGCGACGCGGAATCCGGCATCCGTCGCGAAGCGCTTGGCCATCGCGCACTGCACCGTGGCATCCGGAGCCTTCGCGTCGAGTGCGGCGGCGGCGTCGCGCACCAGCGCACGCGCGGCCACCAGGTCGGTCGCCATGTCCGCGATGGCGAACGCGACGGCCTCCTTCTCGGCCAGCGGCTCGCCGAACGCGGAGCGCTCGTGCACGTAGCGCACCGTGCGATCGAGCGCCCACTGCGCGCCGCCGATCGAGCACGCCGCGATGTTGAGGCGCCCGCCGTCGAGGCCGGCCATCGCGATCTTGAAGCCCTGCCCCTCGGTGCCGAGCAGCGCGGATGCCGGCACGCGCACGTCGTCGAGCACGACCTGACGGGTCGGCTGCGCATTCCAGCCCATCTTGCGCTCGAGCTGCCCGAACGAGACGCCGGGCAGGGTCGCGTCGACGAGGAACGCGCTGATGCCGCGCGCGCCGGCATCCCCCGTGCGGGCCATGACGACGTAGACGGATGCCTCCCCGCCGCCCGAGATGAACTGCTTCACGCCGTTGAGCACATAGTCGTCGCCGTCGCGCACCGCGCGGGCCTGGAGGGCTGCGGCATCCGACCCCGCACTCGGCTCGGTGAGGCAGTAGCCTGCGAGATCTCCCATGGTGACCAGGCGCGGCAGCCAGGTGGTGCGCTGCTCCTGGGTGCCGTAGCGGTCGATCATCCACGCGGCCATGTTGTGGATCGAGATATAGGCGGCGACCGCCGGATCGCCCTGAGCGAGCATCTCGAAGATCTGCACGGCCTCGCTGCGGCCGAGGCCCGCTCCGCCGACGTCCTCGCCCACGTAGACCCCGCCCAGCCCGAGTTCTCCGGCCTTGCGCAGCGTGTCGCGCGGGAAGATCTTGTGCTCATCGCGTTCCAGTGCGAACGGAGCGAGCTCCGTGTCCGAGAACTCGCGCACGGCCTCGAGGATCGCGGTCCGCTCGTCGGCGGTCAGCAGCGGGGTGGTCGACATCAGCATGGGATCTCCACGGTCATTCGGACGTGGCATCCGTCGCGCCACGCCACGCTTGTTCGGTCTTCCATCATTATAGTCGGACTTCCGAGTGTTGGCGCGCACGGAGGCCTCCGCGAGGAGGACCGGCACAGGTCAGAGACGCTCGAGGATGGTGGCGTTGGCCATCCCGCCGCCCTCGCACATGGTCTGCAGGCCGTAGCGGCCGCCGGTGGCCTCGAGGTGGGCGACGAGCGTGCCCATGAGCCGCGCGCCGGATGCCCCGACCGCGTGCCCGAGGGCGATGGCGCCGCCCCATGGGTTCAGCCGCGCGGGGTCCGCGTGCAGCTCCGCCTGCCACGCGAGCGGCACCGAGGCGAAGGCCTCGTTGACCTCGTACGTGTCGAGGTCGTCGATCGTCAGGCCCGAACGGTCCAGGATGCGGCGGGTCGCCGGGATCGGGCCGGTGAGCATCATCATCGGGTCGTCGCCGACCACGGCGAACGAGTGGAATCGGGCGCGCGGGGTGAGCCCGAGCTGCGCGGCGCGTTCGGCCGACATGATGAGCACGGCGGCGGCGGCATCCGTCAGCGGCGACGAACTGCCCGCGGTGATGCGCCAGTCCAGCTCGGGGAACCGCGCCGCGAGTTCGTCGGTGCGGAACGCCGACGCCAGGCCGGCGAGCCCCTCCGCGGTCGTGCCGGCGCGCACGGTCTCGTCGTGGTCGGGGCCGCCGGGCACCGGGATCACCTGGCTGTCGAAGCATCCGTCCGCCCACGCCTGCGCGGCGCGCCGGTGCGACTCGGCGCTGAACGCGTCGAGCTCCTCGCGACCGAAGCCCCAGCGGTGGGCGATCAGCTCGGCGGACACTCCCTGGTTCACGAGGCCGTCCGGGTAGCGGGATGCCACGCCTTCGGACACGTGGCCGCCGTGTGCGGAGGATCCCAGCGGCACACGGCTCATCGACTCGACGCCGGCGGCGATGACGATGTCGTAGGCGCCGGCGATCACGCCTTGCGCGGCGAAGTGCGCGGCCTGCTGGCTCGACCCGCACTGTCGGTCGATGCTCACCGCGGGCACCCGCTCGTCGAATCCGGCGGCGAGCGAGGCCTGCCGGGCGATGTTCAGCGACTGGTCGCCGACCTGGCTGACGCAGCCCATGATGACGTCGTCCACCTGCGCGGACTCCAGCCCGTTGCGCTCCAGCAGGACGCGCAGTGTGGCGGCAGCGAGATCGACCGGGTGGATGCCGCTGAGCCCGCCGCCGGGCTTGCCCTTGCCCGAAACGGTGCGGACCACATCGACGATCACGGCATCCTGAGTCATGCCGCCAGCCTAGGCGTGCCCCGGTATGCCGGGGCCGGAACGCACACCCCGGTCGCCGAGGGCGCGCGGGGAGAAGAGACGCGGCATCCTCCCCCGGCCGACAGGGATACGCGTTTCGTCTCGTCGCTGCGCGCCTCGCTCAACGACCGGGGGCGCGGTAAGCGGCCGGCCGGCGACCGGGGATGGGTTCAGACATCACCGGGCGCCGGGCGCGGCCGGTCAGCGGGATGCCGTGGCGACGCCGAGGTCGCGCAGGCCGCGGTCGAGCTCGACCGCGGTCGGGGGCATCGCTCCGGACCGGCTGACGGTGAGGCTCGCGGCCGCCGCGGCGACCCGGCCGATCCGCTGGAGGTCACCCTCCGTGAGGGCGCCGTCGAGCACGGACGGCACGCCGACCCCGGCGACGACGGCCGCCAGCAGACCCGTCATGTACGCGTCACCGGCGCCGATCGTGTCGACGACGCGCGTGGGGCGGGCCGGCGCGTGCACCGACGCGGATGCCGTGCGCAGGTCGCTGCCCTCCGCTCCCCGCGTGACCACGACGAGACGCGCGCCGCAGCCGAGCAGGCGCTCCGCGGCCTCCTCCGGCCCGCCGGGGTACAGCCATCCGGCATCCTCGTCGCTGAGCTTGACCACCGCGGCGCGCGCGGCGTACCGCTCCACGAGGTCACGGGTCTGCGCGAGGGGCGGGACGACCGCCGGGCGGATGTTGGGGTCGAACGTCACGAGCACGTCCTCGGGCAGGGTCTCGACGAACGCGAGCACCCGCTCGGCGCCCGGCGAGCGCAGCGCGCCGATGGAGCCGATGTGCACGGCTGCGATGGCCGGAACCTGCGGCGGCGTGCGGAACGTCCACTCCAGGTCGAACTCGTAGACGGCCGCGCCCTCCGGCCCGATGTGCGCGATCGCCGTCGCCGTGCGGCTGGCGCCGTCGGCGGTGCGCTGGATCGGCACCCCGACCGAGGCGAGGTGACGTGCGATCGCGTCGCCGTCCGGGTCGTCGCCGAACTCCGTGGCGAACACGGCGGGGATACCGAGCCGTCCGAGCCCGAAGGCGACGTTGAGCGGACTGCCGCCGACGTGCCGGGCGCGGTCGCCGTTGCGGTCGACAACGTCGATGAGCGACTCGCCGATGACGACGACGGGCGCCGAGTGCGGCGCGAGATCCACCACCTCGAGCCGCTCGACGATGCCGCCCGTGCTGCGCGGATGCAGCGTCACGGCGCCCTGCCACGGCACGAGATCGGTGAGGGTGCGCAGCCCGCCCGCGGCGAACACCTCGATCGACGTGGTGTCCACCACGATCGTGAGCTCGGCGGCATCCGGAACGCTCATCCGCTCGGCGGCATCCGGAACGCTCATCCGCTCGACGCTCGGGAACGCGGGATGGATGCCGGACACCCGCGAACGGTCGAGCACGATCTCGCCCGGGCTGCAGCGCAGCAGCACGCTCGGCCCGCCGAGCCCGGCGAACTCGAGCTCCACGTCCCCGTCGATCCGCAGGTCGATGCGGGTCGCGCGCGGAAGCGGCAGGGCACCGGCATCCGGATCGCACGCGACGGGCCGTCCCGCCGGCAGGATCGGCCGGGCGGTGAGCTGCGGACGACCGTCGCACGTCACGAGCGCGAGTCGGCGCGGCGTGGTCATCGCGCCCTTCCAGGCTCCGTCCGTCAGGTCGTGCGCGTAATCCCAGTTGCTCATCCACGCGATGAGCGTGCGCTCGCCGTCGGGCAGCCCGTGGAAGGTGACGCCGGCGTAGCAGTCGCGGCCATGGTCCAGCCAGTCGAGCGTGCCGAGCTCCCCCGTCCCGACCTCGCCGCGCGGGACGTCGGGAGTGAACGTCGCACCGTCGAACCGTCCGACCACATACTGGGTGCCGGAGCCCCCGGCGATGCCGCCCGGATTGAGGCTGATCAGAAGCACCCAGCGCACCTCGGCGGGGTCGCCGTCCACCGCGAGCGGGAACAGGTCGGGACACTCCCACACCCCGCCCACCGCGCCCGCCGGTCCGTAGGCCGACAGGAACGTCCAGGCCTTGAGGTCGTCCGACCGGTACAGCAGCACCTGCCGGTCGACCGCCTCGACGGCGACCATCACCCAGTACCGCCCGGCGGGTCCGTCGTAGCGGAACACCTTCGGGTCGCGGAAGTCGCGCGAGCCCCGGTCGAGCACCGGGTTGCCCGCGTACTTCGTCCAGCTCAGGCCCTCGTCGACGCTGAACGCGAGCGCCTGCGCCTGGATGCCGGTCGCCGCCGACACCGACGTGTACACGGCGACGAGCGCCGTCTCGCCGGCCCCGGCGAATCCGGCCGTGTTCTCGTCGTCGACGACGACCGAGCCCGAGAAGATCTGCTCGGCGGCATCCGCCTCGATCGCCACGGGATGCTCCGTCCAGGTGACGAGGTCCGTGCTCGAGGCGTGCCCCCAGCTGACCGTCGCGTGGTCGAGGCCGTGCGGGTTGTGCTGGAAGAAGAGGTGGTGGCGGCCGCCGTGGCGTACGAGCCCGTTCGGGTCGTTCATCCAGTTGCGGGCCGGGGTGAAGTGGATGACGGGTCTGTGCGTCATCCTCCGATACCCGTCGAGGTCGACGCGGCCGGTGCGGAGGCAGCCGGGGCGCTGTCGGCGCCCGGCGCGGCGAGGGATGCCGGCGAGGTGTCGTCCTCGCGCATGGCCTTCATCTCGCCCTTGAAGGCACGGGCGGACTGGCCGAGGCTCCGCGCCAGCACGGGGAGCTTGGTCGCGCCGAACAGCAGCACGATGACGGCGAAGATGAGCAGCAGGTGTGGCCAGCCGAAAGCGCCCACGGGATTCTCCTTTGATTCGGTGGTGGCGGCTGTCAGAGCCGTCGGGTGAGGTCGATGGCAGCGAGCGCGGCGCGCCCGCCGTTGGCGAAGAAGCCGATCCGCTCGCCCGCCCGGCGATAGAGCCGGGTGCTCAGCGAGACGGCTCGGTCGATCACGGCGACGAGGATGTCGCCCTCGACCAGCAGGTCGATGCGGTGCGTGCCGGGGGCGAGTGCGCACGGGCGCTCCAGCGCGTACGGGACGTCGCCGGAGATCTGCCACTGCTCGTCGCCGGTGACGGTGCGCGGCCAGCGGTCGAAGACGACGCGGCCGCGGCGCGGCTCGAGCCGGAGGACGCCGGACTCGTCGCCGTCGGCGGTGGACCGCACGAGCAGCCCCACCTCCTCGGTGCCGGCGTCGATGTCGATGACAGCCGACAGCAGGAAGGCGTCCGGCAGGTCGGCGTCGCCGACGACCTGCGCGAAGCGGTCGGGCGCGTCGAGCCGCACGGGAAGGGACGGCAGACCGGCATCCAGACTCTCGGTGAAGGATGCCGCGAGCTCGTCGGGAAGACGGAACGACAGGCTGCCGTCGGCGTTCTGGTCGGCTTCGAGCACCGACATGGTGCCGGCCCACTGCCACGCGCCGTCGTCGGCGTCGCCCTCCCGCGTGGCGATCCAGCCGAAGAAGAAACGGCGTCCGTCGCGCTCCGCGGTCTTGGCCGCGTAGAACGCACGGCCGTCGACCGTGTCGTGGTCGGGCACGAGCCAGGGTCCGTCGACCGAGCGCGCCATCCGGTAGCGGGTGCAGAACGCGTCGGAGAACTCCGAGTAGACGAGATACCACCAGTCGCCCCAGCGGAACACGTCGGGGCATTCGTGGGTGATGTACCGGCGCGGGTCCCAGAACGGTGCGGCCGGCGTCCAGGTGACGAGGTCGTCCGACGTCAGCTGGGCGATGGTGCCGCGCCGCCGCTCCGGCCCGTCGACGTGCCGTGCCGCGACCAGCATCCGCCACGCCTCGCCGTCGTGGAACACGAACGGGTCCCGCCAGTCCCCCGGCTGGTAGCCGTCCGGCGCGCCGAAGGTCAGCTCGGGATGCTTGGTCCAGCCTGTCAGTCCGCTGCTGGTGGCGTGCGCGACCAGCTGCCGCGGACGGCCGTCCGGTCCGAGTCTGCCGGGGTTCTGCGCGGTCGAGAAGAGATGCGCCGTGCCGTCCGGCGCGACGACGACCGAGCCGGTGTAGACGTTGAAGTCCTCGGCGTCGGGTCCACCGCTCGGCACGGCCTCGCCGTGATCGGTGTAGTGCACGAAGTCGGTGGTGGTCACGAGGTGCCAGGGCATCCCGGTCGTCGGGACGACGCGGTCGTCGTACAGGAACCAGAGGTGGAAGACGCCGTCGTGCGCGAACGGGATGATGTCGCCGACCCATCCGTCGCCGGGCCGGAAGAACACGGGTGCGGCGTTCACGAGGCGTCCGTCCCGATCGCCGCGGCGAGGTCGTGCACGACGGCACCGGCCGGGGCGTGCACGGTCCAGTCCGGAGGAGCGACGGGGTACACGCGCGAGGTCAGCGACCGGCCGGCGGAGGTGAAGATCTCCACCACCGACCCGTCGACGAACACGCGCACGGCGGCGCGCCCGGAGTCGTCGAAGGCGTCCGGCGCGACCGCGCGATCGCGGTGGGCGCCCGCGTCGAGGCTGGCGTGCGTACGGTCGAACGCGACGGTGCCTGCGGCGGGGTCGAGCTCGATCGTGCAGTACTCGTCCGGGCCGAAGTCGAGGCGCACCGCTCCG
>DATMTQ010000079.1:0-7112 GCA_035564095.1 Microbacterium sp. | reverse complement strand
TTCGTGGTGCAGGGAACCGCGGCCGAGTGGGCGCTCGCGTGGCTCGGCGATCTTCGGGCGCGACTCGCGGCGTTCGAGCCCGTGGCCGACGACGAAGCCGCGGCGGCCTCGGGCATCCTGTTCGCGCGGGTGCCCCATCTGGCGTTCTTCCTACACGACGAGCTCATCGTGCATACACCCGCCCGCTGCTCGGAGCAGGTGGCGCAGGCCGTGCAGGATGCCGCCGATGCGGCCACCCGGCTGCTGTTCGGCGGGTTCCCCCTCGATTTCCGCCTCGACGTCAAGATCGGGCCGACCGCCGAGAAGGAGTGACCTCGCCGCCTAGACTGGAAGGGCGAATGGGTCGGCCGGACGGTCGCGTCGCACGCGGTCCGCCGCGTTGCGCCGAGGAACGTCCGGGCTCCACAGGGCAGGGCGGTGGGTAACACCCACCCGGAGCGATCCGCGAGACAGTGCCACAGAGAGCAGACCGCCATCGGTCCCTGAGCTCGTCGAAGGGCCGATGGCAAGGGTGAAAGGGCGGTGTAAGAGACCACCGGGATGCTGGTGACAGCATCCGCACGGCAAACCTCGCCCGGAGCAAGGCCAGACAGGGGATGACGACGCGGCCCGCCGAGTCCCCGGGTAGGCCGCTGGAACGGCACGGCAACGTGTCGTCGAGAGAGATGACCGTCGAAGGGGCGCACGCCCCGGAACAGAACCCGGCGTACAGGCCGGCCCATTCGCACAACCTGTTCGTGACGTCAGAAGTACGTGACCATGAGGTCGCGCCACGACGGGTAGTGCCTCGGCACGCCTTCGACCCGACCATCGACGTCGACGACCGTGTAGGTGCCTTCGGCGCCCGCCCGGATGATCCAGCCGACGTCATCGGGTCCGTTCACGTTCCAGGTGTCCTCGACGTCGCACGTGATCGTGAGGGTGCCGAACTCGCCTCCGCTGATCTCCGCACTCCCGTGCACGGGAACCGGGTTCTCGGGATATGTGGTAGCCATGCCGCGGAGTCTACGACGATCCGCTCGCGGCGAGAGGGGCGGTCAGTCCGCGGCCAGCGCGGCCGCGCCGATGATCCCGGCGTTGTTCCGGTGCACGGCCGGGACGATCGGCGTCGTGAGGTCCAGCAGAGGCAGGAACTTGTCGCTGCTCTTGGACACGCCTCCGCCGACGACGAACAGGTCGGGGCTGAACAGGAATTCCAGGTGGCTGTAATACCACTGCAGCCGCTTCGCCCACTGCTCCCAGCTGAGGCCGAGCCGCTCCATGACGGAGTTGGCCGCGTAGGCCTCCGCGTCCTTGCGGTGCTTGGCGCGCTGCACGTGGCCGAGCTCCGAGTTCGGCACGAGCACGCCGTTGTGGATCATGGCCGAGCCGATGCCGGTGCCGAGGGTGGTCAGGATCGTGAGGCCCGCCTGGTCCTTCGCGGCACCGAACCGCACCTCGGCGATGCCGGCGACGTCGGCGTCGTTGGCGAAGTGGATGTCGCGGCCGAGGCCGTCCTCGAAGAACTTCTCCGCCTCGAACCCGATCCACTCGTCCGAGACGTTCGCCGCCGACAACGTGCGCCCGCTCTTGATGATCGCGGGGAACGCGACCCCGAGCGGGATCTTGTCGTCGGACACCTCGAGCGTCTCGAGCACCCGCTCGACGGCCGCCAGCACATCGCGGGGCTTCGCTCCCGCGGGCGTCGCGACCTTCGCGCGGGTGCTGATCAGGGTGCCGGTCGTCACATCCACGACACCGGCCTTGATGCCGGTGCCGCCGATGTCGACGCCGACGGCGCGGACGGCGGTCTCAGTCATGCGCCCCAGCGTATCCAAGTGCGTCCGACAGGATGTGGCATCCGCACCGGCTCAGTAGGATCGCACTCGTGGGCGCACGCCCGGCGAGGAGGATGCCGTGTCCGACGAGAAGTACTGGTACAACCTCAAGACCGGTGAGGTCGAACGAGGACTGGTCACACCCGCCCCGGACCGGGCCGGGCCGTTCGACACCGCCGAAGAGGCGGCCCACGCCCCCGAGATCATCCGCGAACGCTCCCGCAAGTGGGCGGAGGAGGATGCCGCAGACCGCTAGATTCGTACTGTCGGTGGCGAAGGGGACGGAATGGACAAGCAGCGGGATTTCGTGCTTCGCACGATCGAAGAGCGGGGCGTCAAGTTCGTGCGCCTGTGGTTCACGGATGTCGTGGGCACCCTCAAGTCGGTGGCGATCGCGCCGGCCGAAGTGGAGGGCGCGTTCAGCGAGGGCCTCGGCTTCGACGGGTCGGCGATCGAGGGGCTGACGCGCACCTACGAGTCCGATCTGCTGGCGCACCCGGATCCGTCGACGTTCCAGATCCTGCCGTGGCGGGGCGACGTGGATGCCACGGCGCGCATGTTCTGCGACATCACGACGCCTGACGGACGTCCGGCGGTCGCCGATCCGCGGCACGTGCTGCGGCGTGCTCTGGCGAAGGCGGCGGATGCCGGATTCACCTTCTACACGCATCCCGAGATCGAGTTCTACCTGCTGAAGTCCTCGACCTTCGGACCGGACGGCCCGGAACCCGTCGACTCGGCGGGCTATTTCGACAACGTCCCCGGCGGGACCGCGCACGACTTCCGGCGCCGGTCGGTGCGGATGCTCGAGGACCTCGGCATCTCGGTGGAGTACAGCCACCACGAGGGCGGACCCGGGCAGAACGAGATCGATCTGCGCTACGCGGATGCCCTCGCCACGGCCGACAACATCATGACCTTCCGCACCGTCATCAAGGAGGTCGCGATCGAGCAGGGCGTCTACGCGACGTTCATGCCGAAGCCGCTGAGCAGCCGGCCGGGCAGCGGCATGCACACGCACATGTCCCTGTTCGAGGGAGACGTGAACGCGTTCTACGAGGAGGGTGCGCAGTACCAGCTCTCCCGCGTCGGGCGCCAGTTCATCGCCGGGCTCCTGCGCCACGCGAACGAGATCGCTGCGGTGACCAACCAGTTCGTGAACTCGTACAAGCGGCTCTGGGGAGGGGACGAGGCGCCCAGCTTCATCTGCTGGGGTCACAACAACCGCTCGGCACTCGTGCGCGTGCCGATGTACAAGCCGAACAAAGATCAATCCAGCCGCATCGAATATCGCGCGCTCGACTCGGCCGCGAACCCGTACCTGGCATACGCGCTGCTGCTGGCAGCCGGCCTGAAGGGCATCGAGGAAGGGTACGAGCTGCCGCCCGAGGCCGAGGACAACGTCTGGTCGCTGACCGACTCCGAGCGCCGCGCCCTCGGGTACGCGCCGCTGCCCACGAGCCTCGATCACGCCCTCGAGTACATGGAGGACTCCGAGCTCGTCGCCGAGACCCTCGGTGAGCAGGTCTTCAATTACGTGCTGCTGAACAAACGGCGCGAATGGGAGGAGTACCGCTCGCAGGTGACGCCCTTCGAGCTGAAGCGCAACCTCGAGATGCTCTGAGCCGCCGATGGCCGCCGGCGACCGATCCTCCTCCCTCACCGGGCTGGCGCGTGCCGGCTTCGCGGATCTGGCCGACGCGCAGGCGGGGCTCGACGAGCTCGCTGCGGAGACCGGGGTCGCCGCGGCGGACCTCGTCGCGGGGGCGTCGTGGGCGGCCGATCCGGACGCCGCGGTCGCCTGTCTCGTGCGGATCGCGCGCCGGGATGCCGCCGCC
Source organism: Microbacterium sp. (assembly GCA_035564095.1). Lineage (GTDB taxonomy): Bacteria > Actinomycetota > Actinomycetes > Actinomycetales > Microbacteriaceae > Microbacterium. The sequence continues at coordinate 3,457 of DATMTQ010000079.1, read as the reverse complement.
GTCCGGGCGGTGCTGTCCGACGCGCAGGGCGCGCGGGCCGCCTGGACGCTGATCGGGGCATCGGAGGGGTTCGGCGGCTTCTATCTGCGTCATCCCGCCGAGCTCTCCGACTTGCGCGTCGCGCGCGACGCGCTGCCCACGGCCGCTGAGCTCGTGCGCGAGCTGCGGGAAAGCGTCGGCGCCGCGGACGGATTCGCGGACCGTTCCGGCGAGGACGCCTGGGTGGCGCTGCGGGTGCGGTACCGGCGGATGCTGGCGCGCATCGCGGTGTTCGACCTGCTCGCCGCCGACGCCGCCGCAGTGCTGCCGGCGATCGCGGCGACGCTCGCGGATGCCGCCGGTGCGGCGCTGGAGGCATCCCTCTGCGTCGCCCGCACGAAGCTCTCCACGCGCGGACCGGGCGGCCTGTTCACCCGCGACGAGGTCGCCGCGACACGGCTGGCGATCATCGGCATGGGGAAGGCCGGCGCGAGCGAACTGAACTACGTGAGCGACGTCGACGTCGTGTTCGTGTGCGAAGGAGCCGCGTCGGCGCCGGATCTCGCGCCCAGCCGGGTCATCGACATCGCGACCCGTCTCGCGGTGCAGACGATGCGCGGGATCAGCGCCGTCGAAGTGGAGCCGCCGCTGTGGGAGGTCGACGCCAACCTGCGGCCGGAGGGCAAGCAGGGCGCGCTCGTGCGCACCCTCGACTCGTACCTGTCGTACTACGACCGGTGGGCGCACAGCTGGGAGTTCCAGGCCCTGCTGAAGGCCCGGCCCCTGGCGGGGGATGCCGAGCTCGGCGCCGAGTACGTGGCCGCGGTGCTGCCGAAGGTGTGGACGAGTGCGGCGCGGGAGAACTTCGTCGACAGCGTGCAGCGCATGCGCGAGCGGGTGACGGCGCACATCCCCGCCGCGGAGCTGGCGAACCAGCTCAAGCTCGGGCCGGGCGGACTGCGCGACGTCGAGTTCACGGTGCAGCTGCTGCAGCTCGTCCACGGTCTCAGCGACGAGGGCATCCGTCAGCGCAGCACCCTGCAAGCCCTCGACGCCCTCGTCCACGGCGGCTACATCGGCCGGGCGGACGCCGGCGCGTTCGGCCAGGACTACCGGATGCTGCGCGTGCTCGAACACCGGCTCCAGCTGCGCGGGCTGCAGCGCACGCACCTCATGCCGACGCGTCCCGACGACCTGCGGGTGCTCGCCCGGGCGAGCGGTCTCGCAGAGACCGGCGACGCCGTGCGGGCGCTCTGGGAGAAGATCAAGCGCGAGGTGCGCGACATCCACGTGCGCTTGTTCTACCGGCCGCTGCTCTCGGCCGTCGCCGCCCTGCCCGAAGCCGAGCGGAGTCTGTCGACGGCGGAGGCCCACGATCGTCTCGCCGCGATCGGCTTCGCGGATCCGGCGGGAGCCCTCCGTCACATCGCCGCGCTGACGAGCGGACTCAGCCGCACCGCGACGATCCAGCGGCACCTCATGCCCGTGATGATCAGCTGGTTCGCCGAGGGCGCGGATCCCGACATGGGGCTGCTGGCGTTCCGGCGCATCGCCGAACGGCTGGGCAGCACGCCGTGGTTCCTGCGGATGCTGCGCGACTCGTCCACGGCTGCGCACAGTCTCACGCAGGTGCTCAGCTGCTCGAAGTACATCGGCGACCTCATGGAGTGGATCCCCGAGGCCGCGGGCTGGCTCGACGACCCCGATCAGCTGCGGCCGCGCACCGGCACGGCCCTGCAGGACGAGGCGCGCGCGATCCAGGGCCGTCATGCGACGATCGAGGACGCCATGAAGTCCGTGCGCGCGCTGCGCCGCCGCGAGCTGCTGCGCACCGCCATGGCCGCGGTGCTCGGCGCGATCGACATCCACCAGGTGGCCGCCTCGCTGACGACGATCACCGAGATGACGATCCAGGCCGCCCTGCGCGCGGTGCGACGCGAGATCGTCGAGCCCGCGGACGACGGCTTCGAGTTCGCGATCATCGCGATGGGCCGGTTCGGCGGCGCGGAGCTCGGGTTCGGATCGGATGCCGACGTCCTCTACGTGTACCGGGCAGGGGACGTCGAGCCGGAGCGGGCGAACGAGCTGGCGCGCAAGCTCGTGGGCGCTCTGCGCAAGCACTCCGAGGACCACCGCGCACCGTTGGACCTCGACGCGGATCTGCGGCCCGAGGGACGCAACGGAGCGCTCGTGCGCTCGCTGGACGCGTACCGGGAGTACTACCGGCGGTGGTCGCTCTCGTGGGAGGCGCAGGCCCTGCTTCGCGCCCGCGGCATCGCCGGCACGGTGCGGCTCATCGAGGACTTCGAACGGCTCGCCGACGAGGTGCGCTACCCGGTCTCGCTGGATCTGAACGGTATCCGCGAGATCAAGCGCATCAAGGCGCGCGTCGAGAACGAGCGTCTGCCGCAGGGCACGCCGCCCGAGCGACACCTCAAGCTCGGACCCGGGGCGCTGAGCGACGTCGAGTGGCTCGTGCAGCTGCTGCAGCTGGAGCACGCCGGCGCGATCCCCGCGCTGCGCACCACCTCGACGCTGGTGGCACTGGATGCCGTGGTGGAGGCCGGGTTCGTCGGCACCACCGCCGCGGAGCGACTGCGCAGCGCGTGGTTGCTCGCCAGCCGGCTGCGCTCGGCCAACACCCTGCTCTCCGGCCAGACGAGCGACGTGCTTCCCGCCGATCGGCGACGTCTGGACGGCATCGGGCAGCTCCTGGAATACCCGCCGCGCTCGGCCAGCCGGGTGGAGGAGGACTGGATGGGCACGGCCCGTCGCGCCCGTCGCGTGTTCGAGAAGCTCTTCTACGGGTGAACGGTGGGGCCGGAGCCGGCCCCGGACGCCGGCATTTCCGGCCGGTCTGCGCGCGACCGTAGACTGCGCTCATGACCGCAGCCTCGATCCTCGCCTTCGCCGGACTGTGCGTGCTGCTCGCGATCACCCCGGGCCCGGACACGTTCCTCGTGCTGCGGTTCAGCCTCGCCCGGCCGGGCGCCGGGATCGCCGCATCCGCCGGTTCCGCAGTGGGCTCGATCATCTGGGCTCTCGCGGTCGCGCTCGGCCTCGCCGCGATCCTGCAGCAGTCGGCCGAGGCGTATCGGATCCTCAAGGTCGTGGGCGGCCTCTACCTCGTCTACCTCGGTGTCGCGGCGTTCCTCGCGAGCCGCAAGCGCGCCCCGGCGGCGCAGACCGAGCCGCGCCGCACCAGCATCCCGTCGGGATTCCTCGCCGGTGCCGTCTCGACGATGCTCAATCCCAAGGTGGGCCTGTTCTTCCTGGCGATCGCCCCGCAGTTCGTGCCGCACGGCTCCGCCGCATTGGCGGACACGATGGTGCTCGGCGCGATCGACGCGGCCATCGCCTGTGTGTATCTGGTCGTCGTGGCGATGCTCGCCGCACGTGCGATGTCGTGGCTGAAGCGTCCGCGGGTGACGAAGACGCTCGAGCGGGTCTCGGCCGGCATCCTGGCGGCCCTCGGAAT